>DATAOR010000151.1:0-8684 GCA_036265635.1 Gemmatimonadales bacterium
TGGATCGGCCCGCGGGCCGACTGCACCGCGTTGAGCACCAGGTTGGCGATCACGCGATGGAGCAGGTCCTCGTCGGCGTCGAGGACGGTGCGGCCGCCCTCGCCGGTGAGGACCGCGTCGGGCCGGCACTCCGGATGCGCACGGATGAGCCGGACCACCGCGACGACCACCGCGTGGAGGTCGATCGGCATGAAGTGGCTCGCCCGCACCCGGGCGAAATCGAGGAACTCGCTCAACAGTCGGCTCAGGCGGTCGCTCTCGCGCACGATGAGGCCGGCGAGGAAGCGTTCGTCGTCGTCGGCGTGCTTCGAGCGGGCGAGCTGCTCGACCGAGCTCCGGATCGAGGCCAGCGGGTTCCGGATCTCGTGGGCCAGCGATGCACTCAGCGCCGCCACCGACTCCAGCCGTTCGGCCCGGGCCTGGAGCTCCTGGACTTCCTTCAGGTCCGAGATGTCGGTGAAGATGGCGGTCACCGACGGGGCGTCCTGGGTCTCCTGCCGGAACGTGGTGGTGCTGAGCCCGATGGGAAAGATCCGCCCGTCCTGGTGCATCACCATCCCCTCGCCCCGGCTGATCTTCCGGCCGTTCCGGATCCCGGCCACCACCGCCGCCCACAGCTCGGCCGAGCGGCCCTTGAGCTGGTCCAGCACCGGCATTCCGATCAGCCCCTCACCGTCGAGATCGAGCAGCTTCTGGCCGGTGGGATTGAGGAACGCCAGCCGGCCCACCCCATCCACCGTGAGCACGCCCGAGCGGATGTTCCGGAGGATGTCGTCGGCTTCCAGCCGGACCCGGGTCAGCTCGCTGGCCAGGGTCTGCTGCTCCATCCCGGCCTCGCGCAGCCGATGCCCCAGCACCGCAACGATGGCGAAGACCAGGTTGAACACTGCCACCTGGGCCCAAAACGCGGTGTCCGGGGCCCCGGACCGGGTCAGAAACGCGTCGCCGAGGAACAGCAGCGAGGCGCAAATCGCGGTGAGGGCGCCCCAGGCCGGCGGCATCAGCAGGGCATAGGCCGCCACCGCCAGGACGTACAGCGCCGGGAACGCAGACTGGGGCTGACCGGCAAAGTGCACGATGGTGGTGATGACGCCGAGGTCGACGACCGCCTGAGTCAGGAGGAAGCCGTTGCCCGGGGTCCGCCGCCGGAGGAACACGTGCCAGGCGCCATAGCCCGTGACGATGAGGGCGATGACCACCGCGACGGTGACCAGGAACGACTCCCGCGGCCGCTCGGATGACACCAGCCCGGCTCCGAGCAGAATGCCGACGGCCAGCACCAGCCGCCCCACGAACAGCCAGGAGAGGAGGGTGCGCTGGTCGGGCAGGGTGCTGCGACCAACCCGGCGGCGATCAGGCATCAGGGTACGTCGAACTCGGCGATGTCACGGAGGTTACGCCGAAGATAGGCCGGGCGGCACTGCATTACAATCCAGGCAGCCCATGCCCTGGCACGTCTACCTGGCCCGGTGCCGGGACGGCACCCTGTATACCGGGATCACCACCGATCCGGTCCGCCGGGAGGCCGCCCACAATGCCGGCCGCGGCGCCGGATACACCCGCTCGCGGCGGCCCGTCCGGCTGATCCACCTGGAGCCCGCGACCGACCGGAGCGCCGCGCTCCGGCGCGAGCATGCCATCAAGAGGATGACCCGTCCGATGAAGGAGCAACTGGTGAAGGCTTCCTCCAGCCGGGCCCGCCGGGCCGGCGGCTCCGACGCCCCGGCGGCCGGTGATTTCCGCGGCTTCCGGCCTCAAGCCGTCGGCTTCCTGCGCCGGCTGGCCCGGCACAACACCCGGGAATGGTTCGAGCGGAACCGGGCGGTCTACCAGCTCGAGGTGCGCGATCCGCTCCGCGCGCTGGTCGAGGAGATGGACGTCCGCCTGGCGCGAATCGCCCCGGAGCTGGTGGGTGACCCCCGGCGGTCGATCTTCAGGATCCACCGGGACGTCCGCTTCTCGGCCGACAAGTCGCCGTACAAGACCAACGCCGCCTGCCAGTTCTACCACGCCGACGCCGGCCGGGGCGCGGGTCAGGACGCCGAGGCCGCCGGCGCCGGGCTCTACTTCCAGCTGGCCGATGGCGACTGCTTCGTGGCCGGCGGGATCTGGATGCCGGCCCGTCCGGCGCTGGAGAAGATCCGCCAGGCGCTGGCCGACGACCCCGGGTCGCTGGACCGGATCGTCGCCGCGCCGACGTTCCGGCGGCGCTTCAAGGCCATCACCGAGGAAGCGATGCTGACCAGGCTGCCCCGGGGCTACCAGGAAGGTCACCCCGCGGCGCGCTGGCTCCGGTACAAGTCCTTTACGGCCTACCGCGCCCTGACCGAACCCGAGATCGAGAGCCCCAGGCTGCCGCTCACCTTGGAGCGAGACTTTGCGGCCCTGGTGCCGCTGGTTCGCTGGCTCAACGGGGCGATCGGCTACCGGGCCGCGGACCGGCGGTACTGAGGGTTTCCTACCGCAGCTCGGCTTCGCCCACCTGCTGGACCTCGCCCAGGTCGGGCTTGTTCCCGGTGACCATGGCCTTCAGGACCTCGAACAGCACCACCGGGCGGGGCTTGTCCTGCTTGAGGTAGCTCACGGCCTGGACATCCACCAGGATCAGGGCCAGGCGAGGATCGTCAGGACCGCCATCGCGGGCGCCGCCCTCGTCGCCGAACCAGGCTTTCCAGTCCGGCCGGTACAGCTCGTGGATCGCCCGGCGATCCTGCGACACGGTGGCGGTCCCGCTGACCGAGACCCATTCCTTGGTCCGGTCACGGTAATAGGCCAGGTTGACGTTGGGATCGTGCTCGAGCTCGTCCAGCTTGTGGGACTCGACGTCGGTCACGAAATAGAGGTCGGTGCCTTCGGCCTGAGTCTGGGTGGCCATCGGCCGCGACACCAGCCGGCCGTCGGGCCGCCGGGTGGTGAACATGGCGATCTCGATCCCGTCGATGAGATCGTACAGCTCCTTGAGCTTCTTGTCCTGAGGATCGGTCATCGGTCGCTCCGCGCGGGGGTATGGGGCGCCGTCACGGACGCGGTCAGCGGTGCGACGTGACGCCCACCTTGGCACACTGGTCGAGCACGGGACAGGTCGAGCACTTCGGCAGCCGGCCGGTGCAGATGTGCTTGCCGAACGGCACCAGCAGGGCGTTGATCTCCACCCAGTAGCGCGCCGGCAGCGCCTGCTCCAGCGCCGCCATGGTCCGCTCGGGCGTCGGGGCCCGGACGAACCCCCAACGGTTGGTCACCCGGTGGACGTGGATGTCCACGCTGATGGCCCGGTGGCCGCAGGCGATGCCGAGGGCCAGGTGGGCGCACTTGGGGCCGACGCCGGGAAAGCCCTGGAGCACCTCCGGGTCGCAGGGGAGGCGACCCCCGTGCTCGGCCACGGTGCGGCGGGCGATCTCGCGGATCTGCCGGGCCTTCGCCTCGTGAAAGGCGACGTCATCAATCAGCCCGTCGAGCGCCGCCAGGCCGAGGCCGGCTATCGCTTCGGGTCCAGCTGCAGCCTCGAGCAGCCGCCGCGCTGCCACCAGGCTGACCTCGTCCAGGGTCCGGATGCTGAGGATGCAGGCCACCAGCTGCTGGAACAGGCTGCGGTAGCCGTCCTCGGCCAGGGCGAACATCGCTGCCTTGGGGAGCGGCCGCACCGCCCGCCGGATCCGGGCCAGGACGGCGCCGATCGGGAAGGGCCGCTCCCCGCGCGGTCGGGTCGGAGGGCCGGCGCGGCTCGACCTGGGTGACGCGCGTCGCCGGGTCAGCGTGCCAGGCCGGCGACCCGTCGCTCGATGCCCTGGTAGGCCGTGGCGAGGTTGCGCCGGCGGTCGCCCGCGCGGCCGGTGGCCGGCTGCGACGACAGGCTGCTGGGCGCATCGAGGTGGGCCCCGGCATCCACCGCCACGCCGAGCCGCTGGACCAGCTCTCCCCCGAGCCAAGCCGTGACCCCGGCGATCCCGAACGCCACCAGACCGGCCACGATCGCCCCAGTCGGCGGCTCGGCCGGGTTGGGGCGCCGGAGCAGCCAGCTCAGCGCGAACAGGGCCAGCACCGCCACGTTGCCGGCGCCATGGAGCAGCCCGATGCGCTTGGCCCGGGTGCCCCTGGGAATGACCCACCAGTCGAGCCAGCCCGGCACCGCCGCGAGCAGCCCGATGGCCACCCCCACCCCGATCAGATAGAACGCCATCACCGTCCAGCGGGGGTTGCCGCCGACCAGCGACACCAGGTCGAATCCGACCGACGTCGCCAGCAGACCGAGCGGGAACACGATCAGCATGGGGTGGACCGCGTGGCCCGCGAGCTTGACCTTGCTTTCCATACCTCGATCCTCCTCTCCCAGTTCCGAAGATGGGTCGGCCGGTCCGGGGAGGATGTGACCTGGGCTACCGGGGGGCGTGGTCGAGCGCCTCGCGGATCCGGGCGGCGAGGTTTTCGGGCGAGAACGGCTTCTGGAGGAAGGGATAGGGCGAGGACCGGACACCGGGATGCAGCTTGTCGTGCTCGCTGTAGCCGGACATGTAGACGATCCGCACATCGGGATGGGCGCCGGCGACCCGGTCGGCCAGCTCGACCCCGCCCATGTCGGGCATGATCACGTCGGTGAGGACCAGATTCACGCCGTGGCCCGGTTGCTCGAGAATGGCCAGTGCCTCGCGGCCGTTCCGGGCCTCTCGCACGGCGTAGCCCTGCTCGGTCAGCACTCGCCCGGCCAGCGCCCGGACCGAGTCCTCGTCCTCGACCAGGAGCACCGTCTCGGTCCCCCGGGCGGGCGCGGGTCGGCTGGGCGCGACCTCACCGCCGCTCTCATCCACCACCACCTGGGGGAAGCAGATCTTGAAGCTGGCGCCCTGCCCCGGCGCGCTGTCGACCCAGATGTAGCCCCCGCTCTGGACCACGATGCCGTAGACCGTGGCCAGGCCGAGGCCGGTGTTGAGGGTGGTCGGCTTGGTGGTGAAGAACGGCTCGAACAGGTGGGCCTTGACCTCGGGTGTCATCCCGGCGCCGGTGTCGGTCACCACCAGCAGGACGTACGGCCCGGCGGGGATGTCCACCCCCAGGTGATGGTGGGCGTAGCCCTCGGGGAAGTCCACGTCCATGGTCTCGATCGTCAGGATCCCGCCGCGCGGCATGGCATCGCGGGCGTTCAGGGTCAGGTTCATGACGATCTGCTCCATCTGGCCGTAGTCCGCCTCGACCCCGCCGAGTCCGGGGCTGAGGCTGGTCTCCAGCCGGATATCCTCGCCCAGCAGGGGACGGAGCATCCGCTCCATCCCCTCGATGACGCCGTTGAGGCCCAGGGTCTCGCGCGCCACCACCCGGGTCCGGCCGAAGCCGAGCAGCTGGCGGGTCAGGTGCATGGCGCGGTCGGCGGCCTTCCGGATCTCGTCGGCGTCCGACCGGCGCGGATCGTCCGCCGCCAGGGCGGTCAGCAGGAAGTCGCTGAAGCCGACGATGATCATCATCATGTTGTTGAGATCGTGCGCCACCCCGCCGGCGAACCGCCCCACCGCTTCCATCTTCTGGGCCTGCCGGACCTGTTGCTCGGCTTCGATCCGCTGGGTGATGTCGCGCCCGACCCCCACGATCCCGACCACCTCGCCGCCGGCGTCCCGGATCGGGGACAGGGTGGTCTGGACGTAGCGCAGCCCGCGGGGACTCTCCCGGGTCCATTCGTAGGTGACCGTCTCCCCGGACAGGGCGCGCAGGTTGGCCCGCTCGTGCGACGCCGCCGCCTTCGGCCCGATGATCTCGCTGGTGGTCCGGCCGAGAAAGTCGCCCGGCCGGAAGCCCTCGCGCTCGAGCCAGCGGCCGAAGATGTCGACGCAGCGCTGCCGGCGGTCGAGCCGGAAGACCACGTCGTCGATGCCCTCGACCAGGGTGCGGAACCGCTCCTCGGCGGCCTGGATCGCCCCCAGCGACGCCGTGCGCTCGGCCAGGAGCACCTGGTTGGCGGCGAAGGCGGCCGCCCGCTCGAGGGCGGTGCTGAGCAGCCCGCCCACCAGCCGGAGGGTGTGCACATGGAGATCGTTGAAGGCCCGCTGACGGCTCGACCAGACCGCGACCACCGCCTGGACGCCCTGCTGGGCCGTGGCGAGCGGGAGCAGGATCGCCGACCGGGCGCCCAGGATCTCGCCGGCCGCCCGATCGGCGTCCTGGTCGAGCATGGTGTCGTCACACCGGAGCAGCTCGCCGGTGGTGAACGACCGGCCGACCAGCGAGCGGGCGGGCGAGAGCCGGAGTCCGATCTGCTCGCGGGCGGTGCCGCTGGCCTCACACAGGACGAGGTCGCCATCGTCGGGCACGAACACGCCGGCGGCGGTGGCCCGGGTCAGCGCCTGGAGGCGCTCCGCCACCACCCGCATGACCGCGCCCAGATCGGGGCCGGCGGTGGCGACGGCCTGCTGGGTATCGATCACCGCCGCCAGCCGTTCGGCCTCGCGAGCCAGCACCCGGCGGGTGCGGCGCCAGCCGGTGACGTCACGGACGCAGGCGATCATCCCCTCGGGTGACGGGGTCACCCGGACCGAGAACCAGCGCTTGAGCGGCGGATAGAAGCCCTCGAACTCGGCCTCGGTCTGCTCGACCATGGCCCGGAACGCCTCGGCCTGGAAGCGGGAGCCGGCCAGGTCGGGAATCACATCCCACACCGAGCGGCCGACCGGGTCCACTCGCTCGGGACCGAGCAGCCGGAGATATTCGGCCGCCCGGGCGTTGACCAGGGTCACCCGCCACTCGTCGTCGCAGGCGAGATACAGATCGCTGATCCGGTTGAGGATGTCGGCCGCCTTGGGCCGGGCGGCCGCCAGGAGCAGCCCGCTGATCCCGTTGGCCGCGGGAAACAGGCGCAGCTCGAGCATGAGGCCCGAGACGGGGTCGCGGACCGTCTGGGTCACCGGTCCGTCCTCGCGGAGCGCCCGCAGGAGCGCCTTGCCGACCGGCGTCCGGGGCAGTGAGGGCGACGCATCCCACACGACCAGGCCGACGAGGTCACCGCGGGTGCCGATGAGCGGGGGGAGCAAACGAAGAGCGGTGCGATTGGCGTAGGAGATCCGCCCGTCGCGATCCAGGGCGAAAATCCCCTCGCCTATGCGGTCAAGGGCATCCTGCGAGCGGGCGGAATCGAGCAACCGGAGACGACCTTGGTGGCGGAAACGTCTTACAAGCTAAGAAGCCCGCCCTGCCGGTGGAAGCCTGCGGCTACCGTTGCGCAGTCACGGTGGGCCAGGCGTAGAGACTCCGATAGATCTCCTCGTTGCGCTGGATGGCGCGGACGTAGCCACGGGTCTCGGCAAAGGGAATCCGCTCGGTGAAGATCTCGGGGTCATCCACCCCGATCCGCTGCGACCAGCGCTCCACCCGACTGGCCCCCGCGTTATAGGCGGCCAGCACGTGCACCGGGTGGGCGTACCGGCCAGCCAGCTCCTGGAGGTGGAAGACCCCGAGCTGGAGGCTCACGTCCGGCTGGTAGAGCAACACCGGGTCCCACACCGGGTAGGACAGCGACTGCGCCAGGCGCCCGCCGAGATCCGGCATCACCTGCATCAGGCCACGGGCGCCCACGGCTGAGGTGGCCAGCGGGTTGAACATCGATTCCTGGCGGATCAGCGCAGCCACGAACGCCGGGTCGAGCCCATGCTCACCCGCCTCGGCCAGCAGCGCGTCCTCCAGCACGACGGGATAGAGCAGCCGATAGGTCCGGGCATCGCCCGGCGCGCCGAGCGCCAGGGCCCGTCGGGCGAGCTGGATGGCCTGCGAGGCGAGCCCGTGCCCGCGGAAGCGGTCGGCCAGCGCGAGCAGCCGCTCGGCCGAGGTCTCGCTCTGGCGGAAGAGGCGGTCGTACTCCCAGCGCGATTCGGTGGCGAGGCCCAGCCGGGCCAGCAGCGCCGCCCGGGCGATGGCGCTGTCCATGGCGGGGATGGCGACGAAGCTGTCCGGGGCGGCGGCCGGCGCCCAGTCGGGCCGCTGGAGCCGGCGAAGGGCCAGACCGGTGTAGTAGAGACCGGGCTCGCCGGCGGCGAGCCGCTCCCAGTGCTGGCGCGCCCCCGCCGTGTCGCCCGCGGCCCATCGGGCGCGGCCTGCCCAGTAGCCGGATGCGACAGCCTCGTCGCTTCGGCCGTACCGGCGGCCGAGCTCGTCCAGCTCATCGGCGGCAAGGGCGGCGTCGCCCGCCACCAGCGCGATCATCGCACCGCGGAGGGCCGCGGTCGGCGCGAAGGCGCTGGTCGGGTAGCGCGTCACCAGCTTGCGGTACCGCTGGCGGGCGATCGAATCGGCCCGGTCATCCGAGGCCAGGTCGCCCAGCAGGAACAGAGCGGACGAGGCGGCGGCGGTATCGCGAGCCCAGGTCCTGGCCACCAGCTCGAGCGCCAGCTTGCCCTTGATCGCATCGCCGCCGCGGACCATGGCCCGCGCCCGCTGATATGCCGCCGACGCCGCCAAGGCCCGGGGCGTCTTGGGGGAGGCCACGACCACAGCGAATTGGGGCACCGCCTCCGCCTGCCGGCCCAGCCTGGTGAGCGTGGTGGCATAGGCGAAGCGGTCCTCGACGGTGCCCAAGCCGGCGGCGAAGGCCCGCTCGAACCCCGCGGCCGCGCGAGCCGGCACGCCTGCCGGCCCGGCGGCCCGGCCGACGGCCAGCTCCTCGGCCGGGCTCAACGGGGTGAAAGCACTGTCGAGCAATGCGATACCGTCTC
>DATAOR010000152.1:0-3974 GCA_036265635.1 Gemmatimonadales bacterium
AAGTCCACCAGCTCGACCCGGCCGTCGGCCGGCCCCAGCACCGCCCAGCGCGAGCCACCCAGCCAGGCGCTCCCGCCCGCGTCGGACAGGGTGGTCTGAATGGTGTCGGCCGTGGGCGTCAGGGTGCGGACCGGCGGCGGCGCCGGGCGCTCGCCGCAGGCCAGCAGCACCGCGCCGAAGGCGAGGACCGCGTGGGGGGACGGCCGCATGCGGGGGAATGTAATCGGAGGGGCCGGGCCGACCGGGCCGGCCCCTTCTGGCCAGCTGCTACCGGTCGGCTGCTACCGGCCGGCCGCGAATGGCCTGCCGCAACCGCCGGCTGCTACTGCAGGATCTCCTCGAACAGCGCCAGCGCCCGGGGGTCCTCGCTCTGGCCCAGCCAGAACAGCGCCGTCTTCCGCAGCTCGCCACTCCGGTTGGTCCGGGCGACCTTGATCAGCGCCGGCACTCCCTCGTCCGCCGGCCGCTGCGACAGCGCGAACACCGCTTGCTTCCTCACCTCGAGATCGCCGCTCTCGTCGGTCACGACCGAGTCGAGCCCCTTGGCCGCCTCGGCGCCCGCCGCCTGGCCGATCCAGAACACCGCCTGCTTCCGGGTGTCCACCGGAACCTCCGGCCGGCGGGCCAGGCCGAACAAGGCGGGCCAGATCCGGGCGCTGTCGGCCAGCGACGCGGCCGTGATCAGCGCGTCGCCATCCCGCTCCGCCTTCCCCGCCAGGACGACCAGCTCCGCCGCCGCCGCGGCGGCGGGCACCGTGCCGAGGTCCGTCACCGAGTCGGTGGCGGGGCGCCAGCGCCCGCCCACGTAGGTGTGGGCCTGCTGCACCCGCCCGCGCTTCAGGTGAAGCGACACCCGGACCGGCCCCGGCCTGCAGTCGCTCTGCCACTCGTCCCGCTCGTCGTCGCTCACGATGGTGATGTTGTTGCCGCCGTTGCCGCAGACGCCATCTCGGGCGGCGAAGCTCAGCCGAACCGCGCCGTCGGCGGGAAGGCGACGGGCCAGGTCAGGGGCACCGGCCTGGGCCGCGCCGGCGGCGGGGACCCCCGCCAGCGCCGCCAGGGTCAGCAGGAATCGGGTGCGGGGCATGCGCAGGCTCCGTTCACGGTTGCTCGATGATGTCCTGGAGCGCCTTGGCGGCGCGGGGATCGTCGCTCTGGCCCAGCCAGAACAACGCCTTCTTCCGCAGCTCCGGGTCGGTCTCGCGCTTGGCGATGTCGAGCAGCTTGTCCACGGCGGCCGGCTCGTCCCGCTGGGAGTAGACGAAGATCAGCTGCTCCCGCAGCTCGCGATCGGTGAGCGTGCCGTACAGCGCGGCCAGGTCCGTCATGCTGGCGTCGGCCTGGCCGGCCCAGAACAGCGCCTGCTTCCGAAGCTCGATCGGCTGGTTCCGGTCGCGGGCGACGTCGAGCAGCCAGCGGGTGTTCTCGGTGCCGCCCGATTGGGACAGCGAGAACAGCACCCGTTCGCGGAGGTTGGGCTCCTTGAGCCGCCCGTACAGCGTCCGGAGGAAGGCGTCGTTCTCCTTGCCGCCGCTCTGGCCCAGCCAGAAGATGGCCTTCTCCCGCACCTCGCCCGGCGCGTCGGTCCGCTCGGCGTAGGTCCGGATCGCCTGCAGCGCCCGGGGGCTGCCGTCCTGCGACAGGGCGAACACCGCCTTCTCCTGCAGGCCCCGATCCGGCGACATCCTGAGGATCGAATCGAGCGCGCCGACCGCCTTGTCGGTGCCCACCTGGGACAGCCAGAACACGGCCTGCTCGCGCACCTCGGGGTCGGGATCGTTGCGGGCGGTGGCCAGCAGGATGACCTCGGTGCCGGCCTCGTGCTGCTGCGCCACCAGGAAGACGGCCTTCCGGCGGAGGCAGACCGATCCCGGGTCGCGCCGTGCCAGGACCCGCTGGAGGATCGGCCGGGCCCGCGCGTCGTCCATCTGCATCAGGGCGTTGAGCGCGGCCAACTTGGTGTCGTTGTCGTCATCGCCGCAGCGCTCGTCGCCGTCCCTCGCGACCGGCGGGGTGGGCGGCGTCGGCGGCGTCGGGGGCGCGCCCACCGCGCCGGCCGGCGGCACCGGAGGAGTCGGCGGCACCGGGCCGGCTGCATCCATCGCCGCGGCGGTCACCCGGGCGGCCGCGTCGGGGTCGCCCCGGCGGGCCAGCTCGCCCTCGATCCGCCCGGACAGCGCCCGGGCGTCGCCCCGGGTGGCGGCCTTGGGGAACCGGTCGCGCTGGGTGTCGAGCGCCTGCAGGGCGGCCCGGAGCTGGGTCACGCCGCCGACCCGATAGAGCGCGAATGCCCGCCAGTACAGCGCATCGGCGGCGTAGCCCGACTTGGGGTACCGGGCGGGCACCTGGGCAAAGAGATCGGCCGCGCGCTGGTAATCCCGGCGGTCGAGCGCCTCGCGGGCGGCCCGGTAGAGTGAATCGGCCGGATCACCCTGGATCCAGGCCGCCGGCGGACGGGACGAGGGCGATGCGGCATCCACCGCCGTCGCGACCGGCTCCTGCGGCGAGACCGGTGGGTGGCCCCCGCGGCCCAGCATCACCACGCCGGCCAGCACGAGGCTGAGCGACAACCGTTCGATCACAGATCACCTCGGGTTGGGGTCGTCCCGGCCGGGACGACCGACCGGAGACGGGTCAGGACACCGCCGCGTTCCATGCCTTCGCGGACCAGCTCACGGTCGCCGGCCGAGGCCTGGGGCGAGAGCTGAGCGATCTCGGCGAGGACGAGCTCCAGATCCTCCAGCAGCAGCCGGGTCCGGCGATCCTGTCCGGCCGGCGAGTCGAGCAGCAGCCGGTTGCTGGCCAGCAGCTGGCGGGCGGTGGTCGAGGCCATCCGCTCGTCGCCGCTGTCCCGGACGGAGGCTCGGAACAGGGTCAGGAAGGCTTCCGACTGCCCCAGATGCTCCGCGGTGGCCAGGCGGTAGGCCGTTTCGTTGACCCGGCCGGCAGCCGGGACGGCGGCCACGGGCGACGGCGCGGCCCGGGTCGCCGGCGAGGAGATCCGCCCGATGCCCACCCCCAGCGCCACCAGCGCGGCGGCCGCGGCCGCGCCGGCCCACGGCAGCCATCGCCGGCCGGCCGCCCCTCCCGGCCGGGCGATCCGGCGGTCGCGCTCGATCGCCCGCCACATCAGCTCGCGTGGGGTCTCCGGCGGCCGGTGCCAGGCTCGCGCGGCGGCCAGCACCACGTCGTCGAGCGGCGCCTCGTCCAGCGGATCGCCCGCCCCGGGCTCGTCCGGCCCGAGGTCCTCCGCCAGCCGCGGATCCGGCACCGGCTCGGCCGGCGGGCTCTCGCCGGGACGGGACGGGCGGCGGTCGTTCGGGTCGTGGGGTCGGTCGGGCATCGAGTCTACTCCCTTGCGAAATCGGCCAGCGCCACCCGGAGCTTCGCCCGGGCACGGAAGAGCTGGGCCTTGCTGGTTCCCGGCTGAACCCCGAGGGTCTCGGCGATCTCCTCGTGGGTATAGCCCTCGACATCGTGCAGCACGAACACGGTCCGGTACCCCTCCGGCAGGCCCTCGATCGCCCGCGCCATCCGGGTCTTGAGATCCGGCTCGGCCTCGGCCGAGCGGGCCGCCAGGGCGGGGGCTTCGTCCAGCCCGATCTCCCGCTCCCTCGCCCGCTTGAGGCTGCGGATCCCGTTGAGCGTCACCGACACCGCGATGGCGCAGAGCCAGGTCGACAGCGAGCTCTCCCGCCGGAAGTCGGCCAGCCGCCGGAACGCCCGGACGAACGCCTCCTGGGTGTAGTCCTGCGCCCGATGGAGGTCGCCCACCATCCGGTAGACCAGGCGAAACACCCGGTCCACGTGTGCGTCGTAGAGCTCACGCTCGGCCCGGGGGTCGCCTGCCAGCACTCGGCCGATCAGATCACGGTCGTCCACGGGCTCCGGCGCGTAAGGGTTCGACGTCGTTGGGCCTCTGACACGGGCCCCGGGAAAAGGGTTGCGCGGTGCCGCCCGGGTCGTGAGCGGCC
>DATAOR010000153.1:0-3946 GCA_036265635.1 Gemmatimonadales bacterium
CGGCGGGGTCGAGACCCCCGTCAGCTATCCTACCAATCAGGTCGTCGGCGTCGTCGCCCGCCCTGAGGACGCCGCAGCCGCCTGGACCGCGCTCACCAGCTCGGGCTTCCTCCAGTCCGAGGTGACCGTCACCTCCGGCCCGGCCGCGGCCGACGCGATCCGGGCCAGCACCGGGCGGACCGGCCTGGCCAACGTGGCGATCCGGATCGCCGAGCGGTTCGGCGTGCACGACGAGGAAATGGAGACCAAGGCGAGCTACGAGCAGGCCCTTCGCGACGGCAAGCTCGTGGTGGGCGTCCTGGCGCCGACCGACGAGCGGAAGGAGCTGGCGACCCGGATCCTCCGGGACCACGGGGCGCGGCCGATCAACTTCCTCGGCAAGCTCACGATCGAGCCGCTCGAGCGCTGACGGGCCCGTAGGCGGCGGTGGCCGCGGTCATGGCTGCTTTAGACGCACCCCGGCGAGTCTGACGAGGTCGCCGTGGCAGCCGATCCCGAGCAACTGGTTCCTGAGCTGTTCGGCCACCGCCCGGGTGACCGGCTCTGCGTGCGCCGCCGGGTTTCGGTGGTCGGCCACGGACCGCATCACGTAGGCGCCTTGGTTGGTGAGCCAGGCGCCATCGCGAAGCCGGTTGCCCAGGGCCTGTGCCACCGGTTCGTCGGCGACGACTCGACCGAGCTGGCCGAGGCTCAGTGGGCGGCCTCCGGCGATGTCGCGCACCTGCCCATCCACGTTCGCCTCCCGGATCCGCGGGTCGGCCGTAGCGAGGGCCTGGCGAACGACCAGGTTGGCCTGGACCTCGAAAGCCTTGGCCAGATCGACCACGACCGGGGCGAAGTCGAAGCCGGCGTCGGCCCGATGGGTCCGGAACACCTGCTCGGCTGTGGCAATGAAGCTCCGGGTGGTGACGTCTAGCGCGTTCCATGCCTCGGCGCCGAACAGGTTCTCCCGCAGGTCCCGCTCCACCGCCCCGATGCCGGTGCGGGCGGCGTCGGCCTCGGCCCAGTACTTCCCCTCCAGCAACGCTTGGCGCACTACGGGGTCGAAGAACCTGGCCCGGTCGTTCCGGGTCACCACCAGCGGCAGGTTCACCATCCCACCGTAGAGCGAGACGGGCCGGCCCTCGTAGTGGGTGTTGTTGAGCTTCCTCAGCTCGGCGATGAGCGCCACGGTGTCGTCGAGGACCAGCCGCCGGATGTCGCCCAGACGGAACCAGCAGTCGCACTCGAGGTCGCGCTCGGTGTAGTACTGGGGGACGTGCGACGCTTCATCGGTGCGCACATCGTCCGTGGTGATCTCGTACACGTGGCCGACGTACAGCGAGCGATAGTCGGTGAGATAGAGATGAAGCTCGCGGCCGCTGTCCGGATCCAGGTCCTGGTCCATCGCCAGAATCTCGGGCAGCTGCGGGAGGCGCTCGAGCCGGTAGGGCGAGCGCACCTTTCCCCACCAGACGTAGACCTCCTCCTCGGGGACCTTGCCGTCCCGAAACGCCGTGATGTTCCCGAGCAGCAGGCGAAGGTGGGCGTCCATGGCGTCGGCCGCGTAGGATGGATTCCACACACCCAGGAGATGGCGATCGGTCATGCCCCCGCCATCGCCTCCAACCGCCGCACGACCTCCGCCCGCACCGCCACCGGCTCCAGCACCTCCGCCTCCGGCCCGTACTGGAGCACGTGCCGCACGGCCCACTCCGGATCGGCCAGTGGATGCTCCAGTACCAGCGACCCATCCTCCGCCACCGTCTTCCCTTCCCGCTCGGCGATCCACCGGGCCACCCGGGGCGAGTAGCGCACCCGAAGGGTCGCCGACTCGGACGCCTGGAAGGCCTTGCCGTCCCGGATCAGCGCGTCGAGCGAGAAGTCCGCCGGCCGCTCCCAGCGCTCGTCCAGTACCTCGACTTCCTCGACCCGGTCGAGCCGGAAGAAGCGGAGCCGGTCGTCGCTGCCCTGGGCCACGATGTACCACATCCCGCTGGCGAACACGATCTCGTAGGGACAGAGCACCCGGCTCGAGGCGGCTTCCTCGGCCGACTTCCGGTAGGCGAGCCGGACCCGCTGCCGGCTCCGGTGGGCCTGGCGCAGGCGCTCGAGGTGGGCGGGGTCGCCGGCGGCGCTGAGGGCGGCATGGCGGTAGTCGTCGCCAGAGTCGGGCGTGGCGACGATGACCTCCTGCAGCCGGCGCCGGGCTCCGTCGATCGCCCGGTGCTCCTCCGCCGGCCGCTCCGCCCGCAGCATGGCAAGGCCAAGCTCGAGGGCGAGCAGCTCGGGCCGGGTCAGCCGCATGGGGCGGAGGAAATGGTCGGTGGTGACCTCGACCGTGTCCTGCTCGAGGAAGATGCTGAGCCCCTCGACGAACCCGCCGGGGACGTCGAACCGGTCGCTCAGGGTGCGGATGTCGCGCAGCAGCATCGCCCGATCCACCCCCGCGCGGGCGGCCACCTCGGCGATCGGGTGCGGCTCGCCGTCCCCGAGGTGAGGGATCAGGTGCAGGACGCGGCGGAGCTGGGCGGCAGCGGTGTCGGTCACGCCGGGGTCCCGCGATGGGCCGCCAGCGTCCCCCGCACCAGCGCGCGGTACTCGGCGACCAGCTCCGGCGGGGAGAGGGGCTCCAGGTCGCCGGCGAACGACAGCAGCCACCGGGCGAAGGCGTCGCGGCGGCGAACCTGGAACCGGCGGCGGTCCGGTTGGCCTGACACCGGCTGGCCCAGCCGCCCGGCGGCAGCGGTGGCCCCGCCCGGGCGCCGGAGCCGGACCTCGGCATCGATGGCGTCGCCGTCGCCCAGCTCCCAGGCGTGCTTCGACCGGGCGTGGGCGGGCAGACGGAACTCCGGCGGAATGTCGTAGTCAGGCGTCTTGGCCTGCCGGTCATTCACCTCGACCGAGCCGATCCGGCTGAGCCGGTAGTTCTTGACGGTCGCCTCGCCGGGCGTTCGGCCGGCCAGGTACCAGTGCTGATTGAGGAAGAAGAGGCCGAACGGCTCGACGGTCCGGCGGCCCGTCTGATCGGCACCCATCGAGCGGTACTCGAAGGTGACCCGCTTCCGCGTCTCGAGCGCGGCGCCGAGCGCGGCGAACGTCTCGGCGTTTCCCGGCGTGCGCGCCGGGGCAAGGCGGGTGTCGGCCCGGTGGGCGACGTCCAGCGGAAGATCCACGGCCAGCTTCCGCATGGCCGATTCGGCGTGGTCGGCGAGGAGCGGGTCGCCCAGCTGGCGGACCCGGGCGGCGGCCTGGGCCACGGCATCGAGCTCGTCGGGCTCGAAGCTCAACCCTGGCAGCGAGGCATAGCCGTACTTGTCGAGCCGTCGGGGCTTCCCGGGACGTCCCTCGGCCATGAGCGAGAGATAGGGCAGGTAGAAGTTGCGGGCCTTGAGCCGATACCGGCCCGCCGGCTCCTCCCCATCCTCGACGGTCTCGATCAGGATGCCCAGCGCCCGCAGCTCGTCCTTGTCACGCTCGAACATCCGGCGCCGGGCGTCGGGCTTCTGCGACGCGTCCTGATAGGCGGGAACGCCGGCGATGAGCTGCGCCAGCGTCACCGGGTAGCGATGGCTGAGCAGCGCAGCCAGGAGGTCGATCCAGCGCTGAACCTTGGGAGCTCTCATCGTCGCGGGTCGGTCAGGTTGTCCCGGCGGATTTCAAGCGGAGGACCGGTCAGCGCCCGCCAAAGGCGCGGCGGCCACCCCCTCACACCACCGCACCCGGCGATACCCGCAGAACCGGCACTCGACCGGAAAGCTGGTTAGCGCGGGCGCGTCGGTTCCCATTGCAGACAAGGCCGCGGCCACCTGCTCCGCCGCCGTCCGCCGCATCTCATCGGTCACCTCCCCGCCCACCTGCACCCCGTCCGAAGCGAACTGAAAGGCGAAGCTGGTCACCGGCCGGCCCGACAGCGCCTCAAGCGCGCCGATATAGACCGCTCGCTGAAGTGCGTATCCCTCCGCCT
>DATAOR010000154.1:0-20284 GCA_036265635.1 Gemmatimonadales bacterium
CAGCCGGATCATCGTCGGACTGACCCGCGACCGGAAGCCGGTCACGGCGGGCGAGCTCAAGGCCTCGGGCGCGATGACGCTGCTGCTCAAGGATGCCATCCTGCCCAACCTGGTGCAGACGCTCGAGGGCGGTCCCGCCCTTGTTCACGCCGGCCCGTTCGGCAACATCGCGCACGGCTGCAATTCGCTCGTGGCCACCAGGCTGGCGCTCTCGCTGGGCGAGATCGTCCTGACCGAGGCGGGCTTCGGCGCGGACCTGGGAGCCGAGAAGTTCTTCGACATCAAGTGCCGGTTCGGCGGGCTCGAGCCCGAGGCCGCCGTGATGGTGGCCACCATCCGGGCCCTCAAGATGCACGGAGGGGTCAAGAAGGACGCCCTGGGCACGCCCGATGTGGCGGCGCTCAAGCGCGGGATGGTGAACCTGGAGGCCCACGTCCGGAACGTGGCCAAGTTCGGTCTCCCCGTCATCGTGGCGCTCAACCGCTTCACCTCGGACGCCCCGGAGGAGATCACGGCCGTGCTCGAGGCGGCCAAGAGCTGGGGCGTCCGCGCGGCGCTAAGCGACGTCTGGGCCAAGGGCGGCGAGGGAGGCGAGGCGGTCGCCAAGGAGGTGCTGGCGGTGCTGGACGAAGGCAAGGCCGCCTTCAAGCCGCTGTACGAGGTCAACCAGCCGATCAAGGCCAAGATCGAGGCGATCGCCCGGGAGATCTACGGTGCCGACGGAGTGGATTACACCGCCGCGGCCGAGAAGAACATCGCCCAGTGCGAGAGCATGGGGCTCGGCGCCACCCCGGTCTGCATGGCCAAGACCCAGTACAGCTTCAGCGACGACCCCACCAAGCTGGGCCGGCCGTCGGGTTTCCGGCTGACCATCCGCGACGTCTACCCTTCGGCCGGCGCCGGCTTCGTGGTCGCCCTGGCCGGCGAGATCATGACCATGCCCGGCCTCAGCAAGACGCCGTCCGCCGAGGCCATCCGGGTCCATCCCGACGGCACCATCGAGGGTCTGTTCTGATGTCCATCGGGTTCGTCTCGACCCCGGCCGCGCCGCGGGCCATCGGTCCTTACAGCCAGGCCACCCGGGCCAACGGCCTCCTGTTCACCGCCGGCCAGGTCGGCTTCGACCCTGCCACCGGCGAGCTGGTCGACGGCGGCATCGCCGAGCAGACCGAGCGGGTGCTGCAGAACATCCGGGCCATCCTCGAGGCCGAGCGGCTGGACCTGTCGAGCGTGGTCAAGACCACGGTGTACCTGGTGGACATGGCCGACTTCACCGCCATGAACACCGTCTATGCCGCCGCCTTCGGCGATCACCGGCCGGCCCGCTCGACCGTGGCGGTGGCGGCGCTGCCGCGCGGCGCCCGGGTCGAGATCGACGCCGTGGCGGTGTTACCTTCCTGACCCAGGGGAGCGGATCGGGCCTGGTGGCTTGGCCGGTCTTCAAAACCGCGACGGAGGCGCCTCCGGCGGCTCCGGTGAGTTCGATTCTCACACGCTCCCGCCACCGGCCGACGCACTCTTCCTTCGGGACACGTTAGACGTGACCTACCGCCTAGCTCGGGTGCCCGCCGGTGCCGCATGGCTGGCGCTGCTCGCCGGTCTGGCGGGTGCCGGCCGGCTCGCCGCCCAGGACTCGGCCTCCGCCGCCCCGGCTCCGGGCGACAGCAGCCGCCCCCAGCTCAGCGCCACCCAGGCCACCGCGATCCGGACCAGTCCGATGAACGCCTTCTGGCGCTCGTTTCTGCTGCCCGGGTGGGGGCAGGCCAAGCTGGGACGGAAGCTCACCGGCGGCATCTTCCTGGCCTGGGAAGGCACCACCCTCGCCATGAGCCTCAAGACGCGGCACGAGCTGGCCTATCTCCGGCGCACCAATTCCGCCCGGGCCGAGGACAAGCGCCGGGAGCACGAGGACTGGCTGGTGCTGCTGGGGTTCAACCATCTGTTCGCCGGGCTCGAGGCCTACGTCTCCGCCCATCTGACCGACTTCCCGGGCGATCTCCACCTGCAGGCCGTCCCCGGCGGGGTGGGCGGCAGCGTTTCCCTGCCGATCCGGCTCCGATGAGCCAGGCTCCGCCCGTCACCGCGCCGATCGGGATCTTCGATTCCGGCATCGGCGGCCTCACGGTCGCCCGCGCGGTCTACGAGCGCCTGCCGCACGAATCCACCGTCTATTTCGGGGACACCGCCCGGGTGCCCTATGGCCCCAAGTCGCCCGAGACAGTGCGGCGATACAGTCTGGAGATCCTCGACTGGCTGCTCCGGCAGGACGTCAAGGCCGTGGTCATCGCCTGCAACACCAGCACGGCACATGCCCTGGAGACCCTGCAGCAGCATTCGCCCGTCCCGGTGATCGGTGTGATCGAGCCGGGCGCGCGGGCCGCCGCGGCGGCGTCCCGCTCGGGGCTGATCGGCGTGATCGGCACCGCCGGCACCATCGCCAGCAACGCCTACGCCCGCGCCATCCAGGGGGTTCGCCCGGACGCCCGGGTCGAGCAGCGGGCCTGCCCGCTGTTCGTTCCGCTGGTGGAGGAAGGTTGGTTCGAGCATCCGGCGGCCGAACTGATCGCCCGGGAGTATCTCGAGCCGATGCGCCGGGCCGGGGTAGACACGCTGGTGCTGGGCTGCACCCATTACCCGTTGCTCAAACCGCTGCTCCAGCGGATCCTGGGACCCGACGTGGTCCTGATCGACAGCGGGGAGGAGACGGCGGGCGTGGTGGTCGACGCGCTCGAGCAGCTCCGGGCGCCGGCCGACAGCAAGATCAGTCACCGGTTCGCGGTCAGTGACGACGAGGCCCGCTTCCGGCAGGTGGGCGCCCGCTTTATCGGGGAGCGTCTGGACCGGGCGGAGGTGGTGCCGCTGGACTGAACCGGCGCAGCTCGGCGCTGGTCTCGGTGACCAGGGCGTAGCGAAAGCCGTCGAACCAGGCGCCGGGGTTGAGGTAGTGGCGATCGGGCTGGAGCTGCTCGACCCTGGGCTGGTGGGTGTGCCCCATGATCACCAGGTCGAGGTCGGGCTCGCGGCGAAGCAGATCAGCCGCCCAGTCGGCCTGGCGCCGGGCGGCGGCGGACAGCCGGTCGGGGTCCGCCGTGTGGTCGCCGAGGTGGGGACTCAACAGCTCGACCAGGCGGAGTCCGATCTCGGGGTGGATCGCCCGGTAGACGGCGGCGGTGACCGGGTGATTGATGGCCCGATGGAGGAGGGTCGCCCGGAGCTTCGGCTCGGTCAGCCCATCGCCGTGGATGGCTGCGACTCGGCGTCGCCCGATCTCGAAGGTCAGCCGGCGGGGATCGAACCGCGCCCCGACATCCCGCTCCCAGAAGTCGCCACCCCACCGATCGTGATTGCCGCCCACCATCACGATCGGCAGGCGCCGCCCCAGCCGGGCCAGGGCCGCCGCCACGTGGAAGCCGCGGCGGGGAATCACCCGCCGGTAGGAGAACCAGAAGTCGAACAGGTCGCCGTTGACCAGCAGGCAGTCGCCCTGGTCGGGCACCGCCTCGAGGAAGGCGAGCAGCGCCGACTCGACCGCCGGGGGCGTGACGCCGAGATGCGCGTCCGAGACGACGACCAGCTTGTGGCCCAGCACGGCGCCAAAGATGATCCGCTCCCTCTCCCGGGGCAACCGAGCCCGGCCGCCCGCGCGGACCGCCGGTCGGCGTGTGGCTGGCCCACCCGGGAGCGTCACCTCCCCCTGAGAGGCCGGCATGACGGCTCCCTCCGTCACCGAAACCCGAGTCCGGGTCAATTATTCGGAGACCGACCAGATGGGCGTGGTCTATCACGCCCGCTACCTGGTCTGGCTGGACGTCGCCCGGACCGAGCACCTGCGCCGGTGCGGCGCCAGCTACCGCGATCTCGAGTCGGCCGGGCTTCGACTCGTGGTCAGTCAAGTGAAAATCCGGTACCGGCAGCCGGCCCGGTTCGATGATCCGCTCCGAATCCGCTGCTGGGTGCGCGAGGTCGGCTCGCGCCGGGTCAGTTTCGGGTATGCGGTGGAGCATCAGGACGACGGCCGACTGCTGGCCACCGCTGCGGTCGATCTGATGGCGCTCGACGCCGCCATGGCCCTGAGTCGACTGCCCGAGGAGGTACGCCGCCTGCTGCCGCCTTCGCCCGACCCCGTGCCGCTCGGCCTGGCTCGAGCGAGCGTCCCGGAGGACTCGTGAGGACGGTGACCGGCACCGGGTCGCGTCACTGCCACGCTGCGGACCGTGCCGGGGCCGGGGCCTGGCGCCGGCTCGCAGCTCGAGCGGTTCTGGTGGCTGCAGCGTGCCTGCCGGTCTGGACGCGGGGCGGGGCCGCCCAGGAGGCCAGTGTGGTCGAGCAGCTGGCGCCGGTGCTCGCCGCCGAGGACGCGCGCGACCTCCAGCTCCCCCTGTTTCAGCGAGCCCTGGTCGCTCCCGATTCGCTCGTCCGCCGGGTCGCGGCACTCGGGGCCGGCCGGATCGGGGACACCCGGGCCACCGCGCTGCTGGAGCCGATCCTGGTGGACCGCGACTCCACCGTCCGAGTAGCGGCGGCCTTCGCCCTCGGCCTGCTCCGGGATACCGCGGCGATCCAGCCCCTCATCGACCGCCTGACCGGCCAGCCGCCACTCGACGCCCCCACCGCCGAGGAGGCGGTGACCGCGCTGGCCAAGATCGGGGGCCGCCGAAGCGGCGAGTTCTTCGCCGGCATCCTGAGTGGGACCGTGGTGCTGACGCAGGCGGATCGGGGATCGGCGATCCAGCAGGTGGTGACCGAGAGCTGGCGGCTGGGGCCGGACGCGCCCGTGACCGGTCTGCTGCCCTACCTCGACGATACGCTGCCCCCGCTCCGCGCCGCGGCGGTGTACTCACTGGGTCGGCTCAAGGCAGCCGCGGCGGGCGACCGGCTGTTGCTGGCGCTGCGGGATGACGACTCGTACATCCGGTCGACCGCCGCCCGGGCCTTGACCCGGAGCTACGCCGAATCGGCCAAGCTGGCCCGCTCGTCGGTGGCCGGGGAGCTGGCGGCGCGGGCGGGCGAAGATCCAAGCCCGCAGGTGAGAGTCAACGCGCTGCGCTCGTTGGAGACGTTCCGGGACAGCGCCCTGGCCGGCCGGCTGGTCCCGCTGCTGAACGACCCGTTCGTCGGCGTGCAGCTGCAGGCGGCCGAGGCGCTCGGGGCGCTGGGCGGCACGGACGCGGTCAGAGCGTTGACCCGGGCGGCCGGGAAAGGGCCGATCGCGGTCAGACGGGCGGCGCTGGCCGCACTCGCGAAGGCGGATTCGGCGGCGTTCGAGCAGATGGCTGGGTCCTGGCGCAACAGCCAGAACTGGCTGGACCGGGCCACCGCCGCCCAGGCGACGGCGACCGCTGGACCGGGGAAGCGGCCGGCGTTCCTTCAGGATCGCGACGCGCGAGTCGTGACGCTGGGGCTGCAGGCCTGGTCCGATGCCGTGGCTGGCCCCGATCCGGCCCTGCTGGCCGCGGCCCGGCCGCTCCTGATCCACCGGGACGCCGGCGTCCGGAGCGTGGCGGCCGACGCCGTCGCCCGGGCGGCCGACCTGGCCGACCTGCCGGCTCTGATTCAGGCGTACGGGGCCTCGGCCCGGGATTCGTTTCCCGATGCGGGCCTCTCGGCGCTCAACGCTATCCTGGCCGTCCGGCAGTCGGGGCCCGCGGCCCAGGTCCGAGTGGATCGGGAGTTCCTGGCTACGGTCGCCCGGCCTGCCGACTACCTCCTCCGGCGATGGGCGGAGGACAAGTGGCCCGAGCTGGCGGCGCGCTGGGGAGCCAGCGCGCCCGTGGCCACCGGCCGGGCGCTGGAGGACTATCGCGACGCGGTCCGGCGGTACCTGACGGCGCCGGATTCGATCGCCCGGCCGCACGTCGTGATCGAGACCGAGGGCCGCGGCGCCATCGAGATCGAGCTGCTCGGACCCGACGCGCCGCTGACGGTGGACAACTTCCTCCGGCTGGTCAACCGCCGGTTCTTCGACCGTCATCGGTGGCACCGGGTGGTCCCCAACTTCGTGGTCCAGGACGGTGACCCGCGGGGCGACGGCTTCGGCAGTCCCGGCGGGGCCATCCGGGACGAGATCAACCGCAACCGCTACGAGGGTCCGACCCTGGGCATGGCCCTGTCCGGACCCGACACCGGGATGAGCCAATGGTTCATCAACTTGAGCCCCCAACCTCACCTCGACGGCATCTACACCGTCTTCGGGCGGGTGGTCGACGGGACCTCGACCCTGGTCCGGCTGGCGCCGGGCGACGTGATCCGCACGATCACCCGAAAATGAGGTCGCGAAGGGATCGGGCGGGATGATGGCCTCCGCGTGGGGCGGTGGCCCGGCCCGCAGGCCCAGGAGCATCCGTCCGGGCATCACCGCGGCCCTGCTCATGACGCTGGGCGCCGTGGTGTCGGCCCGCCCGGCCGGCGCCCAGTTCTTCGCCTTCGGCCAGAACAAGATCCAGTACCGCAAGCTCGACTGGCGGGTGCTCAAGGGCCCTCACGTCGACCTGTACTTCTACTCGGCGGAGGCCGACCTGGCGGCCCCCGCGCTGGCCTACGCCGAGGCCAGCTACGACACCTTGAGCGTCCAGTTCGGCCACGCCGTGGCCAGCCGGATCCCGCTCATCGTCTACGCCTCACATACCGACTTCGAGCAGACCAACGTACTGCCCTTCACGCCGCCCGAAGGGCTGCTCGGCGTGACCGATTTCCAGAAGCGGCGGGTGGCACTGCCCTTCCGGGGCAACTTCGCCGAGTTCCGCCACACCATGCGGCATGAAATGGTGCACGTGTTCCAGCTCGACCTGTTGACGGACGCGTACATCGTGGCGCCGCGGTCGGCCCGGATCAACTTCCCGCTGTGGTGGAGCGAGGGGCTGGCAGAGCTGTGGTCGGCGGGGCAGGATGCCCGCGACGAGATGGTGATGCGCGACCTCACCCTCAGCGGCCGGCTGCCCCCCCTCAAGCAGCTGAGCTACACCACAGGAGGGATCGTCTATCCCATCGGGGGCCAGATCCATCGCTGGCTGGCCGACACCTACGGGGACTGGCGGGCGGCCCTCATGTACAAGGAGCTGAACCAGCACGAGACCTTCGATGCCGCCCTTCAGGCCGTCTACGGCCGCACCCTCGACCAGCTGAGCGACGAGTTCCAGCTGGCAATGCGGCGGCAGTATTACCCGTCGGTGGACAGCCTGGCGCCGCTCAACGTCCTCGGCACCGAGGTGGCCCGCCTCGGGGTCAAGGCGACCGCCCTCCCCGACACCGCCGATGACGACACGCCGGGGCAGTTCGCCTATCTCTCGCCGGCCAGCGGGTACGTCGCCATCTACCGCAAGTCACTGGAGCCCGGTGGCCGATCTCATGCCATCGTGACCGGCGGGCGATCGCCCGAGCTCGAGTCGTTCCACCCGTTCGAGTCGCGGATGGACGCCTCACGACCGGGTTTGCTCCTCTTCACCGCCCGGGACGGCGATCGCGACGCTCTGATCGTCTGGGACCTCGACAAGGGCAAGCTGGCCGGACGATATCAATTCACCGAGCTGGTCTCGCTCCTCTCCCCGCACTGGATGCCGGACGGGCAGAGCATCGTGCTCAGCGGACTGTCCCAGCGCGGGGTGTCCGACCTGTACCGGGTCCGCCTCCCCGGCGGTGAGCTCTTGCCGCTGACCAACGACCACTACCAGGACCTGGACCCGAGCCCCAGCGCGGACGGCCGACGCCTCGTCTTCGCCTCCGACCGGACGGCCGAAGGGCGCGGCGGGGCGGTCAATCTGTTTCTGCTCGATCTGGCCAGCCAGCAGGTCACCCAGCTGACCAGCGGTGCCTGGGTGGACGAGTCCCCGCTCTGGTCGGGCGACGACCGGATCTACTTCGCCTCGGACCGGGACGGTGTGCTCAACGTGTTCTCGGTCGACAGTCTGGGTCAGGGACGCCGGGAGACCTCGGCCTGGACCGGTGCGTTCGATCCGGTCCCGCTCGAGAACGGGACCCTGCTCGTCGGCGGATTCCACGACCTGAGCTGGAACGTCTATCGGATCCCGGTGGACAGCAGCGCCCGGCGCGACCGCTTTGCCGCGGCGGTTCCCGCGGCGGCGGGGCAGTGGGCCTGGTCGGCGCCGGCCGACACGGTGATCAGCTCGGCGGCCCGGCGCGAGCCCTACCGCAGGCGGATGTCGCTCGACTTCGCGGTGGGCGATGCGGTCCTCATCCCCGGCTATGGCGGTGCCCAGGGGGTGTTCTTCGCCGCCAGCGACCTGCTCAGCGACAACCTCTTCTTCGGGTCGGTCTCGTCGTACCAGGGCCGCCGGCTGGGCAGCATCTTCTCGAACATCAGCGCCAGCGGTCTCTACATCAATCAGTCCCGGCGGGTCAACTGGGGGCTCGGCGCCTTCCGGACCCGGTCCCGGAACTTCGAAGTCGACAACGTGGTGGCTTACGACGAGACCGCCTACGGCGCGCTTGGCATCCTCCGGTATCCGCTCAGCCGCTTCACCCGGATCGAAGGGACCATGGTGGTGGAGCATTCGGACCGGGTGGACTTCACCCTCCCCGTGGACCAGCCGCGCCGGATCGGCTGGATCGCCTCCCACTACCTGAGCTACATCCACGACAACGCGCTCTGGGTGCCTACCGGCCCGATTGACGGCGGGCGCCTGGCCCTCACGGCCGGGGTGGCGAGCGACTTTTCCAACAGCCGGTTCGACAGCTATCTGGTGAGCGGCGACTGGCGTCACTACTTCCGGCTCAGCCGGCAAACCGCCTGGGCCCTCCGGGCCTATGGCTTCTACAGCGGGGGCGACCGTCCCCGCCGGGTCAACATCGGCGGCACGGTCGGGCTGCGGGGGTATCCTCAGTTCGGCTACATCGTCGGCTCGCGCGCCTTCATGTTCAACCAGGAGCTGCGCTTTCCGCTGCTGACCCACCTGACCCTGGGCACGCCGCTGGGTGACGTGGACTTTCCCCAGATCCAGGCCGGACTCTTCACCGACGCCGGCCAGGCGACCTTCTCGACCAGGGACGGGCGCGGGCTGCTGGGCAGCTATGGAATTAGCTTCCGCATGGCGCTGGGCCCCCTGGCCGTGCTGCGGCTCGACTGGGGCCGCCGGTTCAGCAATAATGACTTTGAGGGCTACAGCTTGAGCGCCAGCCAGAGCGACCCTGGGTTCCTCAGCTTCTTCTTCGGTTATAACTATTGATGCCACAACGCTTTTTCGTTGACCGTGGTGGGCGGCTGGCCTATCTTCTCCTGGCGCTGGCCGGCTGCCACCCGGCGGCGGGCGCCGTGGTGCCGGCGGGCGCGGGACCGGTGTCCCGGGAGCAGGTCGGCCGCTGGGTCGAGCAGACCCGGCCGCGACAGAACCGGCTGCACAAGTTCAAATGGCTGTTCCAGGACGAGCGCTCGAGCGCGGGGGGCCGGGGGAGCGCCCGGGTGGCGCCGCCCGACTCACTCCGGTTCGACGTTGCCGGACCGTTCGGCTCGGGGGCGGCGGCGGCCGCGGTGGTGGGTGATCAGCCCCTCTGGGCCGAGCCACCCGACGCGGTGAAGAAGCTGGTGCCCAACTACCCGCTGCTCTGGGCCATGCTCGGCATCGCCCGGCTGCCCGAAGCAGGCGAGGCGCTTCGGGGTGCCGCCGACGGCGACGTGATTACCTGGCAGTACGCCGGCCCGTCGGACACGGTCAGCTATGCCCGTACGGCCGGGACGCACGGCAAGCTCATCACCGAAGTCCGGCATGCCGGCACCGTCGTCGGTCGGGCCGAGACCGCGCTCGATTCCGCCGGGCTGCCCCTTCGCTCGCGCTTGGTGGTGCCCAGCGCGCCGGCCAAGCTCGATCTCACGTTCCTTTCCACCACACGGGCCGACTTTGCGCCTGAGATCTGGGTCGATCGCAAACCCTAGGCTCGTCGTCCTCCTGCTGCTGGCGGCCGTGGGTCTCACCGGCTGCCTCTACGGCTTCGCCGGCGGCGGGCTCCCGCCATCCATCAAGACCGTCGCCCTGCTTCCGTTCGACAACCAGACCGCCGAGCCGACCCTGACCCAGGAAGTCTCCAGCAGCGTCCGCGAGGCGTTGGAGCGGCGGCTGGGACTGCGCCAGGCCTCCGAGGCCCAGGCCGACGCGGTTGTCCGCGGCACCATCGTCCGCTACGAGCCCGACCTGCCGGTTCAGTACAGCGGGAGCGAGGACCGCACGGTGAACGTGACCCGTCGCCTGGTCCAGATCACGGTGTCGGTCGAGATCATGGATCAGAAGCTGCAGAAGCCCCTGTGGCAGCGGAGCGGACTCGTGCTGGAAGGCGAATACGATCCCGGGCAGGAACGCTCCGGCCGGGACCGGGCGCTGGAGAAGCTGGTCACCAACATCGTCGAGGGAGCGCAATCCCAATGGTGAACGTGTTTCGCAGTCGCGGCGGCACCAGCACGTTCGGGTGTCTGGTGATGCTCGCCATCCTGGTCGCGGCCGGGTACTACGGCCTCCACATCGGCGGGGCGTACTGGCGCTACTACGAGCTGCTGGACGATATGAACCAGCAGGCCAGGTTCGCCGGCCAGACGACCGACCAGGCGATCCAGACCGCGCTCGCCGCCCAAGCCGATTCGCTCCTGGGCGAGCGGCCGGAGTTCCGGATCGACCGGAGCGGCCGTCCCGGCCGGGTCATGATCCAGACCGAGTATCGCGAGACCTTCGACCTGCCGCTGTTCAAGAAGACCATCGTGTTTCGTCCCCGGGCGGAGGCGCCGCTCTGAGGTGGAGCTGGCCCACCTCTTCCTGACGCTGGCCGCCATGCTGGTGGCGGCGAAGGTCCTGGGCGAGCTGGCCGAACGGATCGGCCAGCCGGCGGTGCTGGGGGAACTGGTCGGCGGCGTGCTGCTCGGCGCCGGCGCATTGGGCATCGTGCCGCAGCAGGGTTCCGCGGCCGAGACGGTGCACCTGTTGGCCGAGCTCGGCGTCCTGCTGCTGCTGTTCGAGATCGGGCTCGAGACCGACCTCAAGGAGATGTTCCGGGTCGGCACCGCCGCGCTGTCCGTCGCGGTGGTGGGCGTGCTGGTTCCCTTTGGCCTGGGCTACCTGTACTGGATCTGGAGTCGCCAGTCGGGCGCGGGGGCCGCCGACGTCACCACCGCGGCCATCTTCGTCGGGGCCACTCTGACGGCCACCTCGGTAGGGATCACCGCCCGGGTCCTGTCCGACCTCGGGCGGATGCACCAGCGCGAGGCCCGGGTCATCATTGGGGCGGCGGTGATCGACGACGTCCTCGGCCTGGTCATCCTGAGCGTCGTTTCGGGGCTCGCTGCCGGCGGGGCCGTCACGCTGCTGGGTGTGGCGCGGACCCTGGCCGTCGCGGTCGGTTTCCTGGTGGTGGCGGTGCTGGCCGGCCGGTTCGTCATGCCCCGACTGTTCGATCTGGTGGTCCGCATGCGGGTGCGCTACGTGCTCCTGGTCCTGGCGGTCGCCTTTGCCTTGGGGCTCTCGTCCCTTGCGGCGCTGGCGGGCTCGGCCCTCATCATCGGGGCCTTCGCCGCCGGCCTCATTCTGTCGGGAACCAACCAGTTCGACACCATCGAGCACGAGGTCCGGCCGGTGGCGGCCATCTTCACCCCCATCTTCTTCGTCAGCGTGGGGGCTTCGCTCGATCTTCGCCTGCTCGACCCCAGCACCCCCGGGGCCCGCGCGACGCTGCTCACGGCCCTCGCCCTGACCGTGATCGGCATCGTCGGCAAGCTGGCCGCCGGCTGGGCCGCCCCGTGGCTTCCGCTCCGCCGTCTGGTGGTGGGCGTCGGGATGATCCCCCGCGGCGAGGTGGGCCTGATCTTCGCCGACATCGGACGCCGCGCCGGCCTGCTCTCGGACGAGGTGTTCGGGGCGATCCTCCTCACCGTCATGGCCACCACCTTCGTCGCCCCGCCGGCCCTCAAGGCGCTGCTGGGCCCGGCGCCCGCCGAGTGACCATGGGCTCGGCCGGGAAGATCCGGACCGGTGCGGTGGCGGCGCAGTGGCGCGCGCGCCAGGCCGGCCCCGTCGTCTTTACCAACGGCGTCTTCGACCTGCTGCACCGCGGGCACGTCGAGCTGCTGGAATCGGCTAGGGCGGAAGGCGCGGCGCTCGTGGTCGGCCTCAACACCGACGACTCGGTCCGCCGCCTGGCCAAGGGACCCGGGCGGCCGCTGGTGCCGGCGGCGGATCGGGCACGGGTGGTGGCCGCCCTGGCCGCGGTGGACTGCGTCGTCCTGTTCGAGGACGATACCCCGCTCCGGCTGATCCAGCAGCTCGCGCCCGACGTGCTGGTCAAAGGCGCGGACTATCCTCGTGACCGGATCGTCGGCGCCGACTGGGTGGAAGCCCGCGGCGGCCGGGTGGTCCGGGTGCCGCTCGTCACCGGCTTTTCGACCACCGACCTCGTGGAGCGCCTGCGTGCCCCGTCCTGACAACCGATCGAACGACCAGCTGCGGCCGCTCGTGCTCGAGCGCCGCGCCAACCCGTACGCCGAGGGCTCCTGCCTCATACGCATGGGCGGGACCCTGGTGCACTGCACGGCCTCGGTGGAGTCGGGCGTGCCCGGCTTCAAGAAGGGCAGCGGCGAGGGCTGGGTTACCGCGGAATACGCCATGCTGCCGCGCGCCACCGTCGAGCGGACCTCCCGGGAGCGCAACGGCCCCGGGGGACGGACCCAGGAGATCCAGCGACTCATCGGGCGCTCGCTCCGCGCGGCGATGCGCACCATGGCCTTCGGCGAGCACACCATCCGGATCGACTGCGACGTGCTCCAGGCCGACGGCGGCACCCGGACCGCCAGCATCACCGGCGGCTGTGTCGCCCTGGCCGATGCCTGCGCCTGGCTGGGCGAGCGGACCGGATCGCCCTCGCCGTTCGGCGGGCTGGTCGCGGCTGTCTCGGTCGGCGTAGTCGAGGGCCAGGAGCGGCTCGATCTGGCGTACCTGGAGGACCGGGACGCGCAGGTCGACGCCAACGTCGTCATGCTCGAGCCCGCCCGCTTCGTCGAGGTTCAGGGCACCGGTGAGCACGATACCTACACCCGGGCCCAGCTCGATGTCCTGCTCGATCTGGCCGGTCAGGGCATCGAGCAGCTGTTCCGGGCGCAGCGGGCGGCCTTGGGCTGGTGAAGCTGCTGGTCGCCAGCCGGAGCGCCGGCAAACAGCGGGAGATCCGGCGCGTACTGGAGCCCGCCGGTCTGGAGTTGCTCTTCCCCGACGACCTCGGTCTGTGGCCGAGGCCCGCCGAGGACACGCTCGAGCTGGCCGAGTCGTTCGAGGGGAACGCCCGCCGGAAGGCCGAGTACTTCGCGCGGCTGGCCGGGCTTCCCACCGTGGCGGACGACTCCGGCCTCGAAGTCTTCGCCCTGGGCGGCGCACCGGGAGTGCGCTCGAAGCGGTTTGCCGGGGCGACCGGCACCAGCGACTCGGTGGACGACGCCAACAACGCCGAGCTCTTGCGCCGGTTGCTGGGCGCGCCCGAGGCCCGCCGTCGAGCGCGCTACCGTTGCGTCCTGGTACTGCTGCGTGAGCCGTCGGCGGTAGCCGAGGTGTTCGAGGGGGTCTGCGGGGGACGCATCCTGGAGGCGCCCCGCGGGGAGGGCGGGTTCGGGTATGACCCGCTGTTTTTCAGTGAGGATCTGGGCTGCACGTTCGGGGAAGCTACCCCGGCCGAGAAGGATGCCGTGAGCCATCGCGGTCGCGCGCTGCGGGCCTTGGCGGCGGCACTCGGGGCCGAAGCCGCCACCTAGGGCCCACACACTCCCACGCCCCAGCCTCGCCGTCGCCGCGGACGCCCTCGCCTTCGCCCCAGACGCCCTGGCCGTCGCCCCAGACGCCCTGGCGCCCCAGACGCCCTGGCAGTCGCCCCAGACGCCCTCGCTGTCGCCGCGGACGCCGAGCCGGATCAGCCCCCGCGCCGCCGGGCCAACCGGTGCCCGAGTCGGATCATGGGACGCTCGAGCCGATGGAAGCTGGCCCAGGCCAGAGCGGTCGTAGCCATCACCACCACCAGGACGGTGAGCGGGGCCGAGTCGGTCGGCACCAGGTGGTGGATCAGACCAAGCTGGATCAGAGGAAAGTGCAGCAGGTAGGCTCCATAGGACACATCGTGGTCGACCGCCACCTTGGGGCGAGCGAACGCCACGGCGAACACCCAGCCCGCCACCAGCAGCTGAGCCACGATTGGCATTCGCATGATCGTCGGCGAGCCGATCAGCACCAGTGGCGCGCCCAGCACGCCCAGAACCAGGAACCAGGCATCGTACCGCATCAGCCTGGCGCCCCAATGGTAGAGTAGGGACCCCACCAGAAAGAAGCAGGCCAGCCCGAGGTAGACCTCTCCTGGCGCAGGCTGGTGCACCGCGGCGGCGATGAGAGGATAAGCGCCGAGCCCGATGGCCAGCACCGCCGTTGCCCCGACTCCGGCGCGCCGCTGCAGGGCCAGCACCGCCGGCAGGGCCACGTAGCAGGCGATCTCGACCTTCAGCGTCCAAGCGCTGCCGTTGATGGCATCGAGCTTGAGCCCGGAGAGGGTAGGGCCGATGCTCGGCTGCAGAAAATTGGCGAACACGAGGTTGGCGCCGAGGTAGCGGCCCACCTCGGCGGGGCTGACGCCGCCCCGGGCTGCCGCCTCGAGGGTGAGGACGAGCGCCTGTGCCACGATCACCAGGGCGTACAGCGGGTAGATCCGAAAGAAGCGCTTGATCGCAAAGGCCCGGAGGTCGGGATTCCGGTGGAGACTCCAGGTCAGCAGGAAGCCGCTGATCACGAAGAAGCCACCGACGGCGACGCCGGCCACGCTGCCCGGAACGAGGTTCTCGTGCCCCGTCAGGTAGCAGCTGTGATACACCACCACCGCATAGGCCAGGAAGATCCGGAGCAGATCGAAGTTGTTGGGCAGGGCGGGGAAGGCTGACGGCGCGCCGGACACCGCTCGATCCAAGTGTCACCCCGGCATCGGAAGGCCGCGAAGAGGACTGGGCGCGCCAAAGGTACTTCACTCCGGCCGGGCCGGGCAACCAGGGGCCAGGCAGGGGACGTCGGTCAACCACATTGCTGCCGGGACGACCTGCTACCGGGACCACATTGCTACCGGGAGGGTGAGGGGACGGCTAACTTCCAGCGCGTGTTGCGGGCCGGTGGGACCAGGCTCGAGGCGACCTCCCAGGGGTACCATCCCTGGCTCGCCGCTTCAGGGCTGGCGGCTTATCGGCCCGCACGCACGGGGTGTGGCGCAGTCCGGTAGCGCGCCTGCTTTGGGAGCAGGAGGTCCCGGGTTCGAATCCCGGCGCCCCGATCAGCTCGACGATGTGCTGCCGCTTCGGCGCCCGTAGCTCAGTTGGATAGAGCAACAGCCTTCTAAGCTGTGGGTCGGTGGTTCGATTCCACCCGGGCGCACTGCCTTACTTCGGGTCTGGCTTGGTCGAGCTCGTATCGGCAGCCTGGTCCCGTTGCTCGTCGTAGAACTCCTCGGCGGCGCGCTTCCGCGGTGCCCGGCCACTCTCCCGGATCACGTCCTCCTGCTTCTCCTCGGTCATCCCGGTCACATCATCGTTTTGCAGGGCCGGCACGCCTTCGTTGGACTTGCGCGACATAGTTCAGGCTCCGTGGCTTGGGTGACCCTCCGAGGCCCAATACTCACCGGTCGGTGACGGGGTGACGTGACGGTGGACACCCGGGCTGCGGTCAGGGATATTGTCGGTCCATGGACAATACCGGTGAGCTCCCTCTGCGACCGTCCGACAGGTCTCGAAGCGTCGCCTTGGCGCTGGCAGCTCTCCTCGGCGTGGTTGGCGGCCATCGCTTCTACGTCGGCAAGACCAAGTCAGGCGTGCTCATGGCGGCCACGCTGGGCGGGGCCGGGCTGTGGTGGCTCTACGACCTGATTCTGGTGGGGAGCGGCTCGTTCCGGGACGCGGAGGGACGGCTGGTGACTCGGTGGGAGCCGGAAACCGAGGGCGCGGCGACGCCGGTGGGGCCGGATATTCTGGCGGAGCTCGACCTGTTGCGGCACCAGATGGAGGAACTGGCGGAGCGGGTGGAGTTCACCGAACGCCTGCTGTCCGCGCCCCGGGCTACAGAAGGCCAGGGCGGCGCCTGACGGCACGCCGCCGTCAGTGCCGCGGGCCGGCCTGTCGGGCGGCGTCACCGGACTGCGGGCGTCACCTACTCCTGGGGCGGCTTTCGGGAAGCCTGCCCCAGGCTCGTCCCGGTTCAGGCCTCGCGCTCGAACTCTTCGGCTTCGAGCAGCTCGCCGTGGGCCACGTCCTGATTGATGACCGTCTCGGCCAGCGCCGTCAGCTTCTGATCGGTGCTTTCCTCCTCGTCCAGGCTCTGGCCGAGCAGGTCGTGAACCTGGTCATACCCCAGCATCTCGGCGTAGGTACAGACGCAGCCGTAGCTGGCGATCTCGTAGTGCTCGACCTTCTGCGCCGACGCGATCAGGGCGGCATCCATCACCAGGGGGTCCGCGTCCTCCTGCGTGATCCGCCGCCCCTCCTCGAGGAGCCCGGCCATCCCTTCGCACTTGCGGCCCTTGGCCGGAACGCCCAGCAGCTTGAAAGCCTGTTCCAGCCGGCGTACCTGTCCCTCGGTCTGGACGCGATGCTCCTCGAAGGCCTCCCTGAGGTCCGGGTGCGTAGCTGCCGCCATCATCGTCGGGAGCGCCTTCAGTATCTGCCCCTCGGCGTTATAGATATCCTGCAGTTCGTGGACGAGCAGATCGTCCAACGAGGTGAGCTTCGTCATCTAGATCTCCTTGCGGATGTAAGCCGGATGCGAGGTCAAGCTACCGGCCGCGACGTCGTCCGATCCGTGCGCCACGTCACCAGCAACGGCGAGCCTGAGTGCAGACCACCCTGGCGGCCCTGGCGGTTCTTGCCGCCGGCTACATCCTGGCCTATCTGCTGTTCGATCGCCTGCGCGATCGCTACGGCTACGTCGGCGGGGCCGAATACGTCCTGCTGGGGGTGCTCCTCGGGCCACATGTGAGCGGGCTGCTTGATGCTGCACGGGTCGAGGACCTGACCCCTATCGTCAGCCTGGCCATCGGGTGGTTGGGGATGCTCCTGGGAACGTCGTTCCGGCTGCCGTCCTTGGCCCTGCTCCCGGCGGACGACGTCCGGACCGCCTTCGCCGAGGCGGCCGCGACCTTTCTCGTCGCCGGGGCGATCCTGCTCGCAATGTTCCGCTGGATCGCGGGTCAGGCTTGGCCCGAGGCGACGGTGGAGGCGGTGACCCTGGCGGCAGTGGCCACCCTGAGCTCGCCGGCCGCAGTCGACGCCTTTGTCGGGCGGGCCCGTCGCGCCGCGCCGCTCCTCTCCCTGCTTCAGCTGACGGCTCGGATCGATGCCCTGATCGGCGTGGTCGCCTTCGGCCTGGTGCTGGCCATCGTGCATCGCGGCGACGTCGCCCCCGGGGTGCGGCCCCCCACTGCCACCGAGTGGGCGGTCATCAATCTCGCCCTGGGTGCCGCCAGTGGCGTGCTCTTCCACCTGTTCCTGGGCCGGCGGGAGGGGACGGCGGACCGGGCAGGGATCAGCCGTCTGTTCGTCGCCACGGCGGGGGCCATCGTGGTCGCCAGCGGCGCCAGCTACTACCTCAACCTGTCGCCGCTTTACACCAACCTGGTGCTTGGCTTCATCCTGGCCAACAGCGGGGCGGCCCACCGCGACGTGACCCGGCTGCTGGCGGCCACCGAGCGTCCGGTCTACCTGGCACTGCTGGTGTTCGCCGGCGCGGCATGGAGTCCGGCGTCGGTCGACCTGCTCTTCCTTGCCCCCGCTTTCGTGCTGGTCCGTTTGGTGGCCCGGTTCGTGGGTGCCCGAGTGGCGGGCGACCTAGTCGCGCCGCCGGCCCTGCGGGCGCCACGGATGGCGCGAGGCCTCCTGGCGCAGGGCGGGCTGGCAGTGGCGATCGCCGTGAACTACACCCAGGTGCGGCCGGACCTCAATCCGCGCCTGATCCTCACCGCCACCCTGCTTTCCGTCCTCCTGTTCGAGATCGTGGCCGGCCGCGAGGGACAGCTCCTGGTGGAAACGCTCGAGGCGGAAGTCGAGGAGCCGGCGCCGGTCCCGCTCGCCTCGGGTCTGACGGGGGCCGGATGATCCGCCGACTGGTCATCCTCGCGCTGCTGGTGGGCGGGGCGGTCCTGCTCGAGCCGCTTCGCGCCCCCACCGAGGGGGTCATCGCGCCTCGATCGCTGTTTCTGTTCGGCATCCTGCTGCTCACCGCCGATACCTTCGGCGCCTTGACCCACGACGCCCGGCTTCCCCGGCTGGTGGGCTATCTGCTGGCCGGCGTGGCCCTGGGCCCGTCGGTGACCGGGATCGTGCCGCACGCCGTGCTCGACGACCTGGGCATGATGAAACAGCTGGCCGTCGGACTGATCGGGCTCCTGGCCGGGGCCGAGCTTCGCCTGGCGGATCTCCGGCTCCGGCGTCGCGCCATCGCCTGGATCCTGGCGCTCCAGGTCGGGGCTGTGCTGGTGGTCGTTTGGACCGTGGTACTGGCGACTCATCGCTGGGTACCGTTTCTGGTCTCCCTGGACCTGCTGCCGCTCCTGTTGGTCGCCCTCCTGTTCGCGGCCACGCTGACGGTCAACAGCCCGATGGTGACGCTGGCGATGCTGACGGAAACCGGTGCTCGCGGTCCGGTCGCGCTGACCACCCTCGGCGTGGTGCTGGTGGCCGACGTCGTGGTGATCCTCCTGTTTACCGTCAGCTTCGCCCTGGCGCAGGCCAGCCTAGGGGGCGGCGCCCCCGGATCGGCGGTCCTGCTGCAGCTGCTCCGCGGCGTGTTCGGCTCGATCTGCGCGGGCCTGCTGATCGGCGGCATCGTGAGCCTCTACCTGGGCTTTGTCCGGCACGAGCTGGTGGTCTTCGCGGTCGTCACGGTATTCGCCACCGCGGCGGCGGCGGAGGCGTTGCATTTCGAGCTGCTGCTCAGCCTCCTCGTGGCGGGCTTCTTCGTGGAGAACATCGCCCCGGTTCGGGCCGAGCCGCTGGTGGACACGCTCCACCACATGGCGGTTCCGGTGTTCGTGATCTTCTTCGCGATGGCGGGAGCGCAGCTCGAGCTCCGGGCGTTTGCCAGTGTGTGGCCACTCATTCTCGTCGTGGCGCTGGCCCGGATGGCCGCCATTCGCTGGGGCGCCCGGGTCGGGGCGCGCTATGGCGGGGCTGAGCCGGCGGTCCAGCGCGAGGTGTGGACCGGCTTGGTGTCGCAGGCGGGCGTGGCGCTGGGCCTGGCGAGCATCGTGGCGCAGCGGCTGCCTGGCATCGGGGTAGCGATGCAGGCGCTCATTGTGGGGGTGATCGCGGTGAACGAATCCTTCGGGCCGGTGCTCTTCCGCCGCGGGCTGACCCGGGCAGGCGAAGTGGTGGCGCCATAGACACCCTTGCACCGGTCCCGGCGGACCGTTAGAATTGCGGTCCCTCAAACTGACCATGCCGATTGGTCGCAGGATCGCGGCGGCTGCGTGTCGCGCATGCCGCGTCGGCCATGAGGTTTCAGGGAGTCCGAGAAATTCCGGGGTGGGGTGGGGCGGCGAAGACCAAGTTGATCTCCGTACGTCCTGCGGGTTGACAATCCCCCTCAATTTCGGTATATTTTCGGGTTCCCGGTGAGCGCGGGAAGGCTGGACTACCCTTGGGATGGTCTGGCAGCGGGGGCTGGGAAGGGCTGTGGAACGGCCTGACTTGGCTGTGGTTACTCCACTTGACCCCGGTGAAGCACTGCGCTAATATTGGGGGCTGCCGGCAAATATGGTCTGGCTGGCACCAGCTCTTTGACAAGTGATGTGAGCTAGCAGTGTGATGGAGTGCGGACCCTCTGATCCAGCCGGGTACAGAGCCCGGTTGGGTAGGGTTGAACTCTGATCAAACGTGATTCGGACGATTGAAACCAAGTCGTTCGGCTCGAGCTGTTCAAACACTCAGAATGACTCATCATTGGAGAGTTTGATCCTGGCTCAGGACGAACGCTGGCGGCGTGCCTAACACATGCAAGTCGAACGGGACTGGGGGCAACTCCAGTTCAGTGGCGGACGGGTGCGTAACACGTGAGGAACATGACTTTCGGTGGGGGATAGCCGGCCCAACGGCCGGGTAATACCGCGTACGACCTGTCGGGGACATCCCCGGTTGGTGAAAGCAGCAGTGCGCCGAAAGAGTGCCTCGCGGCCTATCAGCTAGTTGGTGGGGTAATGGCCCACCAAGGCGACGACGGGTAGCTGGTCTGAGAGGATGGCCAGCCACATTGGGACTGAGACACGGCCCAGACTCCTACGGGAGGCAGCAGTGGGGAAT
>DATAOR010000155.1:0-9239 GCA_036265635.1 Gemmatimonadales bacterium
CCGGATCGGCCTGGTGGCCTTCGCCGGCGAGGCGCTGACTCAGGTGCCGGTGACGCTGGACTATCCGGTGGTCGAGCAGGCGGTAATGGATCTCAAGATCGGCAGCCTCGAGGACGGCACCGCCATCGGCAGCGGGCTGGCCACGGCGGTTAACCGGCTCCGGCGCGCGCCCGACAAGTCGAAGGTCGTGCTGCTGCTAACCGATGGGGAGAACAACAAGGGACTGATCGACCCGCGGACTGCGGCGGCGACCGCGGCGGCGTACGGCATTAAGGTGTACACCATCGGGGTCGGCACCATCGGTGAGGCGCCGATCCCGACGGGCCGCGGCCTGGGCGGATTCCGCTACGAGCTGCTGCCGGTCCGGATCGACGAGCCGCTGCTGCGGGAGATCGCCGACAAGACCGGTGGCCGCTACTTCCGGGCCCGGGACAGCGAGGCGCTGAGCCGGATCTTCCGGCAGATCGACCAGCTGGAGAAGACCCCGATCCAGGTGACCCGCTACACCAAGTATGAGGAAGCCACCCGGCCGCTGCTGCTGCTGGGACTGGCCGCGCTGGCGCTCGAGCTGATCGTCGGCAGCACGCTGGTGGTCCGGGTCCCGTGATCTTCGACGCGCCGCTGCTGCTGCTGCTCGCCCCGCTGGTGGGACTGGCCCTCGGCTTCGCCGCCTGGCTGGGGCGGGGGCGACGGATCACGCTGGCGCGCCGGTGGTCGCCCGCGCTCGGGCGGCTGGCCCGGCGGCGCGGCGCCTGGGCGCCGGTGGTCCTGGGGCTGGTGGGGCTGGCGGCCGTGGTGGCCCTGGCCGGGCCGCGCTGGGGCCGGACCGAGATCCGGACCGAGTCCCGGGCGCTGAGCCTGGTGTTCGCGCTCGACATCAGCCGCTCGATGCTGGCCGAGGACGTCCAGCCCAACCGGCTCCAGCGGGCGGTGCGGGAGTCGCGCCGCCTGATCCAGGACCTGGAGGGCGACCGGCTCGGGCTCATCGCCTTTGCGGGGCGGAGCTATATCCTCGCGCCGCTGACCGTGGATGGCGGGGCCATCCGGATGTATCTCGACGCGCTCGATCCCGACCTGGCCAGCGAGGGCGGCACCAACCTCTCGGCGGTGCTGGCTCAGGGGACCCAGCTGCTGGCCGCCACGACCGACGCGGCCGACCGGGTGCTGGTGGTGTTCACCGACGGCGAGGCGCACGACACGCTGCCCGAGATCGTCCGCCAGGCGGAGGCCCTCAAGGAAGCCGGCGTCCACCTCATCGTCGTGGCCGAAGGCGGGACCGGCCCGGCCCGGATCCCGATCCGCGACTCGACCGGCGCGCTGGTGGAGTACAAACGGGACGATGACGGCACCGTGATCCAGACCCAGCGCCGCGACGACATTATGGCCGCCATGGCCGACGCCGCCGAGGGCAGCCTGATCCCGAGTGCCGCGCGCGACCAGGCGGGCGCGGTCCGAACGCTGGTGTCCGCCCTCAAGCGGAGTCCGACCTCGGCCACCCGGACGGCCGATCTGGTGCCGCGGGCGTGGATCCCGGGACTGGTCGCGGCGTTGCTGCTGCTGGGGTACACCATCGCCCGGCCGGGGCCGGCCCTGATCGGCCTGGGCGCCGTGCTGTTGCTGGCCCGGGAGGCCGCGGCCCAGCGCCCCACCGACGGCGGCCGGGCGCTCGCGGCCGGCGACCCGGCCCGGGCGGCGGCGGAGTTTCTCAAGGAGGCCGGCCGGGGGCGGGCCCGGGACACCGCGTTCTACAATGCGGGCACCGCGGCCCTCGAGGCCGGCAGACTCGAGGTGGCCCGGGGCGCGCTGGCCGAGGCGACCAAGTCGCTCGACCCCGGGCTGCGCTACCGGGCGCTGTACAACCTGGGCCTGGTGTCGCTGCTGGCGGCCCGGGCGGACACCAGCCGGCAGGAGCAGCTGCTGGAGGACGCCGCCGACCGGCTCCGGCAGGCGCTGCTGCTCGAGCCGTCCTCGGCCCGGGCCAAGTGGAACCTGGAGCTGGCCGAGCGGCGCCGGCCGCCGCCGCCGCCCAGCGGAGGCGGGGGCGGGGGCGGAACGCCGCCGCCGAGCGGGGGATCTCAGACCCCCCAGCCCAAGCCGAGCGAGCCGCAGCCCAGGGAGCTGACCCAGGGGCAGGCGGAGCAGATCCTCAACTCGATGGAACGGCGCGAGCGGCAGACGCGCGAGGACCAGCAGCGCCGGCTGCAGAACAGCGGCTCCGGTGGGGTGAAGGACTGGTGAGCCCGGCCGGGTTCGGCCTCGCCCTGCTGCTGGCCCTGGCGCCCCACCAGGGCCAGGGACCCCAGCTCGAGGCCTCGGTGGACGAGGACCGGCTCTCGGTCGGCGAGGAGCTGACCTATACCCTCCGGGCGGTGAGCCACTCACCGGTGCCGATGCAGGTCACCATCACACCGTTTCTCGGTCTGGAGGTGATCTCCCGGAGCGAGCGGACCGAAGTCGGCTTCGGCGCCGGCCCCATCCGCACCACCGTGCTCGAGGTCCGTCTCCGGGCCGTGCGACCGGGACACTGGCAGCTCGGCCCCGCGATGGCGGTGCAGGGGCGCGACACGGTGGAAGCGCCGGCGGTGGTGGTGGACGTGGCCGCCAGCCGGGCGGCCACCGCCACTTCGTTGAGCCCACGGCTCCGGGCCATGCTGGAGGCGGCCCCGACGCCCCCGCCGGGCGAGCCGGTGGTCGACCTGCTGGTGTCGACCGACAGCGTCCGGGTGGGCGAGCAGGTGGACGTCGTCACCGCCGCCTGGTTTCCCCGCGATCTCCGGCTCCAGCTCCGCCGACCACCGACCCTGCAGCCGCCGGTGATCGACGGGGTCTGGAGCTTCCCCCAGACAACCCCGAACGGGATCGCGGCTACCCGGAACTTCCGCGGGCGCTGGTACGACCTGTTCGCCTCTCATCAGGTCGTGTTCCCCCTGGTTCCGGGCACCGTGGTGATTCCCCGAGCCACCCTCAAGTACAGCACGCCGGTCGCACTCCAGTTCTTCAGCCAGGAGGAGCGATTCGCGCTGTCCAGCCGGGCGGACACACTCATCGTGTCGCCGCTGCCGCCGGCGGGGCGGCCGGCCGGGTTCGCCGGGGCCATCGCCGCTGGGCTGACGCTGGACCGACATGTGACGCCGGCGAGTGCTAGCGTCGGAGAGGGCCTCACCGTGGAGCTGCGTCTGGCAGGGCAGGGGAACACGGCGCTGTGGCCGAGCCCCGAGCTCAGCTGGGCCCGCGACGCCCGGGCCTACCTCGAGCGGGTCGACGAGCGGGTCACCACGGTGGACGGTCGGGTGGGCGGCACCAAGGCCTTTCGGTACCTGGTCGTGCCGGACTCGGTCGGCGCCCTGCTGCTGCCGGCGGTGCACTACGCCTACTTCGATCTGGACAGCGACCAGTATCGCGAGCTGGGCCTTCCGGCGGGCTCGGTGCCGGTAGGGCCGCGGAACGAAAGCACCACGGCCACGGCCTTGCCGCCGCCGCTGGTGCAGGGCGACCGGCCGGGGCTGGCGTGGACCGCGGGGCAGGCGATCCCCGACTGGGCCTGGCTGGTGGTGCTGGTGACACCGATGGTGCTGGTCTCGCTGGTCAGCCGCCGGCCGCGGCGGCGCCGCCGACGGCCTGCGACCGCCGCCGAACCGGTCGGAGAGCTCCGGGCGGCCGAGTCCGCCCTCGATCAGTTGATCATCACCCTGTCGCCCGATCCCGACCGACGGTTCGGCCCGGCACTGACGGCGGCCGTCCGCGCCGCCGGAGCGGACGCCGAGCTGGCCGCGCGGGTGGCGACAGTGCGCGAGCGGCTGATGGCCCGGCGCTACGGCCCCGGCGCGCCGTCGGAGGACGATCCCGCGCTGGCGGCCGAGGCGCGCGAAGTCGCCGCCCGCCTGGGGGGCTCGCTCCGGGGCCGCCGCTGGCGTATGGGCACCCCCGTCGCCATCGCGGCGCTGCTGCTGTCGGGCTGGCCGGGGCGGCTCGCGGCGCAGAACCCGATGCCCGAGTCGCTGTACCAGAGTGGCGCGCTCCGCGGCGCGGCGGACGGGTTCGCTCAACGCGCCGCCGCGGAGCCGGCGGTGGCGGCCCACTGGTACAACCTGGGCGCCGCGTACTATCGGCTGGGCGAGCCGGGCCGGGCCGAAGCGGCCTGGCTCCGGGCCCGCCGGCTGGATCCGCGCCAGCCGTCGGTCCGGCGGGCGCTGGCCCTGGTGCCACCGCCCGACGTCGCATCAACCCGCTGGACCTGGTCGCCGCCGGTCACTCCCGAGGAGCTGCTGCTGGCGGGCGGGACGTTGTGGCTGGTCGGCTGGATCGGCTGGGCCGCGATGCCGCGGGTGCGCGACCGGTGGCTGGTGCTGTTGGTGTTCGCCGGCGCGGCGCTGCTCGCCGGCCTGGCGCTCCGGGCATGGTACCGGCAGCCGGTCGCCATCGTGCTCGATCCGGTGACCCTGCGGCTGTCACCACACGGCCAGGCGCCGACCGTGGCCCCGGTCGAGGGCGGCAGCGCGGTTCGGATCGAGCGGCGCAGCCGAGGCTGGCTGCTGGTACGGGCCGGCGGCGGCCGCGAGGGGTGGCTGCCCGACGCGGCGGTGGCCGCCATCGGCGGCTAGATTCTCGCCATGCGCCGCATCGCCATCCTGCCGGATGCCGTCGCCGACCAGATCGCCGCGGGCGAGGTGGTCGAGCGGCCGGCCTCGGTGGTCAAGGAGCTGGTGGAAAACGCGCTCGACGCGGGCGCGCGCCACGTCCGCGTGCTGCTCGAGAACGGCGGCAAAACCCTGATCCAGGTGAGCGACGACGGCAGCGGCATGGGGCGGGAGGACGCCATTCTCGCGCTCGACCGCCACGCCACCAGCAAGGTCCGCAGCGCGGCCGACCTGGTCGGCGTGGCCACATTCGGATTCCGGGGCGAGGCGCTGCCGGCGATCGCGTCGGTCTCGCGCTGCGGGCTGGTCACCAGCGAGGGCGACGCCGGCACCGAGCTGACGGTGACCGCCGGACGGCTCGACCGGGTGGCCGACGCGGTCCGCCAGCGCGGCACCACCGTCAGCGTCCGGGCGTTGTTCTTCAACACGCCGGCCCGCCGCAAGTTTCTCCGCTCCGTCGCCAGCGAGAGCCGGGCGGCCCACGAGGCGTTGGCCACACTGGCGCTGGCCCACCCGGAGGCCGGCTTCGAGCTGGAGGTGGATGGCGTGGTCCGGCTGGCCGTGCCATCGGGAGAGGCGCCCGAGGAGCGGCTGGCCGGGGTGTGGGGCCGAGCGCTGGCGGGGACGCTGGTGCCGGTGAGCTACGCGGCCGGGGCGTTCCGGGTCGAGGGCTTCGTCCAGCGCCCGGGCGATGCCCAGCCGACCGGGCGCCGGACTCAGCTGTTCGTGAATGGGCGGCCGTTCAAGGATCCGTTCCTCGTCCGTGCGGCCGAAGCCGGCTATCGCTCGGCCATTCACCCGGGGGACCGGCCCTCCATCTATCTCCGGATCGAGGTTGCCCCCGAGGACGTGGACGTCAATGTCCACCCGGCCAAGCTGGAGGTGCGATTCCGCGATCGGATCGGGGTCGAGCGGGTGGTGGAGGAAGCGGTTCGGCATGCCCTGGGGGCCTTGCTGGCGGCCGCGCCAGTGGGCGACTGGCGCCCGATGCCGGCCGGAGCCCCCGCCGGCGGGGGGCTGGCCGCCGACCTGGTGCCCGAGCTGTTCGCGCTCGCCGGCGAAGACTCGCCGGTCACGCCCGAGGCCGCGCCCGAAGGCCAGGGGTTCGATGCCCCGCTGGTCCAGATGTTCGACAGTTACATCGTCTACCAGGTCGCGGAAGGCATCGTCATCGTGGACCAGCACTCGGCCCACGAGCGGGTGTTGTACGAGCGGGTGATGGCCCAGCTGACCGGCGCCGACGCGCCGGCCCAGCGGCTGCTCCTGCCGCTCACGCTCGAGCTGACCGACGAGGAGCTCGACGCGGTCGAGCGCCACGCCGAGCAGCTCCGCCGGATCGGGTTCGAGGCCGAAGCCTTCGGCGGCCGCAGCGTGGTGGTCCACGCGGTGCCGTCGCCGCACCCGCGGTTCGACGCGGGGCGCTGCTTCCGCGAGCTGGTGGCCGACCTGGCCCGCGGCCGGTTCGGCGGCTGGGCCAACCGGCTGGAGCGGTTCGCGGCGACCTACGCCTGCCGGGCCGCGGTCAAGGCCGGCGAGCGGCTCGAGGCGCGGGAGATGCGCGAGCTGCTGCTCCGGCTGTTCGCCACCGAGCTGCCGCCGCACGACGTGCACGGACGGTCCACCATCGTGCAGTTGCCGCGGGAGGAGCTGGAGCGCCGATTTGGCCGCCGGTAGCGTCCCGGTGCTGGTCGGGCCGACCGCCGTCGGGAAGACCGCGGTCGCGCTGGCCCTGAGCGCCCACTGGCCGCTCGAGGTGATCTCGGCCGATTCGCGGCAGGTCTACTGCCGGCTCGACATCGGCACTGCCAAACCCACCCGGAAGGAGCGGACCCGGGTGGTCCATCACGGGATCGACGTGATCGAGCCCGGCCAGCGCTACAGCGCCGGGCACTTCGCCCGGGATGCGACCGGCTGGCTGGCCGACATCCGGACCCGGGGAAGGCTGCCGGTGGTGGTGGGCGGCACCGGGCTCTACATCCGCGCGCTGGCCGAGGGGCTGTTCCACGAGCCGACCCTCGATCCCGCCCGGCGGCGATCGCTCGACGCCTTCACCGCCCGGCTGGAGACGCTCGAGCTGGTGCGGTGGGCCGGGCGCCTCGATCCCGGATTCCGGGGGGGCGGCCGGCAGCGGGCGGCGCGGGCGATCGAGGTCGCGCTGCTGACCGGCCGGCCGCTGTCGCACTGGCAAGCGGCGGCCCGAGCCGACGGGGCCATGACGCCGTGGTACATTGTGCTCACCGTGCCGCGGCCGGTGCTGCACCAGCGGATCCAGCGCCGCTCGGCCGAGATGGTCCAGCGAGGGCTGATCGAGGAAGTGGCCTCGGTCCTGGCGGAGGGTCACCCGCCCGCCGCCCCCGGCCTCGACGGCATCGGCATCCGCGAAGCGGTCGAGTGCCTCCACGGCAGCCGGCCGCGCGACACCGTGGCGCAGGCGATCACCATCAGCACGCGGCAGTACGCCAAGCGGCAGCAGACCTGGTTCCGGCACCAGCTCGAGGGCGAGGTGCTCACCGTGGACGCGACCCGGTCGCCGGACCGCCTGGCGGCCGAGATCGCGGAAGCCTGGGCAAGGGGCGGCGCATGAGGATCGGCATCACCTGTTATCCCACCTACGGCGGCTCCGGCGCGGTGGCCACCGAGCTCGGTCTCGATCTGGCGCGGCGGGGGCACGAGGTCCACTTCATCACCTACGACGCGCCCTTCCGGATGCACGGGTACAGCCAGCGGGTCTACTTCCACCAGGTCGAGACCCGAATGGGCCGCTACCCCCTGTTCGATCACTTTCCCTACACCCTGGCGCTGGCGTCGAAGCAGCACGAGGTCGTGCTCAGCGAGAAGCTCGAGGTGCTGCACGTCCACTACGCCATCCCGCACGCCACCACCGCCTACCTGGCCCGCGAGATGCTGCGGGGCGAGCGGCCGCTCCGGGTGATCACCACCCTGCACGGGACCGACATCACCCTGGTCGGGCAGGAATCGAGCTTCTACGCCATCACCAAGTTCTCGATCGAGCAGAGCGACGAGGTCACCGCCGTCTCGGCCTACCTCCGGGACGAGACCTACCGTGCGTTCGGCTGCGTCAGCTGCGACCTCCGGGTGATCCCCAACTTCGTCAACCTGGCCGAGTATCGGCCGGCGGCGAACGGGGGCGCGGGCCCGGTGGCCCCGGCGGGGACCAAGGTCATCACCCACGTCTCGAATTTCCGCGAGGTCAAGCGGGTGAAGGACGTGATCCGGGTGTTCGCCCGGATCCGCCGGGCCATGCCCGCCGTGCTCATGATGGTAGGCGACGGCCCCGACCGGGTGGACGCCGAGGCCGAGGCGCGCGAGCTCTCGGTCGCGGGCGATGTCCGGTTCCTCGGCCGGCTCGACTCGGTGGCCTCATTGCTCCAGGCGACCGACCTGTTCCTGCTGCCCTCCCAGACCGAATCGTTCGGGCTGGCGGCGCTCGAGGCGATGGCCTGCGGTGCGCCGGTTGTGGCCAGCCGGGCGGGGGGCCTGCCCGAGGTGGTGGACGACGGCGTCAATGGCATCCTCGAGCCGGTGGGGTCGGTCGAGGCGATGGGACGGCGGGCGGTGGAGCTGCTGCGCGACGGCGGCCGGCACGGAGCCATGCGCGACGCCGCCATCGCCAAGGCCCGGGAGTTCTCGGCCGATCGCGTCGTCCCGATGTACGAGGCGCTATACGAGGAGACGGTCCGCGGCGTCACCACCGGCGGGCCGCGCGATGGTCGTTGAGGCCCTGCTCAAGGCGGCGGTGCTCGGCCTGATCGAGGGGGTGACCGAGTTCATCCCGGTGAGCTCCACCGGCCACCTGATTCTGGCCAGCCACTGGCTGGGCGAGACCGGCGACAGCGCCAAGACGTTCGACATCTTCATCCAGCTCGGCGCCATTCTCGCCGTGGTCTGGCTCTATCGGGCCCGGCTGGTCCATACGGTAATGGCGGCGGCGCGGGAGCCGGCCAGCCGCCGGCTGCTGGTCAACCTGCTGATCGCCTTCCTGCCCGCCGCCCTGGTCGGCTTCCTGGCGCACGACGCGATCAAGGCCCGGCTGTTCACGCCGACGGTCGTCGCCCTGGCCCTGATCGTGGGCGGCCTGCTGATCCTGCTGATCGAGCGACTCCATCCGGCGGAACGGGTGACGGAGCTGGCTGGGATGGGCCCGCCGACGGCCCTCGGTATCGGCCTGGCCCAGGTGCTCTCGCTCATTCCCGGCACCTCGCGGTCGGGGGCCACCATCATGGGCGGGTACGCCCTCGGGCTGTCGCGCCCGGCGGCCACGGAGTTCTCCTTCTTCCTCTCCATTCCGGTGATGGTCGCCGCCACGTTGTACGACCTGCTCAAGAGCCGGGGGGCGCTGGTCGCCTCCGACGCCCCGGCGTTCGCCGTGGGCTTCGTGACGGCGTTCGTCTCCGCGCTGATCGTGGTCAAGGCGTTTCTCCGGTTCGTGTCCCAGCACAGCTTCGCCGCCTTCGCCTGGTACCGGATCGTCTTCGGCGTGGCCCTGCTGCTGCTGCTCCGATGAGCTTCGCCCCGCCCGAGCTGGTCCGGCTGGCCGTCACGGCCTCCACCATGGACAGCCTGCACCAGCTGGCGGCGGCG
>DATAOR010000156.1:0-19967 GCA_036265635.1 Gemmatimonadales bacterium
CCGCCGGATCGTCACCTCCCAGGCCCTTTCCTCGCAACGAGTTCCGCTGATGGTTGGCGGGCCCACCGACCCGGCGGTAGCCGCCCGGGACCCGGAGGCTGCGCCGCGGTGCAGAGCGCGATGCAAGCCCCCGTGGCCGCCTGCAATCCTCCCCTCGCTGGAACTGGCGCCCGTTTTCGGTGTATGTTCGGGCAACCCTAGCGACCACCGGACCGCCATGGACCTGAACGCCAAACTCTCGATTCTGGCCGACGCGGCCAAGTACGACGCCTCGTGCGCGAGCAGCGGCGCTGGGGGCCGCCGAGCCTCCCCGCAAGGGCTCGGGTCCACCGAGGGCATGGGGATCTGCCACAGCTACACCCCCGACGGCCGGTGCGTCTCCCTGCTGAAGCTGCTGCTGACCAACTACTGCGTCTACGATTGCCGCTACTGCATCAACCGCCGCTCCAGCGGAGTCCGCCGCGCCCGATTCACGCCCGCCGAGGTGGTGTGGCTCACCCTGGAGTTCTATCGCCGGAACTACATCGAAGGCCTGTTTCTCAGCTCGGGCATCATCCGGGACCCCGATTACACCATGGAGCAGCTGCTGCTGGTCGCCCGGCAACTCCGGCTGGATCATGGGTTCGCCGGCTACATCCACCTGAAGACCATTCCGAACGCCGCGCCGGAGCTCATTCGTCAGGCGGGTCGCTGGGCGGACCGCCTCAGCATCAACGTCGAGCTGCCGCGGCAGCAGGATCTCGATGCGCTTGCCCCCGACAAGGCCCTGGTCCAGATCCAGCGGGCCATGCACGTCGTGCGCGACGGCATCGTCGAAGGACAGGAGCGCGGTGCCCCGCCTTTTGCCCCCGCCGGCCAGGCCACCCAGATGATCGTGGGCGCCACCGACGCCACCGATGCCGTCATGCTGGAAGCGAGCGCCGGGCTGTACGCGACGGAGCGGATCAAACGGGTCTACTTCTCGGCTTACAGTCCCATCCCCGACGCTGCTCCCCATCTTCCACCCATAGCGCCGCCGCTCATTCGTGAGCACCGGCTGTATCAGGCGGACTGGCTGGTCCGGTTCTACGGCTACGCCTCGCGCGAGCTCACCACCGAGCAGTCGCCCAATCTCGAGCTCGACATCGATCCCAAGCTGAGCTACGCTCTGCGGCATCGCGACTTGTTCCCGGTCGACCTGAACCGCGCCGGGCGACGCGAACTGCTCCGGGTCCCCGGCCTGGGGGTCCGAAGCGTCAAGCGGATCCTGGGGATGCGGCGCTGGCATCGCATCCGGGTGGGCGACCTGGTTCGTCTCCGCGTGCCGCTTGGACGGGCGCTGCCGTTCCTGATCGTAGCCGACCACACTCCCGGGGCCGAGCTGGAGCGGCTCGATCTCCGATCCCGGCTGGCGCGTCGCGATCAGCTCGACCTGTTCGGGGCGCGCTCGGCCCGGTCGGGCGAGCTGTGACCCGATGAGGGTGGTTGAGATCGCCGCCACCTTCGATGCGTGGCGGGACGCCGCGCGCGAGTTGCTGCGCCTCGGCACCCCGCCGGCCGGGGTAGTGTGGCGAGACGAGACTCGCGAGCCGGAGCTGACACCGCAGTCGCCGGCCCGGGCCCGCGCAGGGGTGTCCCGGCCGGGACCGGCCGGGACCTCCGTCCCGCGGAGCTTCCTGTCGGTGGCGCGCACGGTCGCCTGTCATCGCGAGCCCGAACGGTGGGCCCTGCTCTATCGCGTGCTCTGGCGGCTGACCCACGGGGAACCCCACCTGCTGGCCGTCGTCACGGATTCCGAGGTGCATCGGCTGGTGATGATGACCCGGGCGGTCCGGCGCTCGGCGCACAAGATGAAGGCCTTCGTCCGCTTTCGCGGGGTCGCCGGTGAGTCGGGTGATCCGGCCTACCTCGCCTGGTTCGAGCCGGCGCAGCTGGTGGTGGAGCGGACGGCGCCGTTCTTCGCCCGTCGGTTTCCGGCCATGCGCTGGTCGATCCTGACACCCGACCGGTGCGTCCACTGGGATCGCCGGCGCCTCTGCTTCGGACCCGGAGTTACCCGCCCGGCCGGATGTACGGGAGACGAGCTCGAGGAGCTGTGGCGGGCGTACTATGCCAGCATCTTCAACCCGGCCCGGCTCAACCTCTCCGCCATGCGCGCCGAGATGCCTCGGCGCTATTGGGCCAACCTGCCTGAAACCGCGGCCATCGGTGAGCTGTCCCGGGCAGCACCGGCGCGGGTGGCGGCGATGCTGGTCCAGGCCCGGGCCACACCGGAGCCGCTGCCGGAGGAGGTCGCGCCGGTCGGCCCGCTCCGCCCACTTCGACCGGGACTGCCGGTCGCCCGCTCGCCGGAGCCAGCGCGTGAGCTCGACGCTCCCGGCGACGACCCCGCGCACGATCCTGGCCTGTCCGCTGCTCGCGCGCGATTCATCAGAGCCGCCGGCCAGACTGCCGCGGTCGAGACCGCGCGGCCGGGCGAACCAGCGCGCGGCGTGATTGGCCGGGCCCGGATCGGTGTCGCCGGCTGGAGCGACCCGACGTTGACCCAGGGACAGGTGTTCTATCCCCGCGGCATCGACGACCCCGAGGCGCGGCTGCGGTACTATGCCTCGCGCTTCTCGATCGTCGAGGTGGACTCGACGTACTACTCGCTGCCTTCGCGCGCCACGGCCGTGGCCTGGGCCGCCCGGACCCCGCCCGGCTTCACCTTCAACATCAAGGCGTTTGGTCTGCTGACGGGCCATGGCGTGGACGTCCGACGGCTGCCCCACTGGCTGCGGCGCGGTCTCCCCCGGGCCACCATTCAACGCGGGCGCCTATACGGCCGCGAGCTTCCATCCGATGTGATGGATGAGGTGTGGCGCCGGTTCCTCGGCGCGCTCGAGCCGCTGCGGGCGTCGGGCAAGCTGGGCGCGATCCTCCTGCAGTACCCGCGCTGGTTCACTCCGTCGCGCCAGAGCGCGGACGAGCTGACCCGCGTCCGGCGACGGCTGGGCGAGGTGATCGGCGCGGTCGAGTTCCGTCACCGGCACTGGCTCGAGGCCCGGCTGGCGGACCGTACCCTTGGCCTCCTCGGCTCGCTCGACTTGGCCTACGTCGTGGTCGATGGCCCGGCCGGCACCGACAGCAGTGTCCCCGCGCTGGTGGCCGTCACCTCGCCTCGCCTGGCGATGTTCCGGCTGCACGGCCGCCGACAGGCCACCTGGGAAGCGCGCAACGATCCCGCGACCGAGCGTTACCGATATCTCTACGACGAGGCTGAGCTGGCGGAGCAGCTCCGGCGCGTGGTTGACCTGTCGCAAGCCAAGGTGAACGCGCTCCACGTCATCTACAATAACTGCCACGGCAACTACGCCGTCACCAACGCCACCGAGCTCGCCATCCGCCTGCCGCGCCTGCCTTGACCGGTCGGATGGTCGCCCGGCGCGGCCGGGCCTAGTTTTCGGACTCCCCTTTCCGGATCCTCATGGCGCTGTTCGAGCTCGTCATCGCCCTGCTCATGGTCGGCGCCGTGCTGTCGGCGGTGGCCCGCCGGTACCACGTGCCCTACCCCGCCCTGCTGGCGCTGGCGGGCGGGGCGCTGGCCCTGGTGCCCGACGTCCCCACGGTGGTGCTGGACCCGGAGCTAGCCCTGACCCTGCTGGTGGCGCCGGTGCTGCTGGACGCGGCCTTCGACTCGTCGCCCCGCGACCTTCGACGCAACTGGCGGCTGGTGACCGGGCTGGCCCTGGTGGCGGTCGGCCTGACCGTGGCGGCGGTGGCGGTGGTGGCCCGCTGGATCGTGCCCGGACTGCCCTGGGCCGCCGCGGTGGCCCTGGGCGCGATCGTGGCGCCGCCGGACGCGGCCGCGGCCACCGCCGTGCTCCGCCAGCTCCGCCCGCCCCACCGCATCCTGGTGGTGCTCGAGGGGGAGAGCCTGTTCAACGACGCCAGCGCGCTGCTGATCTACCGTCTGGCCGTGAGCGCGGCGGTGACCGGGGCTTTCGCCGGCTGGGCGGCGGTGCCGCTGCTGGCCGCCGTCGCGGCCGGCAGCGTGCTGCTCGGCGCGGTGCTGTCGCGGGTCATCCTCGCGGTCATCCCGCGCATCAGTGACCTGGCCACCGCGGTGGTGGTCCAGTTTCTCGGCACCTTCGCGGTCTGGCTGGTGGCGGAGCGGCTCCATCTGAGCGGGATCATCACGGTGGTGGTGTTCGCCATCCTGGTGGCCCGGGTGGCCCCGGATCAGATCCCGGGCCGGACCCGGATCCAGACGTACGCCGTCTGGGAGACGGCCGTCTTCGTGCTCAACGTTCTCGCCTTCATTCTGATCGGGCTCCAGCTCAAGCCGATCCTAGCCCGGCTCAGCGGCAGCGCGCTGACCAGCTACGCCATAGCCGCCCTGGCCATCTGCGCCACGGTGGTCGTGGTCCGGATCGTCTGGGTGGCGGGGTACACCCTGGTCAGCCGCTGGCGGGGGAGCCCGATCCCGGCGGGGGAGGCGGCCGTGATCGCCTGGTGCGGCATGCGCGGCATCGTCACGGTCGCGGCGGCCCTGGCTTTGCCGGACGGCGGATCCGAGAGCGCCTTTCCCTACCGAGACTTCATCCTCTTCACCGCCTTCAGCGTCGTCCTGGTCACGCTGGTGCTCCAGGGGCTGACCGTGCGACCGCTGATGCGCACGTTCTGCCTCCGGGACGACGGCTCGGTCGACCGCGAGGTCCGGCTGGCCCGGGCCGAGGCCGCCCGGGCGGGGCTGGCCGTAGTCGAAGGCGGCAAAGGCAGCAGCGAGTTCCTCACCTTCCTTCGCCGGAAGTACGCCGCCCGGATCGAGCGGGTCGAGCGGGACGGCCAGGGAAGCCGCAGCCCTGAGCTGGAGCGTTGGCAGGAGTTCGGCCGGGTCGTCCAGCAGGCGCAGGCCGCCGAGCGGCGGACCCTGTCCGACCTCAGAAGCCGCGGCGTGATCGGTGACGACGCCTTCCACCAGGTGGAGGAAGAGCTGGACTGGTCGGAAGCGGCGCAGGGTCGGAACCTGGTGGAACCGGAGGACAGTGGCGCTGGGAGCTGACGCGGCCGGTGAGACGAGCTGACGCGGCCCGGGGGACGAGCTGACGCGGTCCGGGGGACGCCCTGACGCGGCCCGCGAGACGAGCTGACGCGGCCCCTGAGCCGAGCTGACCTGGCCCGTGGGGCCGCAGGCGGGCGCTCCGTGGTCGCCCTGGTCTGGACCGCGCGCTGGTGCAGACCGGCGAGCGGTCTCAAATTACCAGCTGTCCGCCGGCCGTCCGTCCGCCCGCCTCAGGAGCTCGCGATGTCCGCCCCTACGTCCCCCGCCGTCCCGGCCCCCTCGCCCGATGAGCCCGGCGTCTCGCGCGCCCTGTCGGCGCTCCGCTCCCTGCTGATTCCGGGCGAGACGCTCGAGACCCACGCGGTCCAGCGCCGGCTGTTCGCCCTGAGCCACCGGCGGACCATCGTCGGGGCCACCTCGGGCCGCCTGATCGTGGTCCATCGCGGCCTGTTCGGCGACTACACCCCGGTGGACGTACGCTGGCAGGACCTTCAGGACGCCCAGCTCCGAGTCGGCGTGTTCGGGGCCACGCTGACCATCAACGTCTTCGGCTCCGCCGATCTCGCCACGGCCGAAGGTCCTCGCCGCTCGATCCAGGTCGACGGGCTCCGGAAGTCCGAGGCCCAGGAGGTCTACCGGGCGTGCCAGGCTCAGGAGCAGGCCTGGCGCGAGAAGCGACGGGTCCGCGAGCTCGAGGAGCTGCGAGCCAAGTCAGGGGGCATCAGCCTCTCCGGTGGCCTCGGCTCCGGCCCCGCCACGCCTGACGGGGCGCTGGCCGGGCGGATCCAGCGGGCCCGGGAGATGCTGCAGCAGGGACTGCTCACCGATGCCGAATTCGAGCAGGTGAAGGCCCGGATTCTGTCGGAGCTCTAACCGCTGACCGTCACCACTCTGGTCGAGACATCGCGCGCGGTCGCGGCCACCCGGAGCCGACGGGACAAGGTGGCCCGGTTGGCGGCGCTGGTCGCCGCCGCGCCGCCCGGCGAGGTCGCCCTGGTGACGGGCTACCTCTGCGGCGTGATTCCCCAGGCCAAGCTCGGCGTCGGCTGGGCCGGCCTGCAGGCGGCGGCCGCCGCCACCCGGACGCCGGTCGAAACATCCGACGGCCCCCCGCCGCTGGAACTGCAGGAGCTGGACGCGGCCCTGGAGCGGATCGCCGCGGCCACCGGGAAGGGATCGGCGGCCACCCGCCAGCGGCTCCTGCGCGAGGTGATGGCCCGGCTGGGCGAGGCCGAGCGCCACTTCCTGTTCGGACTGGTCACCGGCGAGCTTCGCCAGGGCGCGCTGGAGGGCCTGGTGATCGAAGCGGTGGCCCGGGCCGCCTCCCTTCCGGCAGAGGACGTGCGCCGGGCGGCGATGCTGGCGGGCGACGTCGCCAGAGTCGCCCAAGTGGCGATGACCGAGGGTGGGACAGGGCTGGCGGGATTCGCGCTGCAACTGTTCCGGCCGGTGCTGCCGATGCTGGCCGGCAGCGCCGAGACCACCGACGAGGCGCTGGCCGAGCTGGGCGAGGCCGAGCTCGAGTGGAAGCTCGACGGCGCGCGGGTCCAGATCCACAAGTCGGGCGACGAGGTGCGGGTGTACTCCCGGCTGCTCAACGACGTCACCCCCGCCGTGCCGGAGATCGTCGAGCTGACGCGCGCGCTCCCCTCGCCCCAGCTGATCCTCGAGGGCGAGGCCATCGCGTTGCGGCCGGATGGCACACCCCATCCGTTCCAGACCACGATGACCCGCTTCGGCCGCCGGCTCGACGTGGCCCGCGCCCGAGCCGACGTTCCGCTCACGCTGTTCGTGTTCGACCTGCTGTACCGGAATGGAAGCTCGCTGCTCGACCGGCCCCTGGCGGATCGGGTCGCCGGGTTGGCGGAGGTCATCCCGGCCGGGCTGCTGGTGCCGCGATTGGTGAGCGGGTCGGCGGAGGCCGCTCGAGGCTTCCTCGAGCAGACCCTGGCCCGGGGCCACGAGGGCATCATGGCCAAGGCCCTCGACTCGCCCTACGAGGCCGGCCGCCGCGGGCGCCGCTGGCTCAAGGTCAAGCCGGTGCAGACGCTCGACCTGGTCGTGCTGGCGGCGGAATGGGGCCATGGCCGGCGCCGTGGCTGGCTCAGCAACCTTCATCTCGGCGCACGGGACCAGGCCGGCGGCTTCGTGATGCTGGGCAAGACGTTCAAGGGCATGACCGACGAGATGCTGGCCTGGCAGACCGAACGGCTCCAGGCGCTGGCAACCTCGCACGAGGGCCACGTGGTTCATGTGCGGCCCGAGCTGGTGGTCGAGGTCGCCTTCAACGACCTGCAGGCGAGCCCGCAGTACCCGGGCGGCCTCGCGCTTCGCTTTGCCCGGGTCAAAGGCTACCGGCCGGACAAGTCGCCGGCCGAGGCCGACACCATCGACACGCTGCGGGCCATCTGGCTGCGGCAGTCGGGCGGGTGAGGCGCCCCCTGGCGCTTCGGGCCTGGCCGTCGCATCGTACCTGCCGCCCCAACCTCACTTCCGTATGCTCCAGGAGACCCAATGCCCGTCCCCTCACGTCCGGGGTACCTGCTCCTCGTCCTTGGCCTGGCCGCGGCCTGCCGTTCCGACCGGCGCGGAGATGCCGCGTCCCCGGGCGCTGCCGCCGCCGCGGCCGCGACTACGGCCCCGGCCTCGGCACCGCCGGACCGGATGGTCCACGTGGTCGCCACCGACTTCAAGTTCGACCTGCCCGACTCGCTTCCCGCCGGCGCCGTCACGCTCCACCTGATGAACGAAGGCAAGGAGATGCACCACGCCCAGCTGGTCCGGCTGGACGACGGGAAGACCGTGGCCGACCTGGCGTCGGCCCTCAAGGTCCAGGGCCCGCCACCACCGTGGGCCCATTTCGTCGGCGGCCCCAACGGCTCGGTGCCTGGGGCCACCGCTACGTCCAGCGCGGTCCTCGTCCCGGGCCAGTACGCGGTCCTCTGCTTCATCCCCGGCGCCGACGGCATCCCCCACGTGGCCAAAGGCATGCTGCGGGGCTTCCGGGTCGTGCCGGCCGCCACCGGGACTGCCCTGCCGGCCGCGACCGATACCATCCGGATGAGCGACTATGACTTCACGCCTGGCCGCCCGCTGGCTGCAGGTGGCCACACCATCCTGGTCCAGAACGGCGGCCCGCAGCCCCACGAGCTGGTGCTCCTCCGACTGAATCCGGGCAAGACCGTACGGGACTTCGGCGTCTGGGCCACCAGCGGGGGAATGAAGGGGCCCCCGCCGGCAATACCCGTCGGCGGGGTTGCCGTGCTCGACCCCGGCGGTGCAGCGACGTTCACGACCGACCTGGCGGCGGGCGACTACGCCTTCATCTGTTTCGTCCCCGATGCCAAGGACGGCAAGCTTCACGTCGAGCACGGCATGGCCAAGCAGTTCCGGATCGACTGATCGGAGCAGCCGCCCCATGCGAGTAGCCTTCATCGGCCTCGGCAGCATGGGCCTGGCGATGGCGGACAACCTCCGCCGGGCCGGTCATGCGCTCTCGGTATACAACCGAACACCCGGGAGGGCGGAGACGCTCTCCGGCGCGCGGGTCGCCGCCACCCCGGGAGAGGCGGCCGCCGACGCCGAAGCCGTGGTCTCCATGCTGGCCGACGACACGGCCGTCGAGACCACCGTCTTCGGCTCCGAGGGCGTGCTCGAGTCCCTGCCTCCGGGCGCCGTCCACGTCGGTATGACGACCATGAGCCACGGGTTGACCGGCCGGCTGGCGCGGGCTCACACCGATCGGGGGCAGGCGTTCGTTGCCGCACCGGTATTCGGGCGGCCCAAAGCCGCCCGCGCGGCCAAGCTCTGGATCGTGGCGGCAGGACCTGGGGCGGCAGTCGACCGCTGCCGGCCGCTGTTCGAGGCGATGGGTCAGGGTGTCGAGTACCTGGGCGAGGATCCGGCGCAGGCCGCGGTGCTCAAGATCGCCGGGAATTTTCTGCTGGCCTCGATGATCGAGACGCTGGGCGAGGCCTATGCCCTGGTCCGCCGGCACGACCTCGAGCCGGCCCGCTTTCTGGAGATCGTCAACGGCCGCCTGTTCCGGTCGCCGGTCTACGAGAACTACGGCAAGATCATCGCCGAGGCGCGGTTCGATCCCCCCGGATTCAAGCTGCGTCACGGCCTCAAGGATACCCGGCTCGCCCTCGAGGCCGGCGATGCAGTCCATACCCCGCTGCCGATCGCGAGCCTGCTCCGCGATCACTACCTCGAGGCACTGGCCCGCGGCTGGGGCGAGCTCGACTGGTCCGCGGTCGCCGCGGTGTCGGCCACCGCCGCCGGGCTCGAGGGCCCGACGCCGCCGGCGCCCCCGCCGGCGCGGTAGCTGGACGCAGATCTCACTCGACCCTTCGGAGGTCCCATGGTGTCGCTCGGCGCGCTCTGGCTGCCTGTGCTGCTCTCCGCGGTGCTCGTGTTCGTCACCAGCAGCCTCATTCACATGGTGCTGCGCTACCATGCCAGCGACTACACGCCGTTTCCCAACGAGGACGCAGTCCGGGCCGCGATCCGCAGCGGCAGCCCCCGGCCGGCCCAGTACATCATCCCCTACGCCCGGTCGCCCAAGGAGTTCGAGCAGCCCGAAATGAAGCGCAAGCTGGAGGAAGGCCCGCTGGCGGTGGTCAACATCCGGCCGGCCGGTCAGATGGGCATGGGCAAGAGCCTGGGCCAGTGGTTCGTGTTCAGCCTGGTGGTGAGCTTGTTCGTCGGCTACGTAGCCAGCCACACGCTGCCGGCGGGGACGGATTACCTCCAGGTGTTCCGGGTGGCCGGGACGATCGGATTTCTGGCCTACGCCGCGGGCCAGCTGCCCGCGGCCATCTGGATGGGCAAGCCCTGGTCGATCGCCTGGAAGGAAGTCTTCGACGGTCTGCTGTACGGGCTGGTGACCGCCGGCGCGTTCGGCTGGCTCTGGCCGAGGTGACGGCCTAGCCGTCGCGTGATTAGGGGGCGGCGCCGAGCGCCGCCCTCAGACTACCAGCAGCTCACGCTGGTAGTCCGAGGGGGTGATAGTGATGTCGTGGTCGCCGATCAGCACGTTCACCTCGCTCCGGACACCAGCCTCGCCCGGGAAGTAGACGCCGGGCTCCACCGAGAATCCGACACCGGGGATGAGCAGCCGGGCGTCGTACGTCTCGGTATCGTCGATCGGCGGGCCGAAGCCGTGCAGCCCGTAGCGGTCGATCGAGTGCCCCGTCCGGGCGACCGTGCGGTCGGCCCAGCCGGCGGCGGTGATCACCCGCCGCGCCGCCGCATCGGCCTCCGCGCCGCGGACCGGTTGCCCGGCGCGGACTCGGCTGCCGATCAGCTCGAGCGCCGCATCCCGAGCCCGCTGCACCACGGTCCACAGCTGCCGGCTGCGCTCACTGGGCTCGCCGATGGCCGCCATCCACGTCTGGTCGGCGTAGATCCCGCCGGGTTCGGTGGCCCACAAGTCCAGCAGCAGCAGGGCACCCCGGACGATCGGCTCACTCGCCTCGTCGGTCGGGTCGTAGTGGGCCCGGGCCGCGTTGGGGCCCCAGCTTACGCTGGGACCACTCTCGGTTTCCAGGCCCGCCCGGTCGAGCCGCTCCCGGATCCAGAGGGCCAGCTCGCGCTCGGTGATCGGCTGGGCGGACCGGGCCCTCGACCCGGCCAGCGATAGCGCCTCCCGGGCAATGGCCGCAATCGCCGCGGCGGCTCTCCCATGGGATGCCGCGTCCGCCGCCGACCACACCGAGCAGTACCTGGTCACCAGCTCCTCGGAGGGCACCAGCTCGGCCCCGAGGGCCCGCAGCCGCTCGGCGGCGCCCAGCGGAAGGCCATCGAGGTAGGGAATGGCGCCCTCGGGCGACCAGTCCACCGCCACCCGCTTGCCCCGGATCAGCGCCCCCAGCTCGGCGGCCAGCTCCTCCCGCGTGACCCACACCCGCTTGTTCCACTCGGGGGGCCAGCTCCGCCACAGCTCTGCGTCCACCGCATGGACCAGGGCCACCGGCGGCCCGCTCGGAGGAATGAGCACGTGGGCCCGCCGGCTGCCCACGATCTCGGGACCGAGCACGGCCGCCGCGATCGGGTTCCGGCCACGGAAGTCGTACAGCAGCCACCCGTCCACGCCGGCCTGCCGGATCAGCGGCTGCAGCCGGGCCAGATCGTCGGGCCCGATCACCGGGCCCCCGTCGCCGGGGCCGCGGCGCCGGCGCGGTCCACCCAGCGGGTCAACACGTAGTAGTTCTCGTCCACCCGGAACGCGTCGGGCTGCTCCAGGGCCAGGGCCGCCGCCTGCCAGTCGGCCGTGGGAGTGAGTCGCACGGAGCGGCCGCGACCGAGCCAGACCCGGAGCGGCATGGCGAAGCCGGGCACCACGTCGGCCCAGCGGTACGTCAGCGTGGCGCCGTCCAGCCGGTACTCGAAGGTCGGCACCTTGGTCGTGGTGAGGTACTGCTCGAACACCCGGTGGAGGTCGATCCCCGCGTGGTCGCTGAGATAGTCCTGCACCTGACGCCCGGTCACGATCCGGTGGGCGAACGTCCGATTGACCCCGCGGAGCATGGCCCGCCAGGTCGAGTCGTTGCCGACTACCTGTCGGATCGTGTGCAGCATGTTGCCGCCCTTGTAGTACATGTCCAGCGGCCCGTCGGCATTCACCCCGTAGGGCGGCACGATCGGCTGATCGTTCTTGATCAGCTTGCGGGTCCCGATCACGTAGGCGGCGCCGGCCGCGGTACCGAAGCGGCACTCGGTGTACAGCGACTCGGCGTAGTTGGCGAAGCTCTCGTGGACCCACTGGTCGGCCTGATCCGCGGTGGTCAGACTGTTGCCCCACCACTCGTGAGCGCTCTCGTGGATGACGATGAAGTCCCACGCCAGCCCCCAGCCGGTGCCCGACAGATCGGTCCCCTTGTAGCCGTTCTGATAGCCGTTCCCGTAGGCCACGGCGCTCTGGTGCTCCATACCGAGATGGGGCGCCTCGATCAGGCGGTACCCGTCGCGGTACCATGGGTAGGGCCCGAACCAGCCTTCGAAGCACTGCAGCATCGGCTTGACGTCGCGCCACTGGGCCCGGGCCGCGTCCAGATGGTCAGCCAGGGGGCGATAGTCCAGCGTCAGCGGACCGCGCTCGCCCTGGTAGATATCGGTGAACTGGCCGTACCGCCCGACGTAGGCAGCCACGTCGTAGTTGTTGATCGGGTCGCTCACGAACCACTCCCAGGTGGCCCACCCCTCGCCCGGGCGGGTGACGCCGCGGAGCCGGCCATTGGCCACCACCGGCAGCGAGTCCGGCGCGGTAATGGCGACCCGCTGGCTGTCGGGCTCGTCCGCCTGGGTGTCCTTGGTTGGCCACCAGACGCTGGCGCCCAGACCCTGGCATGCGGTCGAGATCCACACCTTGCCCTCGGGATCCCGGGCCCAGATGAGGCCGCCATCCCAGGGCGGCTTCTCGGCGACCCGGGGGCGGCCGTGGTAATAGGCCGTCACGGTCCGGGTGCTGCCTCGGGCCTGCTTGCCGGTGACCGTCACGAAGAAGGCGTTGCCGTCACGCCGGAAGGCCAGCTTTCGCCCGTCCTGGATGACGCTGTCCAGCTCGAGCGGTGTCTGCAGGTCGATCTGCATCGCCCGGGCGGGACCGATGACCCGGTAGGTGATGCCGTTCCAGCCCCGCACGGTGCTGTCCGATGGATCGAGGGTCACGTGCAGGTCGTAGAACGCCACGTCCCACCAAGCCCGCTCCGGCGTGATGCTGCCGCGCAGCGTGTCGGCGTGGGTGTAGGACGCGGTCTGTCCGGCCAGACGACCGGCCGGGAGCAGGAGCAGGGTAAAGGTCAGGGCGAGACGCACGAGTCGACCAAGGGGTGGCACGCGAACCGGTCCTGTCTGGAGGATGCGCGCCGGCCGGGTCGAGCCGGCGCGAGCGGTATCCTATACCTGGCGGCGGAGCACCGGAAGCAGGGCCCTCGCCAGGTGAAAAGCGCGGCGCAACCGCCGGGCTGGCCTCGGCCCGACCCGGCTCAGCGCTGGGCGAGCTGGACCGACGAGGCCGCCAGGAACTCGGCCCGGACCCGGCTGGCCCGGGCGAGCACCATGCTGGGGTAGCGATGGCAGTCAGGCGTATTGGTGCCGCGCACGCAGCCGTTGTAGCGCAGGAGGGCATCGGCCGAGCTGCGGGTCGCCTTGAGATTGCGGGCCAGAATCAGCGTGCCGTGGCAGATGTTGCTGTCCACGTCCACCAGATCGTCCGAGTTGCAGAGCCGCGCCCCCGCGTGGAAGGGCATCACCTGCATGAGGCCCTGAGCGCCCACCACGCTGGCGGCCTCGGGCCGCAGGGTCGTGTTCTCGGTCAGCAGCACCGCCGTGATCAGCGACGGCGGCACCCGCTGCCGGCCGGCTTCACGGATGACGGCCCGGCTGATCTGCCGAACCAGCACCCGGTCGCCGCTGTACCGGGACAGGTACCGCTCCAGCGGCCGGCGTACGGCCGACAGCGGCAGCTCTCGCTCCGCGGCCAGGCTGTCGCTCACCGTGCGGAGACTGTCGCTCGGCGGAGCGATCAGGAAGGAATCCACCGCCACCGGCTCGGCTACGGGCGTCGCCACGGCGGGCGGTGAGCCCTCTCCGCTGCCCACCACCATCAAGGCTGCCAGCATGGCGGCGGTAAATTCGCCGATGCGCTTGCTTCCGGTACCGCGCCCCAGGATCCGCATGCGCCCTCCCAGTGGTGGCCGTTGGGGCTGCAGCCGTGTCGGCCGCCCCCCCGATGGTGCCACCCGGAGGGCAGGTCCCGGGCTAGTCCGGCTGTTCTGCCGGAAATCGTTGGGCGGGACGGATATAGATCCCGGCGGGAGGGAGCGAACAATGTTGCGCTCGCTGTGGCGTCGCCACACCAGCGCGGTGCCAACGGCTGCGCGCGCCAGAAATCGCAGCGCGCCCGGGAGCCTCTCAGGCGCTCAGCATCTCGGGCGATTGGGGCAGGCGGGCCGCCTGGTCGATCGGCTGGAGCTCGGGAAGCGCCTGGTCTTCGGCCACGGCACCGAGGTCCCGGAAGCGCCGCGCGGCCACCAGCACCCTGCTCTCGAGTGAGCCGGCCGCCCGATTGTAGCCCTCGACCGCCCGCTCCAGGCCCCGCCGCAACTCGTCGAAGTGACCGGCCAGGGTGCCCAGCCGCTCGTGGAGCTGACGCCCGAGCGCGCTGATCTCCCGAGCGTTGCGGGCAATCTGTTCCTGACGCCACCCGTAGGCGATCGCCCGGAGCAGCGCGATCAGCGTGGTAGGGCTGGCGGGAATGACCTGCTGGCTGACGCCGAACTCGATCAGCGACGGGTCGTGCTGGCAGGCGGCACTGAAGAACGTCTCCCCCGGGAGGAACATCACCACGAAATCGGGGGCTGGATCGAACTGCAGCCAGTAGGCCTTGCTGCCCAGCCCGATCATGTGCTCCCGGACCTGGCGGGCGTGATCGCACAGCAGCGCCTCCCGCGCGCCGGGATCGGTCGCCCGCCCGTCCATCGCGTCGAGATAGGCCGCCATCGGCGCCTTGGCGTCGACGATCACGGTCTTGCCGCCAGGCAGGCGCACGATCAGGTCCGGCCGCAAGCGGCCCTCGTCGCCTTCGGCCACGACCTGCTCCTGGAAGTCGCAGTAGTCGAGCATTCCGGCCAGCTCCACCACACGCCGCAGCTGGATCTCGCCCCAGCGGCCCCGGACACTCGGGGCGCGCAGCGCCTGCACCAGGTTGCCCGTCTCGGCCAGCAGGGCGTCCTGGGTGCGGGCCATGCCGCGGACCTGCTCCACCAGACCGGCGTAGGCGGCGACGCGATCCCGCTCGACCTCCTGCAGCTTGGCGTCCACCCGGGTCACCACCTCGCGCAGCGGCCGGACCAGCTCGTCCACCGCCTGCCGGCGGCGGTCGAGATCGGTGGCCGAGCGCCGTTCCAGCGCCTCCAGCCGGGTTTCGGCCAGGGCCAGAAAGCTCTGCGCGTTGTGCCGCAGCGCATCGGCGGAGAGCGCGGCGAAGGCATCGCGCAGGCCGGCGTCCGCCCGTTCCAGCACGGCCTCGGTGCCGGCGGCGACCCGTCGCTCGGCGTCCAGCAGGGCATGGAGCCGGGCCGCTTCCTCCCGCAGACGGACCACCGGTCCGCGGGCAAGGAGCCAGCCGGCGAGTAAGCCGAGGGCTGCGCCCAGGGCAAGCGCCACGGCAAAGGTCTGGAGGTCCACGACGATCCTCCGGGCAACACCACGATGGATGGATGGCGAGAGCGGTCGGCGGTGGGGGCAACGGCCGACCGAAGCAAGGTAAGAGCCGCGCAGCGATGCGACAACAGCCGGTGGTGGCCGGCCCGATACCGGTGAAACCGACCAGGGCCACCGGCGTAGAGCTTAGAGAGGCCTCCACCCCTGCTCCACCACTCACGCACCAAGACGGCTCCGCCGCCGGAGGGTCCCCGCATGCCTGGTGCCCGTATTCCCAGCTCGCTCCTTCTGACCACGCTCGTGCTCGCCGGCATCGTTTCCGGTTGCGACAATCGCAAGCCCGATACCGAGACCGCCACGGTCACCACCGCAGGAAGCAGCGCCGACGCCCGAGCCAACGGCCCCGCGGGCGCCGTCCCGATCAGCACTACCTCCGACGAGGCCCGCCGGCTCTATCTCGAGGGCCGCAGCCTGACCGAGCAGCTCCGAGCCCACGACGGTCGGGAGAAGCTGGAGCAGGCCGTCGCCGCGGATCCCGCCTTCCCGATGGGCCACTATCAGCTCGCCGCCAACGCGGCGACGGCCAAGGACTTCTTTGCCCACCTCAAGGAGGCCAAGGCCCTGGCCCCCAAGGCCAGCGAGGGGGAGCGGCTGATGATCCTGGCCCTCGAGGCCGCCGGCAACGCCGATCCGACCCGGCAGCTCGAGTACCAGCGACAGCTGGTCGCCAAGTATCCCGGCGACGAGCGGGCCCACTTCCTCCTCGGGGGCGGCTACTTCGGCCAGCAGCAGTACGACTCAGCCATCACCCAGTACACCCGGGCGACCGAGCTCAACCCCGACTTCAGCCCGGCCTACAACCTGCTGGGCTATGCCTACCGGGCGGTGGAGCGGTACGACGACGCGGAGTCCGCCTTCAAGAAGTACATCGAGCTGATACCGGGCGATCCCAATCCCTATGACAGCTATGCCGAGCTGCTGATGAAGACCGGCCGGTTCGACGAGTCCATCGCCCAGTATCAGAAGGCCTTGTCGGTCGACCAGCATTTCTCGCCGTCGCGGGTCGGCATCGCGACCAACCTGATGCTCCAGGGCAAGCCCGACGCGGCCGCGGCCAAGATGGACGAGCTCTACCAGCGGGCCAGGGATGACGCCGACCGCCGCACCGCGCTGTTCGTCAAGAGCGTCATCTTCGCCGACGCCGGCCGGACCGATGCGGCCGTCCGGGAGATCGAGCGGGAATACGCGCTCGACGCCCGGCTGGCCGACACCGCCAACATGAGCGGCGACGCCCAGCTCATGGGCAACATCCTGCTGAATGCCGGCCGAACGGCCGACGCCGACAAGCGGTTCCGCCAGGCGCTCGGCCTGGTGAACCAGTCGAGCCTGTCCGATGACGTGAAGCAGGACACCAGGCTCGCCGACCGGTACAATCAGGGCCGGATCGCGCTGGCCCAGGGTGACCTGGCCAAGGCGGGCGCCGAAGCGGCGGCCTACGCGGCCGGCGCGTCGCAGCGGCAGAACAGCATCCGCCTCAAGCAGGCGCACCAGCTGCAAGGCGAGATCGCGCTGACCGCGAAGGACTACGGCACCGCGCTGACCCACCTGGGGCAGGCCAACCAGCAGGATCCTCAGGTGCTCTACCTGACCGCGCTGGCCCACCAGGGGAAGGGCGATGCTGCCCGGACCCGCGAGCTGGCGGTCAAAGCGGCCAACGCCAATATCCTGCCCCTCGCGAGCTACGCCTTCGTCAGGGCCAAGGCGAGGAAGCTGGCGGCCTGAATGCGGAAGGGATCGCAAGGGGGGCGTGCCGCGAGGCACGCCCCCCTTGGCTTGCCCGCTGTCCCCGGCTCTTGACCGGTCCTGTCAGGTTTGCTACGATATATCGTGAGTTATATCGGCTGCTATATCGCATGACCTATCACCTGGAGTAAAGACGCTATGTGCAGTCAGCGCAGCGGGTTCGACTTCGGGGCCGGATTTCCCTTCGGCCGAGGCTGGGGAGACTGGGGCCCCCGGCGTGGCGGTCGCGGCCGCCCGCCCATGTTCGAGGCCGGTGAGATCAAGTTCGTCATCCTGCGGCTGCTCAAGGAAAAGCCTCGGCATGGGTACGAGGTGATCAAGGCGCTCGAGGAGCGCATGGGCGGGTGGTACACCCCGTCCCCCGGCACGGTCTACCCCACCCTGCAGCTGCTCGAGGACCAGGGATACGTCCGGGCCAGCGACGAGGGTGGCAAGAAGGTTTACCAGATCACCGCCGAGGGCGAGCGGTACCTGGAAGAGCACCGTGACCTGCTCGACCAGATCGTCGATCGGCTGCGGGACACCGTCCGCGATTTCACCGGCGGCGCGGTCGGCGAGCTCCAGCGCGAGTTCGGCCGGCTGGCCAAGGGGACCTTCCGCCACGCCTGGCGGCGCGGTCCCGAGGACCCGGCAGTCAAGCGAGTGGTCGAAATCCTCCGGCGGGCCGCCGACGAGATCGAGCAGGCCTGGCAGACCTCAAGCCTGTAGAGGCAACGATGTGGCTCTTCCTATGGTGGTGGATCATCCCGCTGGCGCTGCTCTTCGCCCTCCGGGGCGGGCGCCGGCGGTGGGCCTTACGACACAACGATGCCTGGGACGAGCGGTACGTCTCGGACCTGCGGCGCACCGTCGAGAATCAGCGGGAGCACATCGACCTGCTCGAGAGCCGGCTCAGCCGGGTCGAGGAGGGACTCGAGTTCGCCGAACGGCTGCTGGCTGAACGTACCGGCGCCGCGCCACACCCCGCCGCTGCCGGCTGATCAAGGGCGGGCTACGGGGTGCCGTGGATGACCCGGCCACTCAAGCCGACCGCATACACGTCGGCCGCGCTGCTGCCGAACACGCCGAGCAGGGTCCGGTCGGTCTGCTGCGCGGGGGTCCACTGGAAGCCGTCGTAGTGCAGCAGGATTCCGTCGTCGGCGGCGGCGTAGACGTCGGACGGTGAGCTGCCCCACACCTCCTCGAGCACCAGCGAGCCGGTCGGCACCGACATCGGCGCCCAGGTCGTCCCGTCGAAGTGCCAGATGGCGCTGGTCACCTTGAAGTTGCCATCCGGCTGCTCGTCCGCCTGGAACCCGACCAGGAAGACGTCGCTGGCCGAGCTGGCCCAGACCCCATTGGGAGCCAGGCCGGGGTGGTGGAGCACGGTGGTCCAGACGTTTCCGTCGTAATGCAGCACCACGCCGGCCTGCGGATCCGGCTCACCGTCGGTGCCGACCGCATAGACGTCGGTGGGTGACACGCCCCAGACGTCGGTGAGGCTCGGGTTGAAGTCGCCCGTGACCAGCATCCGCTGCCAGAAGTCGCCCGCGAAGTGGTAGATCAGCGCCCGATCGAAGGCCCCATCGAAGGCCCCGCCCACCGCGAAGACGTCGGTCGCGGACGAGCCCCAGATCGAGGAGAAGGACAGCTGCTCCGACCCCGACACGAAGCCGGGCACCTCGGTCCAGCTGCTGCCGTCGTAGTGCAGCATCCGCCCGACCGGGGCGAAGAAGTCGAATCCCACCGCGTAGACATCGCCGGGCCCGCTCCCCCAGAGGCCGCGAAGACGGAGATCGGACTGGCGGAACTGCTCGGTCCACTGGGTCCCGTCGAAACGGCGGATCACCGAGGCCAGGCGGGACCCGCGGCTGGTGGTCGTCTCGCCCACGATGAACACGCTGGTGGGAGAGCTGGACCAGACATCGGTCAGGTCGGCGGTGGTGCCGGCGTCCACCAGCGTCCACTGGCTCACCTGGCCGACACAGGTGACCTGGAACTGCCCCGGGGTGGTGGTGCCGGTGGCCACGGTCAGGGTGAGCGGATTGTCGCCCCGGACGCGGCAGTTGGCGGCCACGCCGGACAGCGCGGCGGCGTGGGTACCGGGCGTGAGGCCGCCGATGGTGAGGGTGCCGTTCACCGGGATGAGCTGTGGGGTGCCGCCGTCGATGGCCAGGGCGTACCCATCCGGATCCTGCAGCCGGCCGGTGGTGCTGGTGGTGATGGCGATCGCGCCGGTGGTGGGGTTGCACAGGACGGCAAAGCCGACCGCAAGAGTGTCCCCCGACGCCACCGACACGGTGCGGCTGGGACCCTCGGTCCCCTGCACCGCGCAGTTGGCGGCCACCCCGTCGAGCGTCACGACATGGTCACCGACGCTGGCGGGGAACCGGGCGCTGCCGTCCGATCCTACCGCCGCATCGAGCGTGTCGAACCTGACGAGGTACCCGTCGGGATCGGGTGCCTCGCCGGCCGTGGTAACCGTGACATCCACCACGCCGGGAACGTCAGACGGCGGGACCACCACGTCTTCGCCCCCACACCCTTGCCAGACCACCGCCAGGCCGAGACCGGCGAGGCGGAGAGCAAGACTGGCCTTCAGCGGGCGCAAGGGCATTCGGCACCTGTTGACTACCTGGGTCGTGTCGCCGGCCGGGCAGGCCGACGGCGGCCTGTTCGGCATCAAGCCATTGTACACCCGACCGCACGGGACCGACGTGTCCTGGATTACGGCTTCACGCGGGCCGGGCCGCCGGCTCGATGAACAACTGGTCGACGTAGCACCAGCTCCAGTCCTCGCCAGGCTCGAAACTCCGCATCACCGCGTGACTTGAGGCCTGGAAGTGCTTGGTGGCGTGACGGCCGGGGGAGTTGTCGCAGCAGCCAACATGGCCACACGCCTGGCAGAGCCGCAGGTGGACCCAGCGGCCACCCGTAGCCAGGCATTCCTCGCAGCCCTGGGGGGTGCGGGGCTGGACGTTGCGAACCGAGGTCA
>DATAOR010000157.1:0-12209 GCA_036265635.1 Gemmatimonadales bacterium
CCGCGACGACGTCGAGCCAAGACTCCAGCCGCAGGTCGCGCGGGTGCGGCGGGCGCTGGCGGCACTGTTGAGCTCCTGAGGGTTGTCCTCGTCGTCTTCCCAGCATGTCCCAAGCCAGCATGTCCCAGATGCCCCCCCCCCGGCAGCTTGGGCGGGCAGGGGGCGTGCGCAGCACGAATAGAAGCTGCGCTTCCAGCGCCAACGTCGCTGACCGGTCAGCGTACATGGCCTTGCTCACCTGCTGTTGAGCAGCTCCCCCAATGCAGCCACTGCCGCCTCCACTTCGGCCGCGGTGTTGTAATAGTGCGGCGAGATCCGTAGAGCCGAGCTGACCCCCTTCTGGTCCATGTCGATGACGGCATCTTCCCGGCTGGGCGAGCTGACGTTGATGCCCCGCTGCCGGAGCGCCAGCTTGAGCTCCGGCCCCGAGCGACCTGCCGGGTCCACCGTCACGATGGCGCACCGCTCCGCGCCCTGGTCCAGCACCCGGACCCCCGGCAGCTCGGCCAGCAGCTCGCGGGCGTAGGCGGCCAAGGCCCAGGCCCGGTCCCGTGCCGTCTCGATGCCCACGATATCGAGGGCGTACCGGACCGCCGCGCCCGCGCCCAACACCAGCGCCTGGGCGATCTCCCACGACTCGAACCGCCGGGCATCCGGCGTCAGCTCGAACCGGTCCGGTGCGGCCCAGTCGGCCCCGTGCATATCCACCAGGAGCGGATACGCCCCGGCCTCGAGCACCCGGTCGGCCGCGACCAGGAAGCCGATCCCCCGCGGGCCGCGGAGGAACTTGCGCGACGTACCCGCCAGGTAGTCGCAGCCGATGGCGGCCACGTCCACCGGCATCTGTCCGACGGCCTGGCAGGCGTCCACCAAGTACGGGACCTCCGCCTCGCGGCAGACCGCTCCGACGGCGGCCGCGTCCTGGACCAGCCCCGAGTTGGTCGGGATCCAAGTCAGCGCTGTCAGGGCCGGCCGGCGCTGCCTGATCAGCCGGCGGACTGCCTCCGGGTCCACCCCGCCGGCCGGCCGGTCGGGCGCCCGCACGATCTCCACCCCATGGCGGCGGGCCAGCGACAGGTACATGATCTGGTTGGAGGCGTAGTCGGCTCGACTGGTGACGATCCGGTCGCCGGGGCGAAAGTCGAACGCGCTCAGCGCCTGGGCAAAGGCCGTGGTGCTGTTCTGCGACCAGGCCACGTTTCGCGGGCGTACGCCCAGCAGCCTGGCCAGATCTCCGGTCGCCAGCTGGAGCGCGTCGGCCCGGGCGTCCTTCGCCTCGTAGCCGCCCAGCTCGTCCTCGAGGTCGAGGTGCTGGTCCACGGCCCGACGGACTGGTGTCGGGACCATCGCCGCGCCGGCGTTGTTGAGGTGAATCCGGCGGGCCGTCCCCGGGGTGTCGGCCCGCCAGGCAGCCAGCGCCGCCGGCTCGCCGGGCGGCCTCACCACCGGTGCCCTTTGGCACCCGGCCGCGTGGCCGGTGATTCGGTGCAGCGGGCGGCCCGGGCCCGGCCCCCGGCATTGAAGTCGCGCCGCAGCTCTGCGCGGCCTGCGAAGCTTCCGCTCATGGCGCTCGGCCAGGTCTGGTCGAGGCCCACGCCTCGAGTTCGCCGATGCCCTTCCGCCACTGCTGCTCGAAAGCTGCCGCTCCGCTGTCGGGGCCTCCCTCCGCCAGCGCCTGGAGGATCCGGCCGTGCGGCAGGGTGGACAGACTGAGCCGGCCGGCTTCGCGCATGTAGGCGGCGAGATAGCGGCCGGCGATCTGCCGGAGTGATCCGATCAGGCCCAGCAGCCTCCGGTTGGGGCAGGCTTCGAGGAGGACCCGGTGCCACTCGTCCTCCAGATCGAGGCAGGCGGAGACGTTGCCACGGGTAGCCTCGAGCCGCCGGTCGAGCGCGGCCAGCCGCTCGCGACGCTCGGGCGAGGGCGCCGGGGAGAGCCGGAGGGCCAGCGTTTCGAGGGCGCCCAGGATCGTCCCCACCTCGTGCAGCTCGGCGGGCTCGAGCGGGCGGACTCGGAACCCCCGGCCGACCAGGGTGTCGAGCACCCCTTCCCGGACCAGTTGGAGGAGGGCCTCGCGCACCGGGGTCCGGCTGACTCCTAGCTGGCCGGCGAGGGCGGCGTCCCGTACCCTACTGCCGGGGGCGAGCTCGCCGTGCTGGACTTGTGAGAGGATCCGGCGGTAGACCTCGTCCCGGAGGGGAGCGCGGGCGATTGTGGGCTCAGTGGTTGGTGGCATGAGATGTCCAATATTCTATATACAGTATGCAAATAGGCTTGCTCACCATGACCCTGAACCGTGAGGCTCCAGTGTTCGCCAGGCTGAGCTGTCTCCTAGCTGTCCTGATGGTGCCTGCCGCCGCCGATGCCCAGTCGGAGGCCATCCTCCGCGACTACTTCGAGGGCCAGACCGTCACGGTGAAAATCGCGATGCCCGGGACCGAGGACGGGGTGGACGTCTACCCCGGCAACGCCAAGCCCATCGATTTCCCGCGCCACGCGTCGCGGCTGAAGAAGTTCGGGACAGCCCTCAAGAGCGGCGACCAGGCACTGGTGACCAAGGTCAAGCTCAAGGGCGATCACATCGAGTTCCAGCTCGACGGGGGCGGCTACGGGACCATGGGCGACGAGACCTCGTCCAACGTCGGCGTGAGCGACGCACCCAAGACCAAGCGCGAGCAGAACCTCGAGGGCGAGCTCAAGCGGACCAGCGATCCCGTCCGCCGCCGCGCCATCAAGGAAGAGCTCGACGACCTCAAGGCCGAGCGGGAGCGGGAAAACGCACGCAACCGGGCCGCCGTGGCCGAAGCGGAGGAATCGAAGAAAGCCAACATCCGGGATCGCCGGCTCCAGGGCGGGTCGCGCTTCAACATCCGCTATCGGGATGCCGTTCCCGCCAGCGCCCTGACACCTGACGGGCTCAAGCAGGCCCTGGCCGCCTACGTTGACTTCCTGCCGGGTCCCACCAGCGCCGCCGCCAGCGACCCGATTCCCGGGGTGCCTTCCGCCGGCGAGCCGGTCCCGCCCAAGGGCGGCCTTCCCAGCAAGGGGATGCTCCTCCCCGCCGTGGACCAGCAGCTCGGCCCCCCGCGGCAGACCAGCGACCGGGCCGAAGGCAAGCTCAAGGTCACCACCCGAATCTACGACACGGCGGACGGCGTGGTGACGGCCGAATTCGTCGAAGGGGTGCTGATCCGGTTCGGGCTGACCTCGAGGTGAAGCCCGTCACCGCCTCACCCGCCCAGCTTGGCGTCCAGCTCGACCTGCGGGATGCCCTTGAGCGCCTGGCTGACGGGGCAGCCCACCTTGGCCTTCTCGGCGGCGGCCTGGAAGGCGGCCTGGTCGAGCCCGGGCACCTCGCCCCGCACCTCCAGACGCATCCGGGTGATCTGGAACCCATCCCCCGCCTTCTCCACGGTGCAACGGGCCGTGGTGCTGATCCGGGTGGCCGGCGTCTTGGCCGCCTCGAGCCCGGCGGAAAGCGCCATGCTGAAGCAGGCGGCGTGCGCGGCGGCGAGCAGCTCCTCGGGGTTGGTGCCTTTGGCGCTCTCGAACCGGGTGGCGAAGCTGTAGTCGCCGCCGAAGGCGCCGGAGCCGGCGTTGAACCGGCCGTGGCCGTTGCGAAGGCCGCCTTCCCAGACGGCGCTGGAGGTGCTGGTAGTCATGGATCTCTCCCCTGATGGTGCGTCAAACCGCGGGTCGTCCCGCTAGAGCCGATAGTCGAAGCCGAGCGCCAGGCGGAAGGGGCTGGTGTCGTTCACGAAGGTCCAGCGGAACTCGACGAACGGCTTGACCCGCTGGAGCGGCGGTGCGGTGCTGAGGCCGAAGAACAGGTTGTAGCCGGTCTTCGTTTTGCCGCCGCCGGGGTGGAAGAAGGCAATGCCGCCGCCCGCATACAACCCGCCGCCCTGACCGATCCGGACGTCGGCGTCGCCGTTGAGCTGCCAGGCCATCTTGCCGTGGCGGGGGAAGAACAGGTCGCCGCTGGGCCGGAGCTCGAGATTGCGCCCCAGCATGGCGCTGGCCTGCCCGCCGAGGCTCCAGGCGTGGTTCTCGAAGTCGCGGCCGGCCCGGGCGCCGATCGCGATCGGGCCGGAGAGGAAGCCGTCGCTCTGGCCACCCTGCGCGCTGGCCGGCCGGGGCGCGAGCGGGAGAACCAGCAGGACGGCGATCGCGGCGCGCCAGAACGGCATCCATGCTCCGGATGGCTCGAGGAGTTGAAGAGTAGTCCGGTCCCGCACGGCACGGCTACCGCGCGCCGCCCTCAGCTCGTCGGCACCGCGTTGCCGTCGGCGTCGACTACCTGGATCTCGCCCAGCTTGAGCTCGCGGATGGCCGGCTCGATCTTGGCCCGGTCACCCACCACCACCCAGACCAGGCGGTCGGGCTGGATGGCGCGAGCCGCGGCGGCGGTCACCGTCGCCGAGGTCTGGGCCCGAACCCGGTCGGCGTAGGTGTCGAAGTAGCGGTCGTCCAGCCCGAAGGCGACGATCTCGCCGATCGAGCCGGCCACCGCGGCCATGGTCTCCCACGAGCCCGGCAGCGTCAGGGTGAGCGAAGCCTGCGCCCGGGAGATCTCGTCGGGCTGAACCGGCCGCTCCCCCAGGATGCCGTGCAGCTCCTTCTGCAGCTCGACGATCGCCTCCCTGGTCTTGTCGGTCTGGACGGGCGCGTAGGCGATGAACGGCCGCGGGCCGCGGGCGTCGCGGATGAAGCTGAACGCGCCGTACGACCAGTGCTTGTCCTCCCGCAGGTTCATGTTGAGCCGCGACCCGAAGTCGCTGCCCAGCACCGCGCTCATCGTCTCGATCGCGGGCTCGTCGGGATTGGCCTTGGGCGGCGCGGCGTTGCCGGCGATCAGCACGGTCTGGAGCGCCCCCGGCCGGTCGAGCAGGTACACCGCCGGCGCGGACCGGGGCGGCACCGGGGCCAGGTTCTTGGTCGGCACGTCGCCCGGCTTCCACCCGGCGAACAGCCGCTCCAGCCGGGGCCGGATCTCGGCCATGGTCGTGGCGCCGACCACGATGAGCGTCGCGTGGTTGGGCTTGAACCAGGTCTCGTGGAACTCGACCAGGTCGGCCCGGGTGATCTTTCGGGTCGACGCCTCGGTGCCCGACCCGGTCCATGGGTTGGCGTAGGCGTGGCCCTCGCCGTACACCAGCCGGGGGAATACCCGGAGCGCCATGCCAACCGGGTCCGACTTCTCCTGCTGGATCTGCACCAGCCGCTGCTTCCGGAGCCGTTCCACGTCGGCGGCACGGAAGGCGGGATGGAGGATGACGTCGGCGTAGAGAGCCAGGGCCGGGTCGAGCTTCCCGGTCAACGCCTCCAGCGACACGCTGGACACGTCGAGCCGCGAGCCGGTGCCGAGGGTGGCGCCGAGGTCGGCCAGGCGATCGCTGATCTGGAGGGCGGAGCGGGTGGCCGTGCCCTCGTCGAGCATGCCCATCGCCAGGCTGGCCGTGCCGGGCTGGGCAAACTGGTCGGAGGCCGAGCCGGCGTCGAGCAGCAGGTCGAACCGGACTTGGGGAATGGCAGCGCGGCGGGCCAGCACGATCTTGAGGCCGTTGGACAGGGAGGCCCGCTCTAGCGCGGGGAACTCCGCCTTGGGCGGCCCGCCGGGCTCGGGCAGCCGGCTGCGGTCGGCGCCGGACGCCGCGGCCGTGTAGCTGGGGAAGGGGTCCACCTGCAGGGTGTACTCGCCGTCGGACAGCCAGCGCGCCGCCGCGGCCCGTACCTGCGCCGGCGTCGCCGCCGCGGTCCGGGCCAGCTGCTCCTTGTAGTAGTCCGGCCGGCCGGCGAACACCTGGCCCCGGGCCAGCACATCGGACTTGCCGCCGAAGCCGCCGATCCGCTCGACCCCGCGGATGAAGCCCGCCCGGGTCAACGTCTGGGCCCGGGCCAGTTCGGTCGCAGTCGGCCCGCCGGCGAGGAACCGGGCCAGCTCTTCCCGCAGCGCCTGCTCCACCTTGGCCGGATCGCTGCCCGGGCGGACCCCGGCCTCGATGGTGAACAGGCCGGCGATCTCGCGGGCCGCCAGCGAGGCGTCCACGTCGGTGGCGGTCTGCTCGTCGAACACCAGCCGCTTGTAGAGCCGGGACGACTTGCCGGTGCTGAGTACGCTCGCCGCCAGCGCCAGGTAGTCGGCGTCGGCCGAGGTCCACTGGGGGACGTTCCAGACCAGGTACAGCCGGGTCTGCGGCACCCGGTCCTGCATGCTGCCGCGCTGGTGCCCGGTCCGCTTGGCGACCCAGGCTCCCTGGCGCGCCACGGGCGGTCCCGATGGGATGTCGCCGAAGTAGTGCTCCGCCTTCTGCCGGGCGGTGGCGGCGTCGATGTCGCCCGCGATGACCAGCACCGCGTTGGCCGGCCCGTAGTAGGTCCGGAACCAGTCCTTCACGTCGTCCAGCTTGGCCGCGTCGAGATCCTCCATCGAGCCGATGACGGTCCACGAGTAGGGATGGTTGGGCGGGTACAGCCGTGGGGTGAGGAAGTCCCACACCTTGCCATAGGGGCCGTTCTCGCCTTCCCGCTTCTCGTTCTGGACCACCCCGCGCTGTTCGTCCAGCTTGGCCTGGCTGATGGCGTTGACCAGGTGTCCCATCCGGTCCGACTCGAGCCACAGCGCCAGATCGAGCGACGGGGTCGGCACGTTGGCGAAGTAGTTGGTCCGGTCCTCGCTGGTGGTGCCGTTGAGATCGGTGGCCCCGGCCCGCTCGAGCGGCGCCTGAAACTCCTGGTCGTAGTGCTCGCTGCCGTTGAACATCAGGTGCTCGAACAGGTGGGCGAAGCCGGTCCGGCCCGGCCGCTCGTTCTTGGACCCGACGTGGTACCACACGTTGACGGCCACGAGGGGCGCCTTGTGGTCCTCGTGCATCAGGAGGGTGAGCCCGTTGGACAGGACGAACCGCTGGTAGGGGATCTCCGGAGCCTGGGCCGCGAGGGGCACGGACCCCGGCGCAGCGGCGAGCGCCAGGAACAGGGCGGCGCGGACGGAAGACGACGGCACGGCGGTCCTCGATAGTTGGGGAATGGCTTCATGCCGGGCCGAGAGGCTGCCCGCCCCTGGGCTCGCTGGGATGAAGGATAGGGCGGCGCGCCGGAGTCGAGCGCGCCGCCCAGGCTGGACGGAATTGAACGGGGTTTGGTGTCGCGGGCTACCCGGCCAGGAGGGTTTCCTGGGCCGAGCGGTTGAGTCGGAGCCAATACCGTCCCATGGTCCGGACGGTGTCGGCATACTCCCGGTACTCGATCGGCTTCCGGACGCAGCTGTTGGCCCCGGCCTGGTAGCACTGGGCCAGCTCGCGCGGCTCGGCGGCGGAGCTCAGCACGACGGCGGGCACGGTGGCCGTGCGGGGGCTGGCCCGCATGGTCCGGAGCACCTCGGCGCCGTCGAGCCGCGGCAGCTTCTGCTCCAGCAGCACCAGCCGGGGGAGCGGGCCGCCCAGCCGGTGGCGGAAGGCGCCCCGGCCGAGCATCCAGTCGAGCGCTTCCTCGCCGTCCCTGGCCACACCGATCCGGTCGGGCGCCACCAGCCCGCTCAGGGCCCGGAGCAGCAGCTCGGCTTCGCTCGGGTCGTGCTCCACGACCAGGAGATCCACTTCGTCGGGCAGGGTCATGGGGCCCTCAGGCCGGCGGCGCGCCGAGCGTCAGGTAGAAAGTGGCGCCGCTCTCGCCGTTCGATTCGGCCCACACCCGCCCGCCGTGCCGCTCCGCCACCCGCTGGACCAGCGCCAGGCCGGCGCCGTTTCCGTCGAACTCATCGGGCCGGTGGAGCCGCTGGAACACGCCGAACAGCTTGCCGGCATAGGCCATCTTGAAGCCGGCGCCGTTGTCCTGCACCGCCAGCCCGGCCTGGCCATCGTGCTCGATCGGCCGGATGGTGATCACGGTCTGGTCCCGCGCCCGGGTGAACTTGAGGGCGTTGGCCAGCAGGCTCTGCAGCGCGATGCCCACCAGCGCCGGGTCGCAGTCCACCCAGGGAAGCGGCTGGACCCGCCACTCGACCGAGCGGCCGTCGGCCTGGGCCTGGAGCCGGTTGACCACGTCCTCGGCCAGCATGGTCAGGTCCACCGGCCGCCGGAGCAGGTCCTGCCGGCTCACCCGCGCCAGGCTGACCAGGTCGTCTACCAGGCTCGACATCCGGCCCGCGCCGTCGCGGATCCGCCGGGCGTAGTGCTGGACCGCAGGATCGAGCGACGGGCCGGCGTCGTCGAGCAGCAGCTGGCTGAAGCCGCAGATGTGCCGGAGCGGGTCGCGCAGATCGTGGGACACCGCGTAGATCATGGTCTCCAGCTCGGCCGTGACCGCCCGGAGCGAGGCGCCGCGCTCGGCCAGTCGCCGCTCCAGCTCGCCGGTCTGCCGGCCTAGCTCCTCGCGAAGCCGGGCCTGCTGGATGGCGATGGCGAGCGGGGCCCCGATCTCGACCGCGATGTCGCGGTGCTCAGAGGTGAATCCTCGGGGGGTGGCGGCCGCCAGGTTGACCTCGCCGATGGTCTCGGTGTCCACCAGCAGCGGCACGCTGAGCACGCTCCGGAGTCCCTCCTGCCGGAGCTCGGCCAGCAGCGGGGCCGGGGACTCGGCCGCCGCCAGGTCGTCGATCAGCCGGACCGAGCCCCGCCGCAGCACTTCGGGGGCCGACAGGCGCTCGAGCGGGATGGTGGCGGGAGGGAGGGCTGATCCTTCGGCGTAGCCCGCGAGCAGCTGGGCCTCGCCCCGGGGGAAGTCGAACAGCACCACGCTGCACCGCTGGCACGGCACCATCCGCCGGATCCGGCCCAGCGCCACCCGGGCGATCTCGGCCGGCGACCGCGCGGCCAGGATGGCCTGACCCATGTCGTGCAGGACCGCCAGCCGTTCGGCGGTCCGGCGAAGCCGCTCCTCGGTCCGCTTCCGGCCGGTGATGTCGGTGACCATGCCGACCGTGCCGACGACCGACCCGTCGCGCCCGGTGATCTGGCTGGCCGACACCAGGCCCCAGAGCTCGCTGCCGTCCCTCCGGCGGAAGCGAAGGTCGAGGTCATCGCCGGGGGTCCGGGCGCTGGCCAGGGCGCGCTGGGCGCCGGCCCGGGCGGTGGCGTCGAGGAAGTCGAACACGGGGTGGCCGAGCAGGGCGCCATTCTGGTAGCCCAGCAGCTCGCCCATCCGCGGGTTGGCATAAGTGATCAGCCCGCGCTCGTCGGCCACCCAGATCCCTTCCTGGGCGGCGTCCACCAGCTGCTTGAACCGCTGCTCGCTCTCCTGGAGCGCGAGGGTGCGGTCCTCCAGCCGGGCCTGGCGCGACTCGTAGGCGGCGGCGTGCTCGAGCGAGGCGCCTACCAGCCCGCCCAGAAGCCGGAGCGCCTTGGTGTCGCGGTCGGTGAACGCGGCCACCTTGGGCGACACGACCTTGAGCACCCCGAGGATCCGCTGGTCGTCCCGGAGCGGCACCGCCACGACCGACCGGATGCCCTGGGCGTGGTAGACCTGGTGGCCGATCCGCTCATCGGTCAGGATGTCGTCCGACCGCTGCAGCTCCTTGGTCCGCACCGCGTGACCCGAGAGGCTCTCGGCCACGGCGAGGCGGGGGCTCTCGACCCCGATCTGGAGCACCGGCGCCAGTGCCTCGCCCTCGACGATCTCGATGACCACGCCGGACGCGCCGGTCAGCGCCAGGCTCCGCTCCGCGATCACCCGCATCACCGTGGCCGAGTCGAGTCCGGCGGCGGCCACCGCCTGCTGGACCTCGATCACCGCCTGGAACAGCTCGGTGTCCTGCCGCATCTCGTCTTCGGCCAGCTTGCGCTCGGTGATGTCGAACTCGGTGCCGAGATAGCCGACCTGGCGGCCCTCGTCGTCCCGGAGCGGCTCCCAGGTGCTGGCGCACCAGCGGACCTGGCCCGACCGGGTAACCAGACGGTACTCCTGGTCCTTGAGCGTGCCGCCCTTGGCCAGCTGCTCCCATTCGGCCAGCAGAGCCGGCCGGTCGTCGGGATGGATGTACTGGAGAAACTCCTGGTCCCGGAGATCCTCCTCGATGTAGCCGGTCAGCCGCTCGAAGGCCGGGTTGACCAGGGTCAGCCGCAGCTCCATGTCGTAGGCGATCACGCCCTCGCGCATGGTGCCAGTAATTGCACGAAGCTGCCCCAGCGCGGTGCCGGCCGCGGCCTCGGCGGCGCCTCGCCGGCGCCGTTCCACCAGCCAGGCGATGAGCGCGACCAGCAGCAGCACCAGACTCCCCGCGGCAATGGCGGGGAGGTAGCGCTGAAGCGGCTCTGGCAGCGTAGGAAACACGGAGGGGACCCTCGGAGCGTCGGCGGACGGCGGCGTGCAGCGGTCTCTCGCGGCCTTGGCCGAGTGTGCCCCGAAGATACAGCCGTCAGCGGGCCCGGTCGAGGAGCGTGCCGACCCTTGCGGTAGAGCCGGCGCGGGCGGCGCGCCGGCTCAACCGGAGCGGGCGGCGTACCGGCTCACCCCGAGCGGGCCCCGGCCACGGGATCGCCCAGGGCGGTCCGGATGGTGCGGAGGAGCCGGTCGAGCGAGAAGGGCTTTTCCAGGAAGTGCGTCCCGGGCTCGAGCAGGCGGAGCCGTGCGGCCGAGTCGTCGGCGGTCCCCGAGATGTACAGCACCTTGATGGCCGGCCGGTGGATGCCCAGCCGGGCGGCCAGCTCGCGCCCGCTCAGCTGGGGCAGCTGCATATCGGTGATCAGCAGGTGAATGTGGCCGGCATGGCGGTCGGCGATGGCGGTGGCGGCCGCCGGGTCGCCGGCGGCGAGCACGGTGTAGCCCACCCGCTCGAGCACCCGCCGGGCCAGCTCGCGCACCTGCTCCTCGTCCTCCACCAGCAGGATGGTCTCGCTGCCGCCGGCCGGCTCCCCGTCACCCACGGCCGGATCGCTCACCGGCCCACTGCCCTCGTGCCGGGGGAACGACAGGGTGAAGGTGCTCCCCCGCTCCGGCTCGCTTTGGATCTCGACCAGGCCCCCGGCCTGGCGGACGATGCCGTAGACCGAGGCCAGCCCGAGCCCCGCCCGGCCGCCGCCGGAAGCGGAGGCGAGCAGCGGCTCCATCGCCTGGTCGATGGTGGTCGCGTCCATGCCCCGTCCGGTATCCCGCACCTCGAGGACCACGTAGCCGCCGGACCGGGGCGAGGGCCGGCCGCTCTCGCCCCCGCGCCGCTCCTGTCGGGTGGCCAGCTCGAGCGTGCCTCCCTGCGGCATCGAGTCGCGCGCCATGGTCGTGAGATGCACCAGGACCTGCTCGAGCTGGTTGGGGTCGGCCACGATCGGGTCCAAGCCGGGCGCCGGGGTCCACCCGAGGCGGACGGTGGCGCCGGCCACCCGCCGGAGCCGGGTCAATGCGCCGGTCACCAGCTGGTTGAGGTCGAGCACCCGGGGCGCCACCGACTGCCGCCGGGTGAAGGCGAGCAGCCGCCGGGTCAGGCTGGCTGCCCGCTCGGCCGACTGCTGGATCTGACTCAGGTCTTCGCGGCCGAGCGGCGACAGGCCGGGCTCTTCCCGGAGCAGGGTGACGTGCCCCAGGATGCCGGTCAGCAGGTTGTTGAAGTCATGCGCGATGCCCCCAGCCAGCTGGGCGACGGCCTCGCTCCGCTCGGTCTGGGCCCGCCGCTGGTCCGGCGCCCGCCGCGCGGCCGGATCGGGCGGGCCGAGCCCGGCACCTGACCGGGAGCTTCTTGCTGCGCTGCTCTTCGGTGAGGCGGCGCCGTCGCGGCGTGGCAGCCGAGTCGCGGCCAGGCCGGCCAGGTCCTGAAGGCCGGCGACGTCGTCCTCGCTCCACGGCCGCGGCGCCCGGTCGAGCACAGCCAACGCGCCGACTGCCCGGCCGTCGGCATCGAACAGGGGGACACAGGCGACCGCGGCGATGCCCAGCTCGGTGACGGCGGGGTGGTGGGCCAGCTCCGGGTGGCGCCGGGTGTCGGCCACCACCAGCGGGGCGCGGTCCGCCACGGCGTACTGGCAGAGGCCGCGGCTGAGGGGACCGCCCCGGGCGGAGGCCTGCGGCTCCGGCAGGCCGGCCTGGCCAGCGAAGAATTCACGCTCGTCTGTCACCAGGCAGATGACGGCCGCGGGCGCGCCGACCGCCCTGGCCGCGAGGCGCGCGAGGCGGTCGAGCGCCGGGTCTGGTGGCTGGTCCAGCAGGCCGGTGCGGTGGAGGGCCGCCAGGCGCTCCGGATCGCGGAGCGAGGTCAAACGATGCGGCTCGAGGCCCAAGGC
>DATAOR010000158.1:0-6262 GCA_036265635.1 Gemmatimonadales bacterium
CGCCCATCTACCTCACCCTGCTCACCGCGATGTTCATGCACGGGGGCTGGCTGCACATCCTGGGCAACATGCTCTACCTGTGGATCTTCGGCGACCAGATCGAGAGCCTGCTGGGGCACGGCCGCTTCCTCTTCTTCTACCTTGCCTGCGGCCTGGCTGCGAGCGCTGCCCAGATCCTGGTCGGCCCTGACAGCGTGGTCCCCTCGCTGGGCGCGTCGGGCGCGATCGCGGGGGTCCTGGGCGCCTATCTGGTCAAGTTTCCCCGGAATCGGGTACGGGTCCTGGTGGCCCGTGGCGGGATCACCCAGCTGCCTGCCATGATGGTGCTCGGGCTGTGGATCGTCCTCCAGCTGGTGAGCCAGGTGAGCACGGCCGCCGGCGAGGCCACGGGAGTGGCATACATGGCGCACATCGGCGGGTTCATCACGGGGCTGGTGCTGGTGTTCCTGCTGGGGAGGCGCAAGGTCGCGGGACAGACTTAGGACACCCGCCGGCGGCGACTCGCTAACCGTGGCCGTCCCACCTGGCGGCGAAACGATCCAACCGGTTGCCGGAAGATGACCGCATTGCGGGCGGAGGGTCGCATGGTGAGGCGTGCGTCCCCCTTGCGCCCCTCCCACCGCCGAGCCGAACGTATGGGCATGGCTGCGCCCGGGTACTACACCGCCGAGATGGTCCGCGCGATGCCTGACGACGGCCATCGCTACGAGGTCGTGTACGGCGAGCTGTTGGTGACCCCGGCGCCGCGGCCGTGGCACCAGATCGTTGTCCAGCGTCTCTCGCTCGCGCTCGGCAACTACCTCGAGCGGGAGCCTGTCGGCCAGCTCCTGGCCGCGCCGGCCGACATCTCCTGGGGCGCCGATGTGCTGGTCCAGCCTGACGTCTTCGTGGCGTCGCTCGACGAGGTCAGGGCGCTGACGTGGAGCCGGATCCGGTCGCTCCTGCTCGTGGCCGAGGTGCTGAGCGCCTCGTCGGCCAGGGCCGACCGCTTCCTCAAGCGGGTCCGCTATCGCGAGGCGGGGGTGCCGGTCTACTGGGTGGTGGACGCCGACGAGCGCTCGGTCGAGGTCTGGACGCCGGGCGACGACTTCCCCACCGTGGAGCGCAGGGTGTTGCGGTGGGCGCCGGCGGGGGCGAGGAAAGCCCTTGAGCTGGACCTCGACCAGCTCTTCCGACGGGTGTAGCGCCGTGCGGGGGACGTCGAGCGTTGCCGACCTCACGGCATACGGCAACGGTCAGTCAGCGGAACCCGGTCGTATCTCCACCTCGAGCGAGTCGAGCAGCGCCAGGGCCTGCGCCGTCCGCGGATGCTCCGGCCCGTTCCCCACGGCCGAGGCCACCCGGGCCCGCTCCGCCGCCGCCCGGGCCCCAGCCGGGTCGCCGAGCGCCAGCCGCGCCCGCGCCAGCGCCATCTCCGCCCGCGCCACGTGCGCGCTGCGCCGGAGGGCCAGCGAGTCCACCGCGGCCGCGGTCCGAGCAAGCCTCGCCAGGGAATCCGCCGTCGCGGCGGCGCCCGTCCCCAGCCAGCCCGCCGCTGTCGATCTCTCCGCGGCACCTCGCCCACTCCCGGCCCGCCTGGCGGTCGGCGCCTGCTTGGGCGACGCCTCCAGATCCCACTCCGCCCCCGTCACCAGCATCGGCCCCAGATTCGCCGGCACCCTCCCCCCAGCCGGCACCGCCTTGAGCGCGCTGTCCACCGAGTGGGCCAGCTGCGCCCGCGCGCCCGCCGTGTCCCCCGCCAGTCGCCGGAGCCGCGCCCGGTAGAGCGCCAGGTTCGCCCGCCGGGTCGGCGAGTCCTCCGGCATCGTCGCCACCGCCGCCCGCGCCGCGGCCAGCCGGCCCTGGTCCAGGCGAAGGAGCGCGATCGCCGGCGGAAGCCAGCCGGCCAGCGCCCCGTTCGGGTGCGCCGGCATCCGCGAGAGCCAGGCGTCCGCCGAGTCGAGCTGACCCAGGCGCAGCAGGGTCAGCCCGTGCACGAAGCCGATCCCGGCGGTCGTGCGGCCGTGGCCGAGCAGGGTCTCCTGGCGGCGGAGAAGATCCCGCGCAATCGAGTCCAGCTCGGCCAGCTCGCCCAGCTCGGCCATCTCGCCGGCCACGAACGAGGCCACGCTTTCCACCGCATCGGCGTCCAGGTAGCCGCTCGAGTCGAGCCGCGCCAGGATCTCCCGGTGGAGGGTCGCGGCGCCCCGGGTGTCGCCGGTCGCCCGGAGCGCCTCGGCCAGCATGCTGGCCGCCTGGTCTCGGTTCGACTGGTCCGGCGCCGCCTCCGCCTCCGCCAGCGCCCGCCGCATCGCTACCAGCGCCTCGTCCGGCCGGCCCTCGGCCAGCCGGATCTTTCCTTCGGCGTCGTCGCACTCGAGCCGCATCGTCGGGTCGCCGCCGCCGGCCCGCGCCAGCGCCGTCCGCCCCGACGCCAGCGCGGCCCGCGCGGAATCGAGCAGCTCCTCGTCGGCGTAGCTCATCGCCGTGAGGCAGCTGATCAGCGCGAGCTGGCCCGGCTCGTCGTGCTCTCGCGCGATCGCGCCCGCCCGGGCCAGGAACTGCCGCTGTCCCGCGAGGTCGCCGGTGTCGTACAGCCGGGACGACAGGTCGGCCATGATCTCGGTGACCAGCGCCGGATGGTCGCCATACCGCCGCTCGAGCACCCGCGCGGCCGACTCGAGCCGCTGGAGCGGCGTCTCCGGCACGTCGCCCGTCCGGCTCGGGTTCCCGGCCACGACCGTGAGCACCGTCGAGAGCGCCAGGGCGTGCCGGGCGTCCTCGGTGGCCTGGTCCCGCTGGCGGCGGGCCTCCTCCATCTGCCGGACGGAGAACCCGGTCGCCCCAAGCAGCGCCACCACCGCCACGGTGGCGGCCGCGACCGCCGCGCGGTTTCGCCGGACGAACTTCTTGAGGCGATACCCCGCGCCCGCCTGGCGGGCCCGCACCGGTCGGCCCTCCTGGTAGCGCCGGAGGTCGTCGAGCAGCGCCTCGACCGAGGCGTAGCGCCGCTCGGGCTCCTTCCGGAGCGCCTGCAGCACGATGGCGTCGAGGTCGCCGCCGAGGGCCGGGCGGCGGGAGGAGGGCGCCGGCGCCTCCTCCTTGAGCACCGCCTCCTCCAGCTCGTGGAGGCTGTTCCGGTCGGCGAACGGCCGGCGCCCCGCCAGCAGCTCGTAGAGCACCGCGCCGAGCTGGTAGACATCGGTGAGCGTGGTGATCCGGCCGCCGGTGATCTGCTCGGGCGCCGCGTACTCAGGCGTCATCCAGCGGTAGCCGGTGCGGGTGAGCGGCGCGCCGCCGGCCGGGCTGCCGTCGCCCTCGAGCAGCTTGGCGAGGCCGAAGTCGAGCAGCTTCACCCGCCCGTCGGCCGTGACCATGATGTTGCCGGGCTTGAGGTCGCGGTGCACCACCAGGGCCCGGTGGGCGTAGCCGACGGCTTCGGCGGCGGCCCGGAACAGGGCCAGCCGCTCGGGCACGCCGAGCTCGTGGGCGTCGCAGTGGCGGTCGAGCGGCTGCCCGTCCACGTACTCCAGCACCAGGTAGGGCCGGCCTTCGTCGGTCACGCCGCCGTCGAACAGCTGGGCGATGTTGGGATGGCTCAGCGAGGCGAGGATCTGCTGCTCGGACCGGAAGCGGGCGAGGTCGACCGGGCTGTCGAGGTCGGCCCGGAGCAGCTTGACCGCGACCTGCTGCTCGAACGCCCCGTCGGCCCGCTCCGCCAGCCAGACCTGCGACATCCCCCCGCGGCCGACGGGTCGCACCAGACTCCAGGCGCCGATCCGGCGGACCGGGGGGGCGGCCATGGCGTCGGCGACGATCTGCGGGCGCGACTCCAGGAAGTCCTCCATGGAGCTGTGCCGCGCCAGCAGCGCCTCGACCTCGCGGCGGAGGTCGGCGTCGTCGCCGCAGTGCGCGTCGAGTTCCTTCGACCACTCGTTGGGCTGGCGGGTGAGGACGGCATCGAGCACCTGCTCGACCCGGGCCCAGATGGCGGGATCCATGGGGCGAAGTTACCGCCCCTAGGGTCGAGCGTCGAGGCGGGGCGGGAGGGGGTGCGAGCGATCGGGTCTGTCGGGGCCGCTGCAGGATCGATCCACCCGCCAGTCGAGCGGGCGCCCAGGGCCCGTGGGTCGGTCCCACGGGCCCGTCCCGGCTACTCCGTCACCACGGCGAGGGCGTTCACCTGGCCATGGCCGTTGAAGCCGTTGTACCCCGGCCCGCCCTGGCAGGTCGCCGGGAAGAAGCCGGCGGGATTGAACGGCTGGGGTGGGCAGGGCAAGGGGTCCGCCGTCTGGGTGATCAGAGCCTGCACCGCACCCGGCGACAGCTTGCCGTGGGCCGAGATGGCCAGGGCTGCGACGCCGGCGACATGGGGCGACGCCATCGACGTGCCCTCCCCGAAGTCCCAGCCGCCCGGGACGGTCGACAAGACCAATCCCTCGACGAAATCCTCGGTCTGGAAGGGAAAGTCGCCGCCCGGCGCGATCACCTGCACGACGCCGACGCCGTAGTTCGAGTAGAACGACTTCTCCATCTGGTGGCCGTTGGCCGCCACCCCGATCACACCCGGGATCTCTGCTGGTATGAGCACGCACGCGTTGGTCACCTCGCGGGTGATCGGGGTGCCGTCGTCCGGGCTGGTCTCATCGATGTTCCGCTTCGAGAGGTCCTGGTTGGAGTTCGTCAGGGCCGCGACGACGGTTACCCCCTGCTGCATCGCGTAGCGGATCGCCCGCTGCTCGGCCTTCCAGATCGCTCGCTGCTCCGGGTCGTTCCGGCAGTTGAACTGCCAGGGGTCGGCATAGTAACTGTTGTTGGTCACGTCCAGGTGGTGTGAGCCGGCCCACATGAAGGCGCAGATGACCGCCTCGGGGAAGAAGAAGCCGGCGGCGTTGCCGGCCTTGATGCCCGCGATCTTCACGTTGGGCGCCACCCCGACGATCCCAATCCCGTTCCTGGCCGCGGCGATGGTGCCGGCCGTATGAGTGCCGTGGCCGTTGTCGTCGGCCCAGGCGGCCGGATCGGAGTTGGCCACGCCGCCGACACAAGAGGCGCTGTTGGCGAAGTCCACGTTCGGGGCCAGGTCGGGGTGGGTGAAGTCGAGGCCGGTGTCGATGTCACCGACGACGACGGACGGGCTGCCGCCGTTGATGGCCCGGGCCTCGGGAGCGTGGATCTGCACCATGTCCCACTGCAGGGAGGACAAGTCATCATCCCCGGGAGCCGGCGTGCCGCCGGGCACCGGTTTGGCGCCCTCCAGCGTCTCGGTAAGCCGGGTTGCGAAGGTGGCCGTGGCCGACGCGCCCTCGACCCTGGCGTCCCGCACCAACGCGCCGGCAAACCCGCTGCTCGCCGACCGCGCGATGGCCACCCCGATCGGATCATAGCGGGCGACAAGCGTCCCACCGGCCGCCGCGATCCCCGCCTCGGCATCGGCCGGGACGGCTGTGCCCTTGTAGAGGACGACATAGGCGCTCCCCGCCAGGGCCGCCCCGGGAGCTGACGCCACCGCGTCCGGCAGGCTGGCTGGGTCGGTGGCGACTGGAGTCTCACTGCATCCGATGGCGACAAGGCCAAGGGCGATACCCGGGAGCAGCGGGCCGGGCCGGAGACGTAGGCGGCGCATGGGACCTCCGAGGCGAAACATGGGCGTGGCGAAGGACGCGCGGTGCTCGGCGGCTCGGCGGTCTTGGGATCCTTCGTGGCGTCCTGAAGTCCGGCGTCGCGGAGGAGGCGAGGATCCGTGGCTTTGCGGCCCCGGCTTTCGCCGGGTGTGCCTTTGTCGAGGTGTGGCTCTACCCTAGGGATGGGTGCGGCAGCCGTCAAGACACCCTTGGGCGCATGCGTAGAGCGGTCTTCCTTCCGCCCTTCCGGACTGGGTCGCATATTCACGGTTCCCCCTCAACGATCAGTGCTGCTGGTTGTCGGCGCCCCAACGTCCGGAGGCCTTCATGCGACCGCTTGCGCTGGCCCTCGCAGGTCTCCTGCTGCCGCTGCCTTCCGCCGCCGGACAGGCGCCCGATGCCCCGCCGCAGGTCTCGACCCGGGTGGCTTCGCTCACGGCGGGTCTAGGAAACGTGATGGGGTGGTTCGGGCTGCACGCCGAGAAGTACTTCTCTAACGATCGACTTTCGGGCTTCGTCGGGCTGGGGTACACCCCCAGCATCGACACCGGCGACCCGTCTGGCCCCACCTTCGCCATCGGACTCCGGGGATTCACGTCCGGTGTCAAGCACAGGGGCTTCCTGGCCTTGTCGGTCTCCCAGCTGGCCATCGAGCGCGG
>DATAOR010000159.1:0-14546 GCA_036265635.1 Gemmatimonadales bacterium
GGCTCCTGGAAGCTGACGGCCGACATCTGGAACCGGAGCGGCGACGACGACGAGGCCGACGACGACGAATCGACGCCCGGCCCGTCCATCAGCTGACCCGACCTTACGAGCTGAGCCGGCATCACGGCTGAACCGGCATCACGGCGCTCGGAAGGGTGTCCGGAGGTCGGGCGCCTCGGCCTTGTACCGGGACTGGAGCAGGAACCCCCAACGCTGGTCGTAGGGGTGCACCTGTGCGGTCGGGCGGCCGTCCCGGAACAGCGGCCGGCCCTCGTTGGCCCACTGGAAGATGCCGGAGGTCAGGTTGCGGACGTCCGCGTAGCCTTGCCGCTGCAGCCACCAGGCGAGCCGGGCGCCCCGGTAGCCCACCGAGCCGTAGACGACGATCGGCGCGTTCTGCGGCAGCCCCCGCAGGGGACGGAGGCTGGGCCGGGCGGCGTCGTCCAGGACGGCGTCCCGCAGATGGCTGACCTGGTACTCCACACTGGTACGGGCGTCGAGCAGCACCGGCTGGGCCCGGCTGCTGTCCTCCCGCCAACGGGCCAGCTCGGAGGTCGAAATCCAGCGAATGTCGGGGAACTTGCGGACGGTGAGGCGGCGGACGGCTTCGAATCCGACCCCCCGTCCCAGCACGAGCAGGACCACGGCGCCGATCAGGATCGGCACCACCACGATAGTGAGGAACGGCATCAGCCAGGGACGACCGCTCCGGCTGCGCCGGGCCCGGTCCCAGCGCCCCCCGCTTTCGCCCTCGATGTCGCCGTCTTCGTCCATCGGCGCGCTCCTCCGACCAGCCACGATGTTCCGGTCCCCGTGTCCCTGCAATCTGCCCCCGGCCGTGCCTGCAATCTGCCCCCGGCCAGGCAGGGCGGCACCCAGGCCGGAGCGCCTCACCTGAGCCGCTGCGCCGATCCCGTCAGAGTGGGAGGCCGGCCGCCCAGGCGGCGGGGAGCCTCACCCGATATCGGTCCGCAGCCGAAGCAGCGAGTCCTCGGTGGCCACCAGGGTGCCGCGCGCGTCGGTCAGCTCCTGTTGGGTAGTCTGGACGAACCGGCGGTACGGGGCGATGGCCTGGTTGATCCGGTCGGCCGACTGGGAGATCTCGAGGTGGACCTGGCGGGTGAGGCCTTCCCGGAGCCGGCTCCGCAGCTCGGCAATCCGGCGGCTGAACTCGCGCTGCGCCTGGCGGCGCTTCCGCGGGATGACGTAGAACCCGCTCACCGCCAGCGCGGTGGCGAGCAGCAGACCGGTCACATCGGCCACCGCGCCGGTGAGCAGCGTGACCACCAGGGTCCCCAGACCGAGGGCGCCGGCGCCGGCCAGCGCCGTCGTGGCGAAGGTGCCCTGCACCTCGTTGGCGATGGTCCTCGCCTCGGCGTCGCGGTCGTAGCTGCCCACCACCTCGCGCGCCACCCGGCCGATCGAATCGAGCAGCGCCTGGCGGTTGTAGCTGAAGCTGCCACCCACCTCGCCCACCATGCCCTCGCGGTGCCGGTCGATCTGCCGCCGGTCGATGTACCCGCTCACGTCCTGCCACGCCTTGAGGTTCCGCTCGACGATCCAGTCGATCACCCGCCCGGTTTCGGCTTCGAGCTGGGCCGGGGTGTCGCCGACCACCTCCCGCTCGAACGACCGGCGGACCCCCTCGCTGTCCATCAGGGTCCGGATCCGGCCGATCCGGAGGGTGTCCTCGAAGAACGCCAGGCCCCGCCGCTCCATCTCGTTGAGCAGGACGTCCAGCCGGGCCAGCCGCGGCTCCACGTCGCGGATCATCTCGTCGTGGAAGGCGGCCAGCTGCTTGTCGATGTTCTGGATGGTCTCGACGTCCTGGGCCAGCAGCTTGAGTCGCTCGAACGCCACCTCCTTGTACCGGGCGGTGAGCCGGAGGCCGACGTTGAGCGGGTTGAGCAGCTTGAGCCGGATCCGCTCCTCCTGATCGAGCGTCCGCACCAGGTAGGTATCCATCGCGTCGAACCCGCTGGCCGCCCAGGCCTCGGTCGATCCCTCGGCCCGGGCCCGCTGGGCGTCGCGGGCCGAGAGGGCGAACAGTCGCGGCGTCTCCCCCAGCAGCGCCTGGGCGTGCTGGCGGACGAACTCGATCACCTGTGACCGTTCCTCCGGCTTGGCCAGGATGTCGATCTTGTTGATGACGAAGACGATCTTCTTGCCCCACTCGCGGATCTGCTCGAGAAAGCCGCGCTCGCTCTCGGTGAACGGCCGGTCGGCGCTGGTGACGAAGAGCACCAGATCGGCCCGGGGAATGAAGTCACGGGTCAGCTCCTCGTGCCGCCGGATGATGGCGTTGGTGCCCGGCGTATCCACTACCGTGAGCTCGCGGAGAATGTCGGCCGGGTAGGTCCGGTCGAGCAGGAAGGCTTCGACCAGCGATTCGGTGACCTCGGGGCCGTAGCGAAGGCGGTTGATCCGGTCAGTGGTGGGGGTGACCCCTTCCGGCAGCACCCGCTCCCCCAGGAGCGCGTTGATGAAGCTCGACTTGCCCGAGTTGAACTCGCCGGCAATCACCAGCAGGAACAGGCCGGCCAGCTGCTCCCGGGCCTCGCGGAAGCGGCGCAGGTCGTCGGGATCCACGTCGGCGCCGAACCGCTCGAGCGCGGCGGCCAGCCGGTCCAGCAGCTCCTGCTCGCGGGCGCGAAGCTCCTGTTCGCGCTCCGACAGAATGGCCCGACGGCCCAGCAGTCTCCCGATCACCTGGCTGCCTCCGTCGAAATCGGCCGTTCCCGGCGCTGTCCCCGCCCCGAATCGGCTTCCGCCTTGACGTATGCCTGCGCCGCCGTGGGGCGGTCTCGGGCCGGGCCTGAAGACATCGTAACCCGGCCGGTCGGTTCCGTCGAGGACGCGGGCGCAGTTCGCCGGCGCGGTCCGGAGTCAGCCAGGGCTGGAGCCAACGCCCTCGTGGGGTCAGCAGGGTACCGACCGGGCGGGCCCGCGGCACCGGTGGTCATGACTCTCTTGACGGCCGGCTGAAGGCCTCCAGTCCGAGGCGGAAGCCGTAGCCCTTGAGGGTGCGCGAGTGGGGCTCGGCGCCGGCGCCACCGATGGCGGCGAGCGTTCGTGGCGGCAGCCGGCTGGGCACCGCGGCCAGCGCGGGAAGGTTGGCCCGGACCACCACCGGATCGCTGCTGCTGAAGGCCACGCCACGGGGCGACAGCGTCCAGGCCGCTTCGACCACCTCCGGGACCGGCAGGTCGGCCCCCAGATAGTGGACCCGCCAGCCCTCCTCCTGGATCATCGCCAGGGTAGCGAGAAAGCCCCATTCGTGACGCTCGCCGGCCAGGCAGGCCCCGACCACCAGCGGGCCGGACCCGCGCGACATCCGAAGTCCGCCCTTGAGCGCGTGGAGCACTACCTCGCTCGCCAGATGCTCGGCCGCGATCGGGATCTTCCCCAGGGCCCAGAGGTCACCTACCGACTGGGCCAGCGGAAGCACGACTTCGGAAGCGAACTCCTTGAGCCCGCGGAGCGCCAGCTGCTGGGCCACCAGCCCCTCCAGGCGCTCGCGGTCGAAGCCACGGACCGCCTCGATCAGCGCCGCCTGGGGCGAGCCGTCGAGCGTCCGGGACAAGGCCTGGGCCAGGACGTCCTCCCGGGGCCGCTCGGCCAGATCGCCGATCCGCTCGCCGTGATCGATCAGCCGGGCGTAGGCCCGGAGCAGGGCCACCTGGTCGGCGGTGTAGGCCCGGTAGCCATTGGGCATCCGGCGGGGACGCACCACCTCGTAGCGCCGCTCCCAGGCCCGGAGCCGCGCAGCGGCCAGACCCGTGAGCTCGGCCACTTCGTGGATCTCGTAGGTCCGATCGGGTCGGCTGGCAGGCGACGGGAGAGGTGGCATCATCGGCCGGGCTAAAGGTACGGGGCCTCGGGACCGCACGACAGGAGGCGGTACCGCCGTGCGGGGTGCTGAGGTCCGCGTCCGGGTCCGGCGGGCCGTGCGTTCTCCCCGCGGCCGAGCCGGACGATTATCTTGCTCGCTCGCCTCACCGCCGGTCCCCGACAAGGAGCCGCCGCCTGACCCCAGAGAGCACTCGCACCCTGGCCGCGCCTGCGACCGGTCTCCCGGCCACGGTCTTCGGCGAGGCCGACGCCCTGGTCTGGCGCAGCATCAACAGCGTACGGGCGCTGGCCATGGACGCGGTCGAGGCGGCCCAGTCCGGCCACCCCGGCACTCCAATGGCGCTGGCGCCCGCCGCGTATGTCCTCTGGCACCAGTTTCTCAAGCACGACCCCCGGGATCCCGCCTGGCCCGACCGCGATCGCTTCGTGCTGTCGTGCGGTCATGCCTCGATGCTGATCTACGCCCTGCTCTACCTGTCGGGCTACGACCTTTCGCTGGACGATATTCGGGCCTTCCGGCAGTGGGGCTCCCGCACGCCTGGGCACCCGGAGCGGGGGCACACGCCCGGAGTGGAAACCACGACCGGGCCGCTGGGCCAGGGCGTCGGCAACGCGGTCGGGATGGCCATCGCCGAGCGGCTGCTGGCCGACCGGTTCAACCGGCCCGAGCACCGCGTGGTGGATCACCGCACCTGGGCGTTCGTGAGCGACGGAGACCTGATGGAGGGTGTCGCCCACGAAGCCGCGTCGCTGGCGGGACACCTGCGGCTGGGCAAGCTCACCCTGCTCTACGACGACAATCACATCACCATCGACGGCGACACCGCGCTCTCGTTCAGCGAGGACGTCCCGGCCCGCTTCGCCGCCTACGGCTGGCACGTGGTCCGGGTGGCCGACGGGAACGACCTGGCGGCCATCACCGAGGCCTGCGCCGCGGCGGTGGCGGAGACCGAGCGCCCTAGCCTGATCGCCCTGCGCACCGTCATCGCGGATCCCGCGCCGACCAAGCGCAATTCGAGCAAGGCCCACGGCGAGCCGCTGGGGGCCGAGGAAGTCCGCCGGACCAAGCAGGTGATGGGATGGCCCGAGGAGCCCAGGTTCTACGTACCGGAGGACGCGCTGGATCACTGGCGCGAGGCGGTGACCCGCGGGGCGGCAGCCCACGGCGAGTGGCGCGCCCGGCTGGCGGCCTACGCGGCGGCAGACCCCGAGGCGGCCCGGGAGCTGGAGCAGTGGCTGTCGGGCGCGCTGCCGGAGGGCTGGGACCGGACGCTGCCGGTGATCGGGCCCGAGCAGGGCCCGCTCGCCACCCGGCAGGCATCCGGCATGGCACTGCAGGCCCTGGCCGCGGCGGTGCCCAACCTGGTCGGCGGCTCCGCCGACCTGGGCGGGAGCACCGGCACCACCCTCAAGCAGGGCGGCGTCTTCGGACCCGCCACCACCGGGCGGACCTTCCACTGGGGCGTGCGCGAGCACGGCATGGCCGCCTGCCTCAACGGCATGGCCGCCCACGGCGGCCTGCGTGCATTCGGCAGCACGTTCCTCGTCTTCTCCGACTACATGAAGCCGGCCATCCGGCTGGCGGCCATCATGCGGCTGCCGGTAGTGCTCATCGGAACGCACGACTCCATCGGCGTGGGGGAGGACGGACCGACCCACCAGCCGATCGAGCACCTGGCCATGCTCCGGGCCACGCCCAACCTGGTGCTCATCCGCCCGGCCGACGCCGGTGAGACGGTCGAGGCCTGGCGCTCGGCGATGAGCCGCACCGACGGGCCGACCGTGCTGGTGCTGAGCCGGCAGAAGCTCCCCGTGCTCGACCGGACGGCCCACGCGCCGGCCGACGGCGCGGCCCGGGGCGGCTACATCCTGAGCGATCCGCCCGGGGGCACCCCGCAGGCCATCCTCATCGCCACCGGGAGCGAAGTGCACGTCGCGCTGGCAGCCGCGCGGCTGCTCCAGGCTGACCGGGTTCGGGTCCGAGTGGTCTCCCTCCCGTCGTGGGAGTTGTTCGCGGCCCAGTCGCCGGCCTACCGCGACGAGGTGCTGCCGCCGGCCGTGACGGTGCGCCTCGGCATCGAGGCGGCCAGCCCGTTCGGCTGGGAGCGCTGGATCGGGTCCGACGGCGCCATGCTGGCGATGGCCGGCTTCGGCGCGTCCGCGCCGGGCGATCGCCTGTTCGAGGAGTTCAAGTTCACCCCGGAGCACGCCGCCGCCATCGTGCGGCAGCTGCTGGTGCGGAGGACCGCGTGACCGTTTCGTCTGCCAACCCGCTGGTCCGGCTGGGTGAGCTGGGCCAGAGCCCCTGGTACGACTACATCACCCGCGACCTGGTGATCTCCGGCGAGCTCGGCCGGCTCATCGCCGAGGATGGGCTCCGGGGGATGACCTCGAACCCGACCATCTTCGAGAAGGCGATCGCGGGGAGCCGGCTGTACGACGAGGAGATCCGGGTCCAGACCGACGCCGGCCGGAGCCCGCAGGAGATCTTCGAGCACCTCGCGGTGGCCGACGTCCGGGCCGCCTGCGACCTGTTCGCGCCGGTCTTCCGCGCCAGTGACGGGGCCGACGGGCTGGTCTCGCTCGAGGTCGCGCCGACGCTGGCCCACGATACCGAGGCCACGGTCGCCGAGGCCGAGCGGCTGTGGCGGACTCTCGACCGGCCCAACGCGATGATCAAGATTCCCGGCACGGTCGAGGGCCTGCCGGCCATCACCCGGTGCATCGCGGCGGGGATCAGCGTCAACGTGACGCTGCTGTTCTCGGTCGAGCGCTACGGCGAAGTGATCGAGGCCTTCCTGGCCGGGCTCGAGCGCCGGCGGGACGCCGGCGACGCGCTCCGGCCAGTCACCTCGGTGGCCAGCTTCTTCGTCAGCCGGGTGGACGGCAAGGTGGATCCCGCGCTCGACCGCCTGGGCGACCCGGACCGGCTCCGCGGGCGGATCGCCATCGCCAACGCGGCCGCCGCCTACCGCCTGTTCGAGTGGTCCCTCGGCACCCCGCGCTGGCAGGCGCTGGCGAAGGCGGGGGCCCGGCCCCAGCGGCCCCTGTGGGCCTCGACCAGCACCAAGGATCCGCGCTACTCCGACGTCCACTACGTCGAAGCGCTGGTGGCGCCCCGGACGGTCAACACCCTCCCGCCGGAGACCTTCGCCGCCTATCGCGACCACGGCCGGCCCGCGGTCCGGATCGTGGACGAGATCAAGGCGGCCCCCGGTCTGCTCGAGGCGCTGGCGGCCCGGGGCATCGACCTGGCTGCGATCACCCGCGAGCTCGAGGCCGACGGCGTGGCCAAGTTCGCCGCCTCGTATGCCTCGCTCCTGGCCGGGATCGAGGCCAAGGCCGGCGCGCTGGTCGGCCGCTGATGCTGGGCGCCGTTCGACGGCTGTCGCTCACCTGGTGGATCTTCATCGGGATGGGCATCGGCATCGTGCTCGGCTGGGCCGCGCCCGAGTTCGCGGTCCAGCTCAAGCCGCTCTCCACCACCTTCCTCCGGATGATCAAGTCGGTCGTGGTGCCGATCATCTTCGGCACCCTGGTGGTCGGCATCGCCGGCCACGGCGACGACCTCAAGCGGATCGGCCGGCTGGCCGCCAAGTCGATCAGCTACTTCTGGCTGATGACCACGGTGGCGTTGGCCATCGGGCTCATCACCGTCAACTTCACCCGCCCCGGGGTCGGGGTGGTGCTTCCGGCGCCCGATCCCAACGCCCCGATTCCCAAGCCGGCGCCCACCACCTTCGGGGGGTTCCTAGAGCACGTGGTGCCGCAGAGCTTCTTCGAGGCCGCGGTCCACAACGAGGTGCTCCAGGTGGTATTCTGGGCCACCCTGTTCGCCGTCGCCCTGTCGCAGGTGAAGGGCCGCCCCAAGGAGGCCATGCTCGGGTTCTGCGAAGGGTTGATGGAGGTGATGTTCAAGTTCGTCGGCATGGTGATGAAGTTCGCCCCGATCGGCATCGGCGCCGCGATGGCGGTAACGGTGAGTCACAGCGGGATCCAGGTGCTCCGGAACCTGGGGCTGCTGGTGGGAACGCTCTATCTGGCCCTGCTGGTGTTCGCCCTGGTGGCCCTGGTGCCCGCCGCCCTGCTGGCCCGCATCCCGCTTCGCCGCTTCGCCGCCGCGGTCAAGGATCCGGCGATCATCGCGTTCACCACCACCTCGTCCGATGCGGCGCTGCCGCTCGCCATGCAGCGGATGACCGAATTCGGCGTTCCCCGCAGCATCGTGGCCTTCGTGATGCCGACCGGCTACTCCTTCAACCTCGACGGCTCTACCCTCTACCTGGGCGTCGCCTCGATGTTCGTGGCCCAGGCGGCGGGCGTGGAGATGACCGTGGGTCAGCAGCTGGTCATGATGCTCACCCTGCTGGTGACCAGCAAAGGCATTGCGGCCGTGCCCCGCGCCAGCCTGGTGGTGCTGTCCGGCACCCTCACCGCCTTCGGGCTGCCGCTCGAGGGGGTGGCCGTCATCCTCGGCGTGGACGAGCTGATGGACATGGCGCGAACCATGGTCAATCTGGTCGGCAACTGCCTCGCCACCGCCGTGATGGCCCGGTGGGAGGGCGAGCTGGCGGCCGACGCGCCCGCCCTGGTTGGCCCGGCAGCTGCGGTGGCCCCGCTGCAGTCGGACGGCTAGTCGGCGTTCCCCATTTGCTTCCCCCAGTCCGACCGGCCATGACTCCGCCTGCTGCCCGCCGCCCGTTTGCGGCCGCCACCATGGCCGCCACCCTGGCCGGCGCCCTGGCCGCCCTGGCGGCCACCACCGTGCCGGCTTACCCGGCCGCGGCTCAGCAGCCGCCGCCCAGGCGCCCGTCCGCTCCCGCGCCCGTGACACGGAAGCCGCCGGCTCCCTCGCCCGAGGGCGCGTCGGTTTCCGCGCCGCTGACCAACATCCGCTACCAGGTGAGCTTCGACTCGATCGGCGCCGAGGCGCGCACGCTGCGGGTAGCCATGAGCTTCGAGGTGGCGGGACCGGGCCCGGTGCTGCTGTCGCTGCCCGCCTGGACGCCGGGCGCCTACGAGTTGAGCTACTTCGCCCGGTGGGTGTCGGGCTTCAGTCCCACCGCCGGCGACAAGCCGCTCCGGTGGGACAAGCTCGACTACGACACCTGGCGGATCCAGCCGGCCGGCGCCCGGTCGCTCGAAGTCCGGTTCAACTATCTGGCCGACACGCTCGACAACGCCATGGCCTGGGCCCGGCCCGACTTCGTGCTGTTCAACGGCACCAACGTCTTCCCCTACCCGGAAGGCCGCGGGACCGACTTCCCCGCCACCGTGACGGTGACGACCGAGCCCGGCTGGCGGGTGGTCACCGGCATGCAGAGCGTCCCCCAGCAGGCGGGCGGCTACCGCGAAGGCAACTACCACGACCTGGTGGACAAGCCGTTCTTCGTGGGGCGGATGGACCTGGACAGCGTCCAGGTGGCCGGCCGCTGGACCCGGCTGGCCAGCTACCCCGCGGGGATGCTGACGGGCGAGAGCCGGACTCGCACACTGGACCAGATCGGCAGGATGATCCCGCCCGAAGCGGCGGTGTTCGGCGAGACGCCCTGGCCGCACTACAGCGTGATGATGATTTTCGACAGCACCTTCGGCGGCGGCAGCGCGCTCGAGCACACCAACTCGCACGTGGGGATCTACAGCCCCGGGTTCATCGGCAGTCCCGTGCTGGCCTCGATCACCGCCCACGAGATCTTCCATGCCTGGAACGTCAAGCGGCTGCGGCCGGCCGAGATGGTGCCCTACCGCTACGACCGGAGCGAACCGACGGTGTGGCTCTGGGTGAGCGAGGGCATCACCGACTACTACGCCGACCTGGCCATCCTGCGCGGCGGCATCATCACACCGCTGCAGTTCCTCAACGCCACCGCCGAGAAGATCGCCAAGGTGGCCGACGCGCCGCCGACCGCCCTCGAGGACGCCTCGCTCTCGACCTGGATCCATCCGACCGATGGCAGCGGCTATCTCTACTACCCGCAGGGCTCGCTCACGGGGCTGGCGCTGGACATCATGATCCGTGACGCCAGCGACAACCGCCGCTCGCTCGACACCGTCATGCGCGAGCTCTATCGCACCGTCTATCAGGCAGGCCGGGGGTTCACCGGGGCCGACTGGTGGGGCGCCGTGTCGCGGGCGGCAGCTGGCCGAAGCTTCACCGACTTCGCGGCCCGCTACGTGGATGGGCGGGAGCCGCTGCCGTGGCGGGACTTGCTGCCGTTGGCCGGCCTCCATGTGGTCACCGATACCCTCCGGGAAGCCCGGCTTGGCCTCTCCGCCGGCCAGGACTCCTCCGGCGCGGTGGTGGTTCGCCAGGTTCTGCCGGGTGGCTCGGCCGAGGAGGCGGGATTGAAGGCGGGGGATGTCCTGCTGGCTCTGGGGGATGTCTCGATCACCGACCCCGACTTCGGCCCCAAGTTCCGCCAGCGCTTCGGCAAGGAGGAGGGTCAGGCGCTGCCGATCCAGATCCGCCGGGACGGCCGGACCATGACGCTCAACGGCAAGGTTCGCCTGGTGCCCCGGCTCGAGAGCCGGCTGGCCATCGACAGCGCGGCCGCGCCGAAGGCAGCCCGGGTCCGCGAAGGCATCTTCAAGGGGATGACGGACCGGTAGCTGGCAGCCTCCAGCCGGCCGGGGTCACGCCTTCCGCACGATATTCCGGATCGCCACGGGCGGCTGCAGCGCCTGGCCTTTCGCCGGCGAGGCCTGGATCCGCCGGACCACCTCCATCCCCAGCAGTACCCGCCCGAACGCCGCGAATCCCTGCCCGTCCGGATTCCGCTTGCCGCCGAAGTCGAGCGCCGGCTGGTCCCCGATACAGATGAAGAAATCGGAGGTCGCCGTGTCGGGCCCGTCGCGCGCCATGGAGATCGCCCCGTCCTTGTGGCGGATGCCGGTCTTGCTGGTGCGCTCGAGCTTGATCGGCGGAAAGTCCTTGACCCGAAACGAGTCGAGTCCGGCTTGAATGACCGCGATCTTGACGGGATTGTTCGGCTGATTGTCCGCCCGGACGGTCCGGTGGAACCTCCCGAACCGATAGAAGCCCAGGTCGACGTAGCGCAGGAAGTTGGCCGAGGTGTTGGGCGCGTGGACGCTGTCGATTTCGACCTCGATGTCGCCCATCGTCGTCTGGATGACCACCCGGGGGAGCGCCTGTGCCTCGAGCCCGCCGAGTGGGAACGCGGCGCCCAGCAGGCCGGCAGAGCCACCCAGCAGCACGAGCCAGCGGCGGAGGCGACAGGACATGGAGACCTCTAGGCGAAAGGGTGCGGCGGGCGCGGCACGGAGCCATCGGCCGGCACGGCAACGGCGCGGCCGGCCCCGTGAGCGATGCTAACCCCCGGTGAACAGCTTGGCCAGATCCGACGGCTCGAGCGGTCCGGCCGCGGCCTGCAGTCCCGTCAGCTGCGCCGCTCGGCCCAGCAGCTCCGCCGGCGAGTGACCCGCCGAACGCAACTGCCGGATGCCGGTATCGCCGCTCGACTTGCTCAGCTTTTCACCGGCGGGCTTCCGAATCAGCGGATGATGGAGAAAGACCGGCGCCCCGGTTCGGCCGAGCCGGCGAGCGAGCTGGATCTGCCGTCCGGTGGACGACAGGAGGTCGTCGCCCCGGATCACCAGGTCCACGCCATGGCGCAGGTCGTCCACCACCACCGCGAACTGGTAGGTCCACTGCCCCAGGCGATCGCGGAGCAGCAGGTCGCCGCACTGGCTGGACGGATCCTGGGCCTGGGTGCCCAGCCGGGCGTCGTCGAATCGCTCGAGGCCCGGCTCGATCCTCAGCCGGAGCCCGCGCCCGGGACTCGCCGCCAGGCCCCGGGCCCGGCAACGCCCGGTATAGCGCGTCTCCCGATTAGGCACGTCCCCTTCCAGCTCGGCGAGATCCTTCCGGGAGCAGTCGCAGGCGAAGACCGCCGGGGCCAGAATGGCGAGAGCGGCGTCGTAGGCGCCGGTCGAGTCGCTCTGCCGGTGATCGGACCGGCCCCGCCGGAGCTCGTCGGGCCGGCCGAGATCGGGCTCGAGGCCGAGCCACACCAGGTCCTCGAGCAGCGCCGCCTCGTATTCGGGCCGGCAGCGGCCCCGGTCGTGATCCTCGATCCGGAGCAGGACCCGACCGCCCAGCGCCCGCGCCAATCCCCAGACCCAGACTGCGTTGGCGATGTGGCCCAGGTGAAGATATCCGGTGGGGCTGGGCGCAAACCGGGTCAGCGGGCGTCGGGGCAGCCGGGCCGACAGCGCCGCGAGGTCGATCGCCGGGCGGGAGGTGGGGGACACGAGCGAAAGATCACCGCGTCCGAGACCTTGCGCGACACCGAGTGGATCCGCCATATCCAGCCATGATTCGTGAGGTAGTGGTCCACTCCCTGGGCGATCTCATCGCCCAGACGACGCCTCCCGAGCCCGATCCCGCGACCGGCCGGCGCCGGAGCACCGGCGTGTTCCGGGGCTCGCCCGATGCCGGGCAGCCCTTGCTGACCGCGCTCGACAAGCTGGGCGGCGCCGGGGCACCCCACGGGAAGGCGGACCTGGAGGAGTTCATCCTCCGGAGCTTCATCCGCTACTCGCGGCCGTACCTGGTCACGCCGCCGGTGAACGATTGGGAGGTGCTGGTCGCGGCCCAGCACCACGGGCTGCCGACCAGATTGCTGGACTGGACCTACTCGCCGCTGGTGGCGGCTCACTTCGCCACGGTGGATCCGGCTGCCACGACGGACCGCGCGGTCTGGCGGCTCGACTGGAAGGCGGTCCACCGGCGATTCGGGCTGCCCGAGCTGGCGCTGCTGATCCAGGATCTGGAGGGGTTGTTCGGCGAAGGCCGGACCTTTTCACCGTCGGGCCTGTTTGCCCAGCCGGCCGACGCCAAGCCGTTCGCCTGCATGCTGGAGCCGCCGTCGCTCGACGTCCGGATCGTGGCCCAGTCGGCGGCCTTCACGCTCTGCTCCGACAAGCGCCGGCCGTTCGACGCCTTCCTCGAGGCGCACGACCTGGCCGGCTCCCTGACCAAGCTGGTCATCCCGGCGGCCGACCGGGGCCGGATCCGCGATCAGCTCGACCTGGTCAGCGTGGACGAGCGCCGGCTGTTTCCCGATCTCGACGGGGTCGCGGAGCACCTCAAGCGATACTACTCGTGATCTCGCGGCGGCCGGGACGTGCCAGGCTGTCATCGGGCGCCATCCGGCCACCGGCCGGCGCTACGTCGCCCCAGCGGGCTTCCGTCCCAGCCAGGCCTCGCGGAGCCGCCGTTGTTCCGGCGTCGGATGGGCATCGATCTCGAACCGCACCGGCCGCCCATCAGGGTCCTCCACCAGGGTGACGCCCAGCTTGCCGTAGTACTCCTTGATCGGCAGGCGCTGCGAGTCCCAGACGTAGCGGTCGAAGAAGTCGCGGATCTCGGGCGCGGTCATCGCCACCAGGGTGTCCACGAAGGTGGAGTCCGGAAACGCCCGCCGCTTGCCGAAGTGGTGGGTCAGCTCGTTGATCAGGTCCTGCAGTCCCCGCTCACCGTGCGACAGCTCCAGCAGACGGATGTCGAGCAACCCCGCCGTGAGCGCGCCCCGCATGTAGATGTTGCCGTACTGGGCCTGCCCCGAATCGCTGTACGACGTCGCGGCCAGCTCGCCCAGGCTGTAGCTGCTGTCGTACCGCTGGTGATCGATCTGCATCTTCTGGATCTGGGTGGCCAGATACTGCTGGGGAGCCTTGAGCCCGGCCCGGAGCTGCAGCATGTGCGCCGCCCACTCCGTCGTCGCCTCGTACAGCCAGAGATGCCGCGACGGCACCGGCGTCACGAAGTTGAAGTGTTCGATGATCTCGCTGTGGATGTTGAGCGGCGTGACCACATGGAAGAACTCGTGCGCCGCGATGTCGGTGACCCGGGCGCCCAGCGAGTCGGTGTACGGCGCTTCCTGGAGCACGTACTCCGAGCTGTAGGAATGCTCCCAGGCACCCGCCCCGCTGTCCGCGAAATGGTAGAGGAAGGTGTAGCGGTCCACCGGCAGCCGTCCGAGAAAGCGACCCGCCGCCTTGAGCATCCCGCTCATGGCGCCGAGCAGCTGGTCGGCCTTGATCTGGTCCGTCGCCGAATAGGCGTAGAGGTCGATCGGCACACCCGTCACCACCAGTCGGGCCCGGGTCAGCCGTCCGAGCAGGATGGGCGAGTCCACCAGCTGGTCGAAGTTGTCGGCCACGAACACGCCCTTGGGATCGCGATGGAGCGCCGTGCCGACCTTCCACCCGGCCGGATACGCCAGCCGCAGGTGCACCGGCGTGGCCTGCAACCCTGTGGGGTAACCGATCACCGCGTGCGGATTGATCAGCACGTGGTCGGACTCGATGGAGGTGCCGCACATCATGTAGATCGGGTGGTCGAGCGGGCTGTCCCAGGTCTCGGTAACGGCGTAGCGGATCGTCCGCACCCTGGCCGGGTCCGACAGCTTCCACTGGTTCACCGAGAGACGCTCCGTGGGAACCATTCGTCCGGCGCCGTCGAAGGCCTGGAATTGTCTGACGAAGCGGCCGATGTTCATGACCTGGTAGGTGCCGGGAGCCGTAGCGGCAAACTGGTAGACGGCGTTCTCCGGCCCCAGGCCCGCCACCCGCAGCGTGACGTGAAACTGGTCATCCTGCCGCCGGTTGAGATCGATGCTGTAGGCCAGCGTCGCCGTCGGCGCGCGGGGGCCGATGGCTGAAGCGGGGCC
>DATAOR010000160.1:0-6922 GCA_036265635.1 Gemmatimonadales bacterium
GGAGCCGCCAGACCTTCGGCCACCTCGGCCAGCATGGAGCGGTTGATCGGCCGGCCCGAGGGCCGGGACGCGGGGGGATGGGAAAGCTTAGGCATCGCGGGCGCACCTGAAGCCGCTGAAGATCTGGCGGCGGATGGGGTAGTCCCAGTTGCGAAACGTGTTCCGGATCGCGCCTGGTCGGGTGGCCCACGAGCCGCCCCGGAGGACCTTGTACTCGGACCCGAAGAAGACCTCGGAATACTCCGGGTAGGGGAAGCTCTCGAAGCCGGGCCAGGGGCCGAAATCACTGGCCGTCCACTCCCACACGTCGCCGATCATGCCGTGACAGCCGACCGGCGAGACGCCGGCGGGGTAGCTGCCGATCGGCGCGGTGCCGAAGGCGAGCTGGTCGACGTTGGCCCGGGTCCGGTCGGCCGGCTGGTCGCCCCAGGGGAAGAGCCGCTTGGTGCCGCTGTCCGGATCCCAGGACGCCGCCGCCTCCCACTCCACCTCGGTCGGCAGCCGCTTGCCGGCGAACCGGGCGTAGGCGTCGGCCTCGTGCCAGCAGACGTGACATACCGGATGCCACGGCTCGACCGGGCCGGGGCGGTCCATCGACCGGGTCTGCCAGCCGCCGTCGGCAAAGCGCCAGTACTTGGGGGCCCGGGCGTCGGTCTCGGTCCGCCACTGCCAGCCGGCCTCGGACCAGTACTCCCGGGTCTGGTAGCCGCCGGCGCCGATGAACACCTGGAAGTCGTGGTTGGTGACTGGATGGACGTCGATCCAGAACGGCGCCAGCTCGACCCGGTGCGCCGGCCGTTCGTTGTCGTACGCCGTCGCACGGTCGCCGGTGCCGATCTCGACCACCCCGCCGGGAAAGCGGACCATCTCACCCGGTGTCGCCGTCCGCCCGGGCGCACCGGATCCCGGCGCCAGCCGCAGCAGGGGGACGTACGGCGCACCCCGCTTGAGCTGGAGCGTCTGGAGCATGGTCTCGTTGTGCTGGTACTCGTGCTGGAGCACCATGTGGTAGACGAAGCCGTCCCGCAGTAACGGGTGCCCGGCGTCGAAATCGGCCGAGACCAGCCGGGCCAGCACCCGCCCGCGGATCTCGTCCATGATGGCGCGGACCTCGTCCAGCCCGGGCAGCTCGAGCCCGCCCCGGCTGCTCCGGGGGTGCTCGAAGGGATTGTACAGCCCGGGCATCTCGACGAACTCGATCGGCCCGTCGAGGTTGCGGGTCAGCCACAGCTCCTCGAAATGGGCGATGTGGCCCAGGTCCCACAGGATCGGGCTCATCAGCGGATCGTGCTGGGCGTGCAGATCCTGGTCGCTCAGCGGCGCCACCAGCAGCAGGGTGCGGGCCCGGGCGTCGAGCAGTTGATCGGCAATGATGTCGGGGGCCAGTCGGCTCGGTGCGGCCGCCAGTGTCATGCGGTCCCTCCTTGCCGGCGCCAGGGCGCCGCGCGTCAGGCGTCGAGCGTGGTGAACAGCGTGTTGAGCGATTCGGCCAGAGTCGGATGCGCGAACACTGCGTCCCGAAGCCGATGGTACGGTACCTGTCCCATCATGGCGAGCTGGATGACCGCCATCAGCTCGCCCCCCTCGATGCCCAGCACGGCGGCGCCGAGCAGCAGGCCGGTGCCAGGGTCGACCAGCGCCTTGATGAACCCGCGAGCCTCGTCCAGCTCCAGGGCGCGGGCCACGGACGTCATCGGGATCCGGGCGACCCGCACCGGCCGGCCCAGCCGCCGGGCTTCGCGCTCGCTCAGCCCGATCCGCCCCAATTGGGGGTCGATGAATACGGTATAAGGGACGAGCCGGTCGGTGACGCACGCCCGGCCGTTCTGTAACAGATTGGTACGGATGATCCTGAAGTCGTCGTAGGAGATGTGGGTAAAGGCGGGCCCGCCCTTCACATCGCCCAGGGCGTAGACTCCGGGGGCGCTGGTTTCCAGCCGCTCATTGACCCGGATGAATCCCTTGTCGTCGGTCGCGACCCCGGCGGCGGTCAGGTTGAGCCGGTCGGTGTTGGGCACCCGGCCGGCGGCCCGGAGGACATGGCTGCCCTCCAGCTGCCGCTCGCCCGCCGCCGTCCGGACGGTGAGCCGAACCCCGTCACCGTCGGCCGCCGCCCGGATCGCCTGGGTCTGGAGCCACACCTCGATGCCGTCGTCGCGCAGGATGTCGAGGATCGCCCCGGCTACGTCCTCGTCTTCCTGGGGCAGGAGCTGGCGGCCGCGCTGAATCACGGTGACCCGGCTGCCGAACCGGCGGAACATCTGGCCGAACTCGAGGCCGATATAGCCGCCGCCCAGAATGATCAGGTGCTCGGGCACCCGATCGAGCTCCATGATGGAGGTCGAGTCGAGCGAGCTGATCCCGTCGAGTCCCTCGATGTCCGGCGCCGCGGGCCGGCCACCGGTGTTGATGAACACCAGCTCGCCCGCCAGCCGGCGGCCGTCCACCAGCACGGTCCGCTGGTCGGCAAAGCTGGCCTCGGCGCAGATCAGCTCGAGGCCGGCGGTCGCCTCGAGCCGCCGCAGGCTGCCGCTCCGGAAGCTGTTCACGATGGCCCGCTTACGCTCGCGGACCCGGCTCAGGTCCACCCCGACCGGGCCGGTCGCCACCCCGTAATCCGCCCCCCGTCGCGCGAGGTAGGCGACCCGCGCGCTGGCCACCATCGTCTTGGTTGGGGTGCAGCCCTCATTGATGCAGGTGCCGCCGACGTGCTCGCGCTCGATCAGCGCCGTGCGCCGCCCGCTCCGGGCCAGCGCCGAGGCGAGGGGACCGCCGGCCTGGCCTGCGCCGATGACGATGGCGTCATACCGCTCGGTAGTCGGCATGGGATCTATGTGAAGGGTGGACGGCTCCGGGACAACCGGTGTAACGCCCGCGACCCCGTGGCCGGTTCCCGGCCTTCCCCAAGTTCCGCCGAATTTGGGACCTCCGCTACCACCCGCCCCCCCCCCGGCCGGGGACCGGGGCTAGGCCGCTCCCGCCTCGGCGGCCCCGGGCCCGGCCGGCGATCGCTCCGCGTCCCACAGGAGCGGCAGCTCCAGGCCGTCGCACAGCGCCAGCCAGCTGGCCTCGATGATGTTTTCGGAGCAGCCCACCGTGCTCCACCGCTCGGTGCCGCGCCCCGATTCGATGATCACCCGCGGCCGGGCGCCGGTGCCGAGGTGCTCGTCCACGATCCGGACCTTGTAGTCCACCAGCTGGACGTCGGCCAGCGCGGGGTAGTGCGGCAGCAGGGCCTTGCGGACCGCCCGGTCGAGCGCGTTCACCGGCCCGTCGCCTTCCGAGGCCGTGTGCATCATCTCGTCGCCCACCCGGATCCGCACGGTGGCCTGCGACCGACTGCCGCCCCCGCCCCGCTTCTCCACGATGACGGTAAAATCCTCCATGATGAATGGCGCCCGGTAGCCCGGGGCCGCCCGGCGGAGCAGCATCTCGAACGACCCTTCTGCCGCCTCGAACTGGAAGCCCTGGTGCTCGAGCTCCTTGATCCGCTGGAGGACGGCCGTCTCGCGCGGGCCGGCGGCCAGGCCCAGCGCCTCGGACCGGAGCCGGACGTTGCGCCGGCCGGCCATCTCGCTGACCACCACCCGCATCTCGTTGCCCACCGCCGCGGGATCGACGTGCTGGTAGCTGTCGGCCAGCTTGGCGATGGCGGCGACGTGGATCCCGCCCTTGTGGGCGAAGGCGCTGCGGCCGACGTAGGGGGCGTGGGGGTCGGGATGCTGGTTGGCGACGGCGGCCACGAACTGGCTGACCTCGGTCAACCGGCGGAGCGCCCCCGCCGGGAGCACCGCCACCCCGAGCTTGAGCTCGAGGGTCGCCACCAGGGTCACCAGATCGAGGTTGCCGCACCGCTCGCCGTAGCCGTTGATGGTCCCCTGCACCTGGACCGCGCCCGCCCGGACTGCGGCCAGGGCGTTGGCCAGGGCCAGGCCCGCATCGTTGTGGGGATGGATGCCGACCGGGGTGGCGAACCGGCCGCGGACGTCGTGGACCCGGTCGGCGACGGCGTCGGGGAGCTCGCCCCCGTTGGTGTCGCACAGGACCAGGCAGTCGGCGCCGGCGCCCGCGGCCGCGGCCAGGGTCTCGAGCGCGTAGACCCGGTCGAGCCGGTAGCCGTCGAAGAAATGCTCCGCGTCGTAGACCACTTCGCGCCCGAGGCGCTTGAGGAAGGCGACGCTCTCCCCGATCATCCGGAGATTTTCCTCCCGGGTGGTCTCGAGGATCCGGTCCACGTGCAGGGTCGAGCTCTTGCCGACCAGGGTCACCACGGGGGTGCCGGCATCGACCAGGGCGCGGAGGTTGTGGTCGTCCTCGCAGGCGATCCCGGCCCGGCGGGTGCTGCCGAACGCCGCGACCTGGGCGTGCTCCAGCGGGACTTGGTGGATCCGCCGGAAGAACTCGGCATCCTTCGGGTTGGACCCGGGCCAGCCGCCCTCGAGGTAGCTGACCCCCAGCCGGTCGAGCGCCCGGGCGATCTTGAGCTTGTCGTCGACCGAGAGGGACAGGCCCTCCCGCTGGGTGCCGTCGCGCAGGGTGGTGTCGTACAGCCGAGGCGTCATCCGCCCTCCTGGTCGAAAACGGAAACGGCCTCTCGCGGGAGAGGCCGGGTCGCTGGATCGCTCGGGTCGGGTGCTACCCGCGTGCTGGCGCGCCGCCTCGGAGACAGAGTCGGGACGGAATGAGGCCGGGACGAAGCGCGCGGACGATATCCATGAGTTGCATATCTATACATGACGCGCCGGGCCGGCGTCAAGCTGGTGGCGGGTGGGCCAGGGCCGGACCCCGCGCCGGCCATTCCCGCCGGCCATTCCCGCCGGCCCAGGTCCGGCAGGAGCACGCGCCCTGGCCCGGGCCTTCGGCAGGAGCAGCCGGATCCGCCGGGCCCGGCCCGCCCGCGGCAGCCCGGCTGGGAGAGGTTATCTTCCCCGACGCCAACCCGGCGTCCACAGAGCTCCTTCAGCCGAACTCGACCATGCCTTCGCTCGACAGCCTGATCCCGCGATTCAAATCGGCCGATCGGACCACCCGACTCGAGACCCTGCTGGACTATTCACGGAAGCTGCCGCCGCTGCCCGAGCGCTACCAGGAGGAAAAGGCGCGAGGCGAGCACCTGGTGCACGAGTGCCAGACGCCGGTGCACCTCTGGGTCGAGGTGGCCGACGGCCAGGTCCACATCCACGCCGACGTGCCCCCCGAGTCGCCCACGGTGCGCGGCTTCATCAGCCTGCTGGCCCGGTCGCTCGAGGGCGCCGCGCCGGCCGAGGTGGCCCGGGTGCCCGACGACCTGCTGGACCAGCTGGGCCTGAGCGAGACGCTGGGGATGACCCGAACCCAGGGGCTCACCGCCATCCTGTTCCGGATCAAGCGCTCCGTGGCCGCCGCCTGATGCTCGGCGTCCTCGAGCTGGCCGGGCGCGGGAGCGGCTTTCTTCGCCGCCGCGAGGCCAGCTACCTGCCCGACCGGGCGGACGTGCACGTAGGCGAGCGGGTCATCCGTCAGTACGGGCTGCGGGCCGGCGACGAGATCGAGGGCGACACCCGCTCCGGCGGCAAGGGCCGGGGCGCCACGCTCGAGCGGGTCACCGCCATCAACGGGCGGCCCCCCGCCGAGGTGCAGGGCCGGCCCGAGTTCAATCGGCTGGGCGCCATCCATCCCAACGAGCAGCTCCAGCTCGAGTGCGGGCTGGTCCGTCAGGGCCAACCCGACTTCACCAACCGGGTGATCGACATCCTCTGCCCCTTCGGCAAGGGCCAGCGGGCCCTGATCGTAGCCCCGGCCAAGGCCGGCAAGACCATGGTCCTGCAGAGCATCGCCGAGGGGATCAGCACCAACGACCCCCGGGCCACGCTGCTGGTGCTGCTGGTGGACGAGCGGCCCGAGGAAGTGTTCGAGATGGAGGCGATGAACGTGGGCGAGGTGATCGCCTCCAGCTTCGACCAGCCGGCCCAGCAGCATGTGGCCGTGGCCGAGCTGACCCTCGAGCGGGCTCGGCGCCGGGTCGAGCTGGGGGAGGACGTCGTCATCATCGTCGACTCGCTGACCAGGTTGGCCCGGGCCTACAACACGGTGGAGAAGGGCACGGGGCGGACCCTGTCGGGCGGGCTCGATGCCCAGTCGCTCGAGCGGCCCAAGCGGTTCCTCGGCAGCGCCCGGAAGATCGACGCGGGCCAGGGCGGAGGCTCGCTCACCATCATCGCGACGGCGCTGGTCGACACCGGCAGCCGGATGGACCAGGTGATCTTCGAGGAGTTCAAGGGCACCGGCAACTCCGAGCTGGTGCTGAGCCGCGAGCTGGCCGAGCGGCGGATCTACCCGGCGATCGACCTGGTGGCGAGCGCCACCCGGCGGGAGGAGCTGCTGCTGTCGCAGGAGGCGCTGGCGGTGAGCCGGCTCCTCCGCCAGCGGATCGCCGGGATGACGCCGATCAACGCGATGAACGATCTGCTGACCGACCTGCGGCGCAACCGCACCAACGACGAACTGGTGAGGACGCTGGCGGCGGGGTAGCCGGCTGCTGGCTCGCTGCTGGAGCGAAGGCCAGTGGGGCCCAGGGCCGCGGGGCCTCCACGCCCGTCGGGGCTGTGGCCCGCGGCCCTGGGCCCCACTGGCCTTCGCTCTCGGGCATCGGAGCTGCGCCGGATGGCTGCCGCCAGCTAGGGGGGCTGGCTGGGAAGCGGAGCCTAGGGGGCTTGAAGTGGAGGCTCGAGGGCTGGCTGGGAAGCGGAGGCTCGAGGGGCTGGGGATCCAGAGACGGGCCACCGACCGGCCACCGCGACCGGCCACTGCGCTGGGCTACTGCGCTGGGCCAATGCGACGGCTCCGCGCGCGGGCAGCTATCGAGGCGGGCTAAGCCGGAAAGCCGAGGGTGCGAGGGCGGGGGTGCGAGGGCGACGGGCCACAGCCCCGACGGGCGTGCAGG
>DATAOR010000161.1:0-12357 GCA_036265635.1 Gemmatimonadales bacterium
CGGGAGTCCAGATATTCAGGTTGAGGCAATCCTCCCCGACCGAGCCGCGCTCCGGGATGAGCCTGTCCCAGGGCGGTGGATAGGCGAGCTGCGGGGGCATCACCCCGACGGTGAGCGCGTCGCGGATACCGCGCCAGGGCAGGACCGGCTGCGGAGGACGGAGGCGGTTGCGGCCGAACGGCGGCGCGGCATAGGGGATCGCGTAGAAGACATGAACCCCGTCGGCGACGGAGCCGCGGACCGCGCCATCCGTGATCCTTACGACGGTGGTGAGCTGGTCGGACGAGAGCTCAGGCTGCACGGCTCCGGGGAATGTCATGTCACACCTCCAAGGCGAGCCACTTCATCTCCCAGCGGAGGAAGAAGCTTGCATTCGTTGAAAGCCCACCGGCCTTCTGACCCTCTGTGATGCCGGAGGCGGCTGGAGTGCTGTCGGAAAGAATCGCGCGGTGGGGCATGGTGCTCCTTCAGCCGGACTACCCGGCTGGGCCCAATGTCAGGGGTGACTCGTTAAGCGGGGATGAAGATTCTCCGAATCCTCCTTCGGGCGGCCTGCTCCTCCGGCTGCCCGGCATGCCGAAAAGCCTGAAGAACCCTACACACCCCCTTCACCGTTTCCTGCCGGCCCCTGAGCGACTTTCCAGTCCAGTCACCCAGGTTACGGTCACGGGGCATGAACCGCCGAGGTGCGGATGCTGGACGAGCTGAGGGTCGAGAGCCAGGGAAAGCTTTACGTCGGCCATGTCTGGGCTGGGGCCGGCCCAACATCGTTGACCAGCCCGCTGGTCCGCTGGTGCTTCGCCCACCATGGGCATATCGTGGCCGAATTTCCAGCGACCGCACTCGATACCCCGGAAACAGTAAAGGCCCGACTCCTGAGCATGCTCGGCCGGAGACAGGCGCGGGAGCTAAAAGCCTGAAGCGGCCTGGGCGCGGACTGGGCCCGGCGACCAGAGCGTCCGTGGAAGTGTGAGATAGAGATGCACCATGAGCGGCACGATGATGGAAGATGAGGACCTGCTGCGGGCGGCCCAGTATGCCTTGGCGATTGTGCGGCGCACCGAGGAGCTGGCCGCGACCCAGGGCGTGGACTCGGAGTTTCAGTCGGCCCTCACCTCGCTCACGGGTTACGTGGCGGCGTTGCAGGCCGCGAGCATGAGCAGCCGGCGCCCGCCGAATCCGCTGCAGGGCCCGGAGCCGACGCCCTCGCGTCACCCCCAAGCTCGTACCCTTTCGATGGAGGTCCCGATGTCCCCCCAGGAGCCCAGAGGGCCGTTCTGCCAGAGCTGCGCCATGCCTCTCCGCGCGCCGGAGGACTTCGGCACCGATCAGGCCGGCTATCGGGTCAACGACTTCTGCCGCCACTGCTTCGCCGACGGCGCCTTCACTGAGCCGGCCATCTCGATGGAGGCGATGCTGGACCGATGCGTGGACGTGATGGCCGGACAGGGCGTCATGCCGGCGGCTCAGGCACGCGCCCTCATGGCCGACACGCTACCCCGTCTCCAGCGGTGGCGGATGCCGGCCGGCGCCCGGTCGCGCGCGGGAGGTCAAGTGCACCGGATATGGTTGGTCTTTGCGATCGGGTGGGCCCTGCTCGCGCCGCGTATCGCCCTCGGCCAGGTGTCGCCTCGGCCTCGTCCCGAGGGCGTGACCGACAGCAGCATCGCCTGGGGCCGACAACTGTTCCATGGCTCGGCGAACTGCGCCAGTTGCCACGGGGTGGAGGCGCGGGGGACCGACGAAGGGCCCGCGCTGTCAGGGGCCCTGTGGCTCCACGGTCCGGGTACCTACGCCTGGCTGGTCGAGCAGATCACCCGGGGGATTTCCGCCCACCGGACCTGGACCGGCAAGCCCATGCCGATGCGCGGCTGGTCGAACATGCCGGACGACGATGTCCGGGCGGTGGCCGCCTATGTCTGGTCCATCACCCACCCGCCCCGGCCGCTGCCCAGCAAGCCCAGGCCGTCATAGGGGAGGGTGAGCGACGACCGCGGACGGCGCGCCGGACCATTGGGTTGGCGTCCGTCCGGTCCTGTCCGGATGTCGACCGCGTGGCCCCGGATCTCAGCTTGGGCGGCTGTGACGGTGCGCCGCGCTGTCGGCCCTGGTGCTGTCGCTCCAGGGGCGCCCGTGCATCCGGCGCATGCCGTCAGGTGACTCCATCATCCGGTGCATCTCGGCCTGCATCGCCCGCCGCTGCCCGACCAGCTCGTTGATCACGTCCGCCATCGCCGCCACCTTCCGGTCGCCCGTCGCCTTGTTCATCCGGCTCACCAGTGTGTCCAGCCGAGCGTTGAGCGAATCGCTCATCCGGCGGTGATACGCCATGACCGAGGAGTCGTGCATCGCGGGTGCCCCGTGCGGCGACGGATGCGGGGAAGCAGGAGCGGGTTGCTGGGCCGCCAGGGAGGCAGGGCCGAAGGTGAGAGCCGTGAGCAGCAGGCCCAGTCGAATGGTGCACATGGAGCGGTCTCCGAAGGTATGGGTGCCTGTCCTCACAGAAAGGTACCCCCGAGGCTGCCGCCACGGCGGGCCAGGGCAGGCCGTTGCCCGAAGGGAGCCGCTCCGACGATACTGGAGACCTGCGTTCGCCACCCTGGTCGCCACCCGAGGTCGCATGCCCCAGCCGGCCTACCCTCCGGCCCTCGCCGCCGCCGCCATCGCCGACGATTTCTACCAGCGGCGTCTCCCGGCCACCCCCTCGGGGCTCGTGCCGATGCCCCCCGCCAGCGCCACGGTAGCCGCGGCGGTGGACGCGGCCTTCTGGGCCAGTCTCCGCCCCGAGGAGGGCCGCCCGCCGCGGGTCTCCCTGGCGCTCCTGCCGCCGGCGCGCGCGGGCCAGCCGATGCCGTTCGAGCGCTCGATCCCGCTGGGCGCCGATGCCCTGGCCCGGCTCGCGCCCGCGGTCGAGGGCCCCGGTATCCACCTGGGTCTCTGGGGGGAGGAGGGCAACCTCCGCGTCTGGGGTGCTGTGCGCGTGCTGCCCGAGTTCTGCCTGGTGGTCGAGGTGATCGAGCCGGGCCTGCTGGTGCTCAAGCATCGGCGCGGTGAAGGCGAGAAGTTCGGCAACATCGCCGTGCTCAGGGGCGACGAGATCCGGGTGCTCGACGAGGGCGACGGCAGCATGCCCGGGCGCCCGGCCCTGCTCGGCGACCTGCTCGGGACCGATACCCTGCTGCCCTGGGAAGGCGGCGGCGGGATGTTGACCCAGCTCGCCGTCGCCATGCGGCGGCACCGGCACGGCGCGTCCCTGCTCGTGGTGCCGAGTGGTACGGCGACCTGGCGCGAGTCGATCGTCCGGCCCACCGCCTACGCCATCGAGCCCGCCTTCACCGTGCTGGCCGAGCTCCTGGAACGGAAGGACGTCGAGGAGGTGGACGACGAGATCCGTACCTTGGCGGACACCATCGCCGGGCTCACCGCGGTGGATGGCGCCGCCATCCTGACCCAGCGGTTCGAGCTGCTCGCCTTCGGCGCCACCATCCGCCGGCGCGAGGGCTATGCTTCGGTCGATCAGGTGCTGGTGACCGAGCCCGTGGTCGGCAACGTGCCGGCCCGCGCTTCCGCCACCGAGCTCGGCGGCACCCGCCACCTCTCGGCGGCCCAGTTCGTCCACGACCAGCAGGACGCGGTCGCCTTCGTCGCCTCGCAGGACGGGCGCTTCACCGTCTTCGCCTGGTCGCCCGGAAAACGGATGGTGCACGCCCACCGGATCGAAGTGCTCTTGTTCTAGAACCGGCCGGCGCTGCGCCGGCGCCCCGAGCCGTCAGTCATTCAGGGAAAGGCAGGGCCCGATGCCGAGCTTTGGCGTGTTGGGATCAGGCGAAGTGGGGCAGGTCCTGGCGGCCGGCCTCAAGGGACACGGCTACGACGTCAGGATCGGCAGCCGCACACCGGCCAAGCTGGCCGACTTCAGCCGCAAGAGCGGTATCCTGGCCGGCACCTTCGCCGAAGTGGCCGGGTGGGCTGAGGCGGTGGTCCTGTCGGTGGCCGGCACCGCCGCGGCCGACGCCTTGAAGCTGGTGGGCGCCGGTCGGCTCAAGGGCAAGCTGGTGGTGGACACCACCAACCCGATCGGCGACGAGCCGCCCGAGCAGGGCGTCCTCAAGTATTTCACCCCGGCCAACAGCTCGCTGATGGAGCAGCTGCAGCGGGCCTATCCCGCGGCGCACTTCGTCAAGGCGTTCAACTCGGTGGGCAGCGCCCGGATGGTGGACCCCGACTTCGGCGGCGTCCGGCCGACCATGTTCTACTGCGGCGACGACGCCGGCGCCAAGGCGACCGTCGCCCGCCTGCTGGAGCAGTTCGGCTGGGAGCCGCAGGACATGGGCGGGGCCATCGCCGCCCGCGCGATCGAGCCGCTGGCGGTCCTGTGGTGCATCCCCGGGTTCCTCCACAACAGCTGGACCCACGCCTTTCACCTGCTCCGGTAGCCGCAGGCGGCGGCCGCGGCCGGTCACTCACTGCTCCGCCCGCGCGGCGGCGAGGGTCGCGTTGACGGTGCTGTCGAAGGCCGCGGCCCCGGCGTGAGCCGCTAGAGCAGGATCACGCCAGCCCGCGCCCCCGCCGCGACCGCTTCGGCCCGGGTCGTCACGCCCAGCTTGTGAAACAGCGCGCCGACATGGGTCTTGACCGTGTGGCGCGAGATGCCGAGCCGGGCGGCGATCTGCTTGTTGACCAGACCCTCCGCCAGAAGGGCCAGGATCTGCGCTTCCCTCGCCGTGAGCGGGTCGGCCGGCGCGCCTGCGCCCGCCGGGCGTGCGGCGGCGGCTTGCGGTGCCTCCGCCAGCGTCTCCGCCGGCAGCACGACCAGGCCGGCCGCCGCCGCTTCGACGGCAGCGCCGATCCGCTCGGCCGTGGCGGTGCGGGGCAGGACGGCGCTGGCGCCGGATCGGATGGCCCGGAGCGCCCAGCCACGCGGCACGCCGTCGGCCAGCAGGACCAGGGCCGGCGCCTGGCTGGCCGCGTCGGGCGGGAGGGCCAGCCGGGGCGGCTCGCCGCCGCGCTCGATCAGGGCCAGTACCACCGCCACGGTGCCGTCAATCAGACGGGGCCGCGCCTCAGCCACAGTGGCGCTCCCCTCGACGGCCACATGCCCGCGGCCGGCCAGCAGGGCCGCCAGCCCCGCTCGCTCCAGCTCCGAGCGCGCCACCACCAGCACCCGGCTCACGCGGCCCGGGCTCCGCCACCGCCGCGGCCGCCCGCGACCTCCTCGAGGAACCGCTCGATCACGTGCGTCGGGACCGCGAAGCCCAGCCCCCCGACGATCATCGCGTTGAGGCCGACCACCCGGCCCTCGGCGTCCGCCAGCGGGCCGCCGGAGTTGCCGGGCGCCAGCCGGATGTCCGCCTGCAGCCACCCGTCCGGCCCCGGCTCACCGCTGGGTGCCCGATGGACTACGCCCAGCGCCGCCGCGTGCGCCACGCCCAGCGGATGGCCGACCGCCACCAGCAGCTCGCCGGCCCGGAGGCCGCGCGCGTCGATCCGGAGGGCCGGCACCAGGTCGTCGCGCGGCAGGCTCAGCAGGGCCAGGTCGCGCCGGGGGTCGCGGGCGGTCAGCCGGGACCGGAGCGACCGTCCGTCATGCATCACCACCTCGGGGGCACCGCCGGTCGCGACGTGCGCGGTGGTGACCAGCAGCCCGCCCCGGCTCCAGATCACCCCGGCGCCGGAGCCCTGGCCCCCCCGACTTCGGACGTGCACCGTCACCCGGCGAAGCGCGTCCGCCACCGCGGCGAGCGCGCCTTCGAGACCCGCCACGTCCGACCGGGCCGCGTCAGCGGCGGCCACGGGGCCGCTCACCCACCGTCACGGTGACCCGCTCGTCCTTGCCGCCGCGAGCGACCCGGAGGACGATCGGCTGGCCGATCCGCTCACCGCCCAGCGCCGCCAGGACGTCGGCCGGATCGCTGACGGCGCGGTCGGCCACCGCCACCACGATGTCGCCGATCAGCACGCCGCCCCGGTCGGCAGGACTCTCCGGCTCGACGTTGACGACGACCAGCCCTGCCTCGCTCTCGAGGCCGAGCCCGCGGCGCAGAGTGGCCGGCAGCCGCACCGGCTGGGTGGCGATCCCGAGCCAGCCTCGCGCGATGTGGCCGCTCGCCGCCAGCTGTCCGGCCACCCGGGCCACCGTCGCCGCGGGCACCGTCAGCGCGGCGGCCCGGGCGAGGCCCGAGGTGTTGACCCCCACGACCTTGCCGCCCGCATCCACCAGGGGGCCGCCGCTGAACCCGTCGTGGACCGCGACGTCCAGCCGGACGAAGTGGTCGATCGTGCCACCCTGCCACGTCCTCCACTCCCCGCCCACGGCGCTCACGATCCCGAGGCCGGCCGTGATGGCCGGGCCCGGCCGGCCCAGCACCAGTGCCAGTTGCCCCACCCTCGGCGCCTCCGTGGCGAACGAGGCCGGTGGCGCGGCCGTGGCCGAGATCTCCGGCGGGAGGCGGAGGACCGCCAGATCGGTGGAAGGGTCCCGCCCCGCCAGGGTGGCCGGCACGGTGCTGCCGTCGTGCAGGGTCACGCCGATCTCTTCGTCGCGCTGGATGGTGTGGTGGGCGGCGACGACGAGGCCGGGCTGCCAGACGATGCCCGACGCCGGGATCCGGCGGCGGGCGTGGATCGCGACGACCGAGCGCCCCACGGTCTCGACCGCGGCGGCGAGGTCGTTCGACAGGGCGGCCAGCGGGCCGCCGGATGCTGCAGGCATGGACTGTCTCCGATTGAGAGGTAACCGGAGAGGATGATGCCTGGTTTCCGCCCCACTCGGGATCGGGCGAATGGGTGACCCCGGCTCGGGCGTTGAGGTGACGGGACCCGTCGTGCAAGCCCGCGTCCCCCGGCCGTCCTATCCCGTACCATGCGAGATCAGCATCGTCCCAAGCAGGAACTCATCAGCGAGGTCGTGGGGCTGCGCAAGCAGATCGCCGACCTGCGGGATGCCATGACGGCACGCCGGCGGGTGGAGGATGCCCTGCGGCAGTCGGAGGCGCAGCTCCACGCCCTGGTGGACTCGGCGCCGGTGGGACTCTGCCTGTTCAAGCCCAACGGCACCCCGATCAATGCCAACCGGCCCTTCGCCCGGCTGCTGGGCTACGACTCGGTCGCCGAGCTGCTCCGGGTGGGCGACACCCTCGGCGTCTTCGGCAGCCGGGAGGAGCAGGCCCGGGTGCTGACGCTGGTAGAGCGCGGGCTCGAGCGGGTGGCGGGCGTGGTGTTCCGCGGGAAGGACGGCTCCCGCCGGCCCTTCGGCGTCATCGGCAGCCTTTCGGCTGAGCCGGCCGCGATCGCCCTGGTGGTGCTCGAGCGCCCGCCCCAGCCCTGGCGGTCGGCGCCGCTGGCCACGCTCGGCCCGGCCTGGCCCGCGGCGTCGCGAGGCGGCTGAGCCTGATCCAGGCGGGAGGTCACACGACGAGGGGCAGGCCCGCGGGCCTGCCCCTCGTGCGTGGTCCCGTGAGTCCCGGCGGCCCGATCAGCCGCCTTCGCCTCCGCCAAGGATCGGCAGGATCTCGCCGGTGATGTAGCTCGAGCAGCTCGGCGCCGCCAGGAACACGAACGCCGGCGCGATCTCTTCCGGCTGGGCCGGCCGCTTCATCGCCACCTTGCTGCCGAACTCGGCCACCTTGTCGGCATCCTGATCGGCCGGGTTGAGTGGCGTCCAGACCGGTCCCGGCGCGACGCAGTTCACCCGGATGCCCCGGTCGACCACGTTCTGCGCCAGGGACTTGGTGAACGCGTGGATGGCCCCCTTGGTCGCGGAATAGTCCAGCAGCTGCTTGCTGCCCTCGATCCCGGTGACCGAGCCGGTGTTGATGATGGCCGAACCCTCCGCCAGGTGGGGCAGGGCGGCCCGAGCCATGTAGAAGTAGCCGAAGATGTTGGTCCGGAAGGTCCGGTCCAGTTGCTCGTCGGTGATGTCCTCGAGCGACTCGGCGTGCTCCTGAAAGGCGGCGTTGTTGACCAGGAGGTCGAGGCCGCCGAGCTCCGCGACCGTCTGTTCGACCGCCTCCTGGCAGAAGGCCGAGTCGGTGACGTCGCCCGGGATCAGCAGCGCCCGCCGGCCTTCGTCCACCACCGCCTGCCGGGTGGCCTCGGCGTCCTGGTCCTCGCTCAGGTAGACGATGGCGACGTCGGCCCCCTCCCGGGCGAACAGCACCGCCACCGCCCGTCCGATCCCCGAGTCGCCCCCCGTCACCAGCGCCACCTTGCCTTCCAGCTTGCCCGAGCCGCGGTAGTCCGGCGCCTCGAACTGAGGCCGCGGGGCCAGCTCGGCCTCGATCCCCGGCTTAGCCTGGTGCTGCTTGGGCAGCGGCGTCCCGGGATGGCGGCGGGACCCGGCCTGCACCGCCTCCTGCTTCTCTCCTTGACCGGCTTTGCCGCCCTTGGCCGTTCGCCGTCGCTCGGCCGCCTGCTGCAGCTGCCGGTCCGATGCCGCCGCCCGTTTCCCGGCCGCTGCGTGGCCCGACTTGGGTCGGCCGTTCGAACGGCCGGTCTTGCTCTTCACTGCCACGTTGCCTCCCTGCGCCTGGCTTCGAGTGAGGATGACCGCTCCGGCGAGACGATGGCAGCCCGGCCGGGCCCGGGCGGTGACGCCACTCACCGGCCGCCCCGGCTCGAAACGCCGGGCTGGTCCACGCCGTACGGCGATCTCTCCCACCACCCGAGGCCGGTCATGCTGCGCTCCTTCGTGCTCCTGTCGCTCGCCTTCCTGCCCGCGGCCGCGCGGGCCCAGTCCTCCGCCGATTCCGCCGGCATCCGCTCGACCGCGCTCGACTACGCCGAGGGCTGGTACACCGGCGACGCCGACCGGATGGCCCGGGCACTCCACCCGGAGCTGGTCAAGCGCATCCTGGTGACCGACACCGCCACCGGCCGGGCGTTCGTCCAGACCATGGGCGCCTCCGCGCTGGTCAACGGGACCCGCCATGGCTACGGCAAGAGCACCCCGGCCGACCGGCAGCAGAAGGACGTCCGGATCCTCGACCTGTACGGCAACGCCGCCGTGGCCAAGGTCGCCATGGCCGACTGGATCGACTACCTCCAGCTGGTCCGCGCGGATGGGCGGTGGCAGATCGTGAACGTGCTCTGGGAGCGGAAACCCGAGCGGAAAGCCTGACCCCGGGGGGGGGGAAGGCCTGACCTGCCTTCCGAGCGGAAGGCCTGACCTGCCTGGAAAGCCAAGGGGCACGCCTCACGGCGTGCCCCTAGGTGCAACCGGTTCCCTGCGGTGCTACTGGCCCAGCTTGATCCGCTCCACCCGCCGGCTCTGCGCCCGCGCATTGTAGACCCGGAGGCTCACGATGGTGCCCGGCTTCTGGGCCGAGATCGCCTTCTGCAGGTCCGCCGGCGACCGGACCGGGGAGCCCTCGATCTCGGTGATGATGTCGGGGCCGCCGTTGTCCGGGCCCGCCAGCTCGCCGTAGGACGGCCCGCCGGCCCGCACGTCGGTCACCAGCGCGCCCCGCTGGTCGGGACGGAGCCGGAGCTGCTGGACGTCGTCGTCGTCCACCGGGGCGACGGTGATGCCCAGCTTGCCGATGGTCGATGCCGACTGGTCGGACGCGGTGTCGTCGTCGCTGGTGCTGTCGTCCCCCGAGGCGACCGCACGCGGGGCCGGCGCCTCCTGCAGCTGGACCGAGAACGTCTTGTGCACCCCACCCTTGCGGGCGACTTCGACCTTCACCACCTCGCCCGGCGCCCGGAAGGCGATCTGCTGCTGGAGCTGGCCCACGTACTCGACCGGCTTGCCCTCCACCGCCACGATGATGTCGCCCGGCTGCAGCCCGGCCTTGCGGGCCGGCGAGGTCTCGCTGCCGAAGTCCTCCACCACCACGCCCTGGATGTTGGGCAGGCCGACGTAGGCCGCGTCATTGGGCGTCACGTTGCCCACCCGCACCCCCAGCGCGGCCCGGAGAACCCGGCCGTGGGCGATGATCTGGTCCATCACCCGCCGGGCCAGGCTGATCGGGATGGCGAAGCCGTAGCCCGAGTAGAACCCGGTCTGGCTGGCGATCGCCGAGTTGACCCCGATCACTTCGCCCCGCACGCTCACCAGCGGCCCGCCCGAGTTGCCCGGGTTGATCGCGGCGTCGGTCTGGATGAAGTCCTGGATGCTCCGGTCACTCGTGTTGGGCAGCGCCAGGGTCCGGCCTTTGGCGCTGATGATGCCCGAGGTCACGGTGAAGGTCAGGTTCTCGCCCAGCGGGTTGCCCACCGCCAGCACCCATTCGCCCACCCTGGCCCCGTCGCTGTCACCCAGCGGGGCCGGAGTCAGGTTCTCGCCGTCGATCTTGAGGACGGCCAGGTCGGTGCCCGGGTCGGTGCCGACCACCTTGGCCTGGAACTCACGCCGGTCCAGCAGGCGGACGGTCACCTGGTCGGAGCCTTCGACCACGTGATTGTTGGTCAGGATGTAGCCGTCCTTCGAGACGATGAAGCCCGAGCCGGCGCTCTCCTGGAAGTCCGGCCCCTGGGGCTGCATCCGGGGGAAGAACTGCTCGAAGCCCGGCGGGACCTGCATCGGCAGGCGCTGCCGCCGCTCGGTGTGACCCGACTTGATGAAGACCACGCTCGGCTTGACCCGCTCGGCGACCGAGGCGAACGCCTCGCTCAGGTCGGACAGGGCCGCGGCGCCGGCCGGCACCGGCGGGGTGGGCTTGGCCACCGCGGAGGCCGCCGGCTGCTGGGCGGCGCTGAAAGCTGGGAGATGGAGAATGCCGGCGACCGACAACCCGGCGGCGAACGCGAGACCGATGCTGCCGGCCCGCAGGCGATGCGACCATCCGTGCGACATGTGCCTCTCCTGACGTGTATGGCGCGATGGGGCCCGGTGATCCACCGGGCCCCGACGGTGAGAGCAGATGCGCGAAGGGGATGAGAGGTTGCAGCGGCGGGCACGATGCCGGACGCGCCGAGGGGCTCAGTCCCGTTCCAGCACGATGGTAGTCCGCTGGGCCGGGCGGCGGCTCAGGATGTAGCCGGCCGCCACGATGGCCGCCAGCGCTATGCCGGTGATATACCACATCATAGGTCCCTCCAGAGTGGGATGAAAGTTGGCCTGCGGGAGGGAGACACCGGTCGGCGACGGGGCCGCCCGCCTTACCATTTCGGCGTTTCTTCGGTATGTTGGTCGGGTCAACCCCGTCATCCCTCTCGCCGTCCCTCCCATGCCCAAGCCAATCGATTTCGATCCCGACAGCTATGCCCCCGTCGCCGCCCGGCTCGAGCTGTTCTACCAGCGCTACCCGACCGGCCGGATCCACACCGAGCTGGTCCAGCATACCGAGCGGGAGATCGTCTTTCGCGCCGCCATCTACCGCGCCGCCGAGGACCGCGAGCCCGCCGCCACGGGCTGGGCCGCCGAGCGGATCGGCGACGGCGAGATCAACGCGGTCGCCTGTCTCGAGAACACCGAGACCTCCGCCATTGGCCGGGCGCTCGCCAATCTCGGCTTCCTGGCCTCCCGGCTTCGACCCAGCGCCGAGGAGGTGGCCCAGACCGCCCGGGCCCGCGCGCGCCTGGGCCTCGAGCCCGATCTCCGCCAGCTGCTCCGGACCGCCGAGCGGGCCGGGCTCGAGCCGGCCCGGGTCGAGGCGATCCGGGGCCGCGTCGCGCGGGGCCTGCCCCCCGCCGAGGCGGCCGAAATCCAGCACGAGCTCCGCCGATTCATCCAGCGCCGGATGGAGGACCACGCGGCCCGGGCCGGCCGCGGCGAGTGAGTGTCGCCCGCCGGTGTCTCCGGTCTGACAGGAGGCACCGCGGGAGTCGTCGCATGGCCCGGGGTCGGAGAGCATCACCGTGGATGAGCAGCGATCGCGATGGCGGGAGGTGGCGGGCCGGCGGCCCGCGATGGGAGACGCGGCCCTGGTGGCCGCGCTTCGCTGTGAGGACGAAGGCGCCCTGCGCGAGTTCTATCTCCGTTTTCGCCCGCTGCTCCGGCGGGCGGCCGCCGGACTCGGTGTGGATCCGGGGGAGCGGGACGTCCTGGTGGACGACTGCCTCACCGATGTCGCCGTGCACCTCATGACCAGCGCCGCGCCGGCGCCCGGCTCCCTGCCCGGCTATCTGGTGCGCAGCCTCCGGAACCGGGTGCTCAACCAGGTCCGGGCCCGGGGTCGGGCGGAGCGGCGAATGGCGCTCGACGGCGACGGCGGCGCCGCCGAGACCGAGCTGGCCGGCTGCTCGGAGCACGCTCGCCGCGCCAGCGGCCGGCCCGCGCCCGAGCCGCTCTCGCCCGTGCTGGAGCGTCTGGCCGACGCCGTCACTGGCTCGCTCACCGAGGACGAGCGGCGGCTGGCCGTCTGGATGAGCCACTGTGCCTCGGCCCGGGACATCGCGGGCTGGCTGGGCATCGCC
>DATAOR010000162.1:0-14616 GCA_036265635.1 Gemmatimonadales bacterium
GACGTGGCCATCGCGCTCGACGTGGCCGCCAGCGAGCTGTTCCAGGACGGCGAGTACGTCTTCAAGAAGGGCGACGGCAGCCGCCGCTCGGCCGAGGCGATGGTGGACCTCTATGCCGGCTGGGTCGACCGCTATCCCATCGTCAGCATCGAGGACGGTCTGGCCGAGAACGACTGGGCCGGGTGGGCCCTCCTGACCGAGCGGCTGCACGAGCGGGTCCAGCTGGTGGGCGACGACCTGTTCGTCACCAACGTCGACCGGCTGGGGCGGGGGATCGAGGAAGGCGTCGCCAATGCCGTCCTGGTGAAGGTCAACCAGATCGGTACCCTGACCGAGACCCTGCAGTGCATCGAGCTGGCCAAGGGCAGCGCCTACGGCGTCATCATCTCGCACCGGTCGGGGGAGACCGAGGACACCTTCATCGCCGATCTGGCGGTCGCCACCGGCGCCGGACAGATCAAGACCGGCAGCGCCAGCCGGACCGACCGCACCGCCAAGTACAATCAGCTGCTCCGCATCGCTGAGGAGCTGGGCGACCTGGCCCACTACCCCGGCCGGGACCTGTACCCCTTGTGACCGGACCCCGCTGGGCCGCGCTGGCGGCGCTCCTGTTCGCGCTCTATTTCGGGCTGCAGGGCGGCGAGTACGGCACCACCGACCTGCTCGCCCTGCGTCGCCAGGAGGCAGCCGAGCAGGCCCAGGTGCTCCGGCTCCGCCGGCTGGTGGATTCGCTGCAGCGGAGCGCCCAGGCCATCGAGCACGATCTCCGCGTGCAGGAGCGGGTCGCCCGCGAGCGGTTCGGCATGATCCGCCGGGGCGAGCTGCTCTACCGGCTGGTGCCGCCCGACAGTGCCGGCCGCTGACCCGTCTCCCCCACCTGATCCTGAATCATGGAGCCTGAGCCGCCGACCGATCCGCTGAGTCGCTTCGGCCGGCGAGCCCTGCCGTACGGCCTGGCGATCGGGGTGGTGTGCGTCGGCGCGCTGCTCCGCCTGCTGCTCACTCCCGTGATCGGCGCCGAGCTGCCCTTCATCACCCTGTTCCCGGCCGTGTTCGTGGCCGCGTTCTATCTTGGTTTCGGCCCGACCCTGCTGGCCACGGGCGTCTCCGTCCTGATCGCGCTCCGCTTCTTCATCGATCCCCCGGATACCCTCAGCCTGTCCACCCCGGTGGCTCAGCTCGGCGCCCTGCTGTTCATCGGGACCGGCCTCAGCGCCGGCTGGCTGGGCGAGGGGCGGGTGCGGGCTCGAGCCACCGCCCTCCGGGCACTGGCCCAGGCCCGCGAGGAGGCCGATCGGGCCGAGGAAGAGACTATCCGGGCCGAGGAGGAGGCAGCCCGGGCGGAAGAGGAAGCGCTCCGGGCCGAAGAGGAGGCCACGCGGGCCGAACGGGAGGCGGCGGCAGTCGGCCGCCAGATCGAGCGGATCGAGCGCATCCTGGCCCGGATCGGCGACGCCTTCGTGGTGGTGGACCGTCGGTGGCTCATCACCTACCTCAACCGGTCCGCCGCCGATCTGCTGGGCGGTCCCGTCGAGTCCCATGTGGGCCGGCCATTCTGGGAGCGGTTTCCCGACGATGCCGAAGGCCGCTTCGGCGAAGGGTATCGCCAGGCGATGCAGGGCCAGCCGGTCCGCCTCAGCGGCTACTACGCGCCGTTCGACCGGTGGCTGCAGGTCAACGCGTTCCCGTCGGACGAGGGGATGTCGGTCGTCCTCCGGGACGTGACCGATACGATGAAGGTGCAGGAGGCCAACCAGCGGCTGGCGGCCATCGTGGTCAACTCCGAGGACGCCATCGTCGGCAAGCAGCTCGACGGCACCATCACCAACTGGAACGCGGCCGCTGAGCGGATCTTCGGCTATGCCGCGGCGGAGATCGTAGGTCAGTCGATCTTTCTGCTGGTGCCGCCGGAGCTGCACCCGGCCGAGCACGAGATCCTCGAGCGCGTCCGCCTGGGCCAGCCGGTCGCCTTCGGCGAGACGGAGCGGATCCGGAAGGATGGCAGCCGGATCACCATCGCCTTGAGCGTTTCGCCCATTCGCGACGCCGCGGGGCGGGTGATCGGCGCGTCGTCGATCAAGCGCGACGTGACCGCCGAGCGCCGGGCTCTCACGCTGCTGGCCGCCGAGACCGCGCGGAGCCGCGAGCTGGCGGGCGCGCTGGACCTGGCCCAGGTGGTCATGCTCGACAGCGACGGGCGGATCACCTACTGGAGCAGCGGGGCCGCCCGGCTGTACGGCTGGTCGGCGGACGAGGCGATCGGACGATCCGCCGAGGCCCTGCTTCAGACCGATTTCGCCAGCCCTCCCGCCGACATCCATGCCCAGCTCCGTCAGCACGGCCGGTGGGAGGGCGACCTGGTCCATGTGGCCAAGGACGGCCGCCGCCTGTGGGTGGCCTCCCAATGGGTGCTCAAGCGTGACTACCAGGGTGCCGTTCAGGGCGTCGTCATGGTGGACACCGATCAGACGGCGCGCCGGGAGATCGAGGAGCGGGCCCGCCAGTCCGAGCGGCTGGAAGTGGTGGGCCAGCTGGCCGGCGGAGTGGCCCACGAGGCCAACAACCAGATGACCGTCATCCTCGGGGCCGCCGGCTTTCTGCTGCGGCGGAGCGATCTCCCCGCCATGGCCCGACAGGACGTCGAGCAGGTCCGCGCCGCCGCCGAGCGGACCGCGGCCATCACCGGCCAGCTGCTGGCCTTCAGCCGACGGCAGGTGCTCCAGCCGCGGGTGCTCGCTCTGGACGAGACCGTGCTCGGATTCCAACCGATGCTGCAGCGGACCCTGGGCGAGCGATCGACCGTCGAGCTCCGGCTCGGCTCCGCCGATGGGCTGGTGAAGGCGGACCCTGGGCAGCTGGCTCAGGTCCTCCTCAACCTGGTGCTCAACGCCCGGGACGCGATGCCCATGGGAGGACGGCTCTCGATCGAGACCTCCCGAACCCAGCTGACCGAGGCCTATGGCCGGCAGCATCCGGGGGTCACCATCGTCCCGGGGCCATACCTCGTGCTCGCCGTGAGCGACACCGGGCACGGGATGAGCAGGGAGACGGCGGCACGAGTGTTCGAGCCGTTCTATACCACCAAGGCGGTGGGCAAGGGGACCGGATTGGGCCTGGCCACCGTGTACGGCATCGTCAAGCAGAGCGGCGGCTACGTCTGGTGTTACAGCGAGCTGGGGAAGGGGACCACATTCAAGGTCTATCTCCCGCTGGTCGCCGAAGCGGCCAGCGAGGCGGGGACCGACACCTCGGCCCCCCGTGCCTCAGGCGAAACGGTCCTGGTGGTCGAGGACGAGCCGTCGGTGCGCCAGATGACCTCGCGCACGCTGGCCGAGCTCGGCTATCGGGTGGTGGAGGCCCGGGACGGGGCCGAGGCACTGGAGCTGCTGGGGCGGACCGACGCGAAGGTGGGGCTCATGGTGGCCGACGTGGTCATGCCGGGGATCGACGGCGCGGAGCTGGCCCGACAGGTCGCGTCCGCGCGGCCGGGGATGGCGGTGCTGTTCATGAGCGGGTACACCGATGACGAGGTGATCCGCCGGGGTCTGCTCGATGCGGGCCAGCCATTTCTACAAAAGCCGTTCACACCGGAGGCCCTCGCACGGCAGGTGGCGCGGATGCTCCGGCCCTGGGAGGGGCACGAGGACTGAGGCCTCCAGGGCCGGAGGATGGGCCCGCCCCCCGTGGTGGCGTAAGTGGTCGTCTCGTGCCGCCTTGCGTTTGCAAGCCCGAGGATTAGCATTCGCCGGCGTTCCGCGGCAGGGTAGCTCAGCTGGTTAGAGCACGGCACTCATAATGCCGGGGTCGCGGGTTCGAGTCCCGCCCCTGCTATCATCCGAAGCCTCGCGCTCCCATCGAGATGCGGGGCTTTCTTCATCCAAGTTGTCAGCGCCGGGGACCAAGGACCACATTGACTCGGCACCGCCCGCAGCGGCCAGTCAGGGGTCATTCCAGCGATGCATCCCGCCCTCTATCGGACCGCCTGGGGAAACAGTAGACTACGCCCATGCCGAGCACGAATTCCGGATCCCTACCCCCGTCTTCGGCAGGGCGTGTGGCCAGGCCCAGCTGGACTCGCCCGCTGACGGCGCCGTTTTCGGTCATGCAGACCTTCAGCGCCGTGGCCGTGCTGCTCGCAGTCGCCGTGACGGTCCTGGTGACCTCACGTGTGGCCGGCCTGCTCCGGTCCGGGGCGTTCGACGAGCTCTCCGCCGGCTAGCCCCATCTTGCGCGGTCGGGTGGCAGGGCGTAATTCTCAGGGAATCCCGGACCAAAGGCGCCAATGAAGCTGACCGGTCCCACCTGTCTGCTGTGCGGCCTCGCCGTCGAGGGCTACTCGCGTTGCCCCGACTGCGGGGCGCGGCTGTGGAGCGCACGCAGGCTCGCGCTCTGGTCGCTCGTCGCCCTCGATGTGACCTTGGTCCTCCTGCTGGTCGTGCATCCGGGCTCGGGTTGACGGTCGGGCAGGGAAGTCCGGCCGAATGCGCATCGCAGCCCCGCATCGAACCTGAGATGCGGGGCTTTCTCGTGGTGCCCCGGACCTGCAGGCGAACCGACCGGGATTCCCGCCCGAGCCCGCCCGAGCCCGCCTCCCGCCGCGTCCGGCCGCCTCCGGCCGCCGGCAGTTGACCCCGGCGAGCCGTGCCCTATTTTGCACTTCACCCCTTGAACCAGCACTGGTCGTGGCTATGTCCGTGACGACGTCGATCACCTGTCCTCATTGTGGGTTTCCCTCGCCCGTTGAAGCCCGCAATTGCCCGCTCTGCAGCTCGCTGCTCCACCCGGTCAACTTCCGCCGCGTTGCGCTGTGGGCGGCCGTCCTGGTGGAGTATCTCGTCGTGGTGAATCTGATGATCCGACACTGACCGGAAGGACGGCGGCTCCCTTGGGGGAGACCCGGGCGCCCGCGCGGTTCCCGGAGCGGCCGCCAACCACCCGTTCTCGTCGGGGCAGTCGGCCCCCTTCGCCCCGTAGCTCACACAGCTCGATCAAATTCTCATCGGACGCACGGGTGATGCCTTCGCCCGGTGGCCTCTCTGGCCACTATGTCACCGGCCGCCGACGAACCATCACTTGGTACCACCGGCCCATCTTTCGCCAAAATAGAGGCTTAGAGCTGCGCGCTGAGGTAATTTCTCAGGCGGAACGGCCGATGAGCCGCTTCGCCTGATGCCCCGGCGACGGGTCCCGGCGTACGCCGCCCTGCTCCTTGGCGCAGCGCTGGCGGCTTCGGCCTGCGCAGCGCACGTGGTGCCGAGTGCCACGGCACCCGTTCCCGCGCCAGAAGAGGTGGTCGCCAGCGTCATCCTCATCGGCGACGCCGGCAAGCCCAAACTGGCCGGAGAGCCGGTCTTCCAGGCCCTCCGGCAGTCTCTGCGCCAGCGGCCGGATACCACCGCCATTCTGTTTCTGGGCGACAACGTCTACCCGCGCGGCATCCCCGACAGCGCTGACCGCCACTACGCCGAAGCGGTCGGCCGCCTCCGGGCGCAGCTGGCGCTCGAGCCGTCTCTCCCCAAGATCTTCATTCCCGGCAATCACGACTGGCAGAAGTCGGGGCCACTCGGCCTGGACCGGGTCCGCCGGCAGGAACGGGTCATCGCCGCCGCGGGCGGCCGAGCTCGGCTGCTGCCGCGGGGCGGGTGCCCCGGACCGGATACCGTGGCGGTGGGCAGCCGGCTGCTGCTCGTGCTGCTGGATACCGAGTGGTGGCTGTTTCCCCACCCGCGAGCCGATTCGCTCACGGCCTGCGCCGAAGGGACCGAAGCGGCGGTGACCACCGCGTTACGACGAGTGCTCGAGCAGGCCGGAAGCCGTCAAGTCATCGTTGCCGGTCACCATCCGATTCTGACGGGCGGTCCCCACGGCGGCTACTTCTCGCCGGTCGACCATCTCTTTCCGCTCCGGGCGCTGCATCCCGCGCTCTGGGTCCCGCTCCCCATCCTCGGCTCGCTCTATCCCACGGTCCGCGCCATGGGATTGAGTCCGGAAGACCTGGCCGGCGGGCCCTACCGCCGCCTCCGTGCCGCCCTGGACACCGCCTTCGCCTGCCGTCCACCGGCGATATACGCGGCCGGGCACGAGCACACGCTGCAGGTGCTCGATCGGGGTCACCCGCCGCTTCTGCTGGTGAGTGGCGCGGGCATCGCCGATCACGAGAGCTACGTGGAACGCCTGCCCGAGACCCGGCTGGCGCTGGCGTCGCCCGGGTTCATGCGGGCGGACGTGCTGCGCGACGGCAGACTCCGGCTCGGGGTGATTACGGCTGAGAAGGGCGAGGCCCGGGAGGTCTGGGCCACGGTCGTGGCAGCTCCGGCCCAGGCAGGGGGCGGGTGTGAAGCAGACGTTCAGCGCACCGGGCGATAGGTCGTGAGCGTGGCATGGCCACCGGCAGCCTCGTCGGCGACGAACAGGGCGCCATCCCGGCCCAGTGCCAACCCCTCGGCCTGACGGTGCAGCCGGCGCTTGAGGCGAGCGACCGCAACGACCTCCCCGGCAGGCGAGAGCTCGATCAGCATCCGGGCCCGGGCAGCGAGCAGCAGCAGGTGGCCGGTGGCCGGGTCTCGCAGCAGCTCGGATGGGCTTACCGTCTCGCCCCCTCCAATGCCAAGCAGGTGCTCCGGCACGGCCAACCGGACTGTGGCGGGGGCCGGCCGCCCCGGCGCCCAGCCGAACACCGCCAGTCTTCCCTTGAGGGCACGAACCCGCGCGGTCTTGCAGCCGAGCAGCAGCCCTTCCCCGGTGCCGTCGCCCGCCACTCCCTCCACCTCGCAGCTGCGTCCGATGCCGGTCACGAACCGCTGGTACGGCACCGCTGCGCCGGCGGCGCCCATCGGGGCACTGTACACATCGCCGTCGCTGGTAGTGAGGAACACCCGGCCATCGTGCACCGCGATGCCCTCGAAATCGCCGGACAGCGCCGGCCCTCCGAGCGAAAAGTGGTCCACCACGCGATGCGAGGACGGGTCCAGCCGATAGACGATGGCCCGCTCATCGCCGTGCGCGAGCAGGCGGTCGCCGTCGAGCGCGAGGCCGCTGACCTCGTCGAGCGTCTTGGGCAGCTGCCAGCGGTCGGCGGGGGGAGCCTCGAAGTCGTACCGCGCGAGGATGGACCCTGAGGGCAGCTGGGCCATGGCCTGGCTGGCCATGGTGGCCAGCGCGACCGCCATCACGGTCACGCGGGTGCCAACGGTCACCTGGGTGCGAACGGGCACGCGGTGCGAACGGTCACGCGACTGCGAGGGCCTCGACCGCGGCCGACGTGCGGTTGATGACGTCGGCCAGGTGCTCGCTCCACCACGCCCGGGCCGAGGCCTGCGTCCACGGCTGGTCGAATGGGATCCGATCGAGCTCGGCCAGCAGCTCGTCGGCAGTTTGAGGGCGGCGGGTCGGATCCTTCTCCAGGCATCGCATGATGACGCGCTCGAGCTCGGCGGAGACCGGCCGCGCGGTCCGGATGCTGGGCGGCACCGGCAGCGCCTGGATGTGCTGAATCAGCATCTTGAGCGGGCTGTCGGCCTCGAACACCATCTCTCCGGTCAGCAGCCAGTAGCCCACGCACCCCAGCGCGTACAGGTCGGCTCGCCGATCCACCGGGTCCGCTCCGCTGGCCATCTCGGGCGCCATGTACGCCGGCGTGCCCGTGGTCAGCTCGGCCGACTTGATCGTGTCCAGGATGCTCTCGTCCTGATCGTACTTCACCAGGCCGAAGTCGAGCACCTTGACGAAGTCGTACTCCCGCCCCAGCCGGCAGGTATAGATGTTGGCCGGCTTCACGTCCCGGTGGACCAGGCCGACGTCGTGGGCCTCGCCAAGCGACTGGCAGGCCTGGCGGAGCAGGCACACCACCCGCTCGGACGGCAGCGGGCCGAACCGGCGCACCAGGGTCTCCAGGTCGAGCCCCTCCAGCAGCTCCATCGCGAAGTAGAAGACGCCGCCCCGGGTCTGGCCGAAGTCGTACAGCCGGATCGTGTGCGGCGACTGCAGCCGGGAGGCGGCATCGGCCTCGCGCTGGAACCGGCGCACGATGGCCGCGCTGGCGGCCTCGCTCGAGGCGCCCAGGATCTCCGGCTTGATCAGCTTGACGGCCGCGGGCCGGGCCAGCATCCGGTGGGTGGCGTGCCAGACCTCGCCCATGCCCCCACGGCCGATCAGCGCCACCAGCCGGTAGCTGCCGAGCTCGCGCGCCCGTTGCACCTGCCGGCCCAGCCGCACCATGATCTTGGACGGGATCACCGCGATCAAGGCGCAGACATAGTTGGGCAGGTAGTTCCAGACGATGGCAGCCCAGCTGGGCAGGTCGAGCCCGCGCAGGTGGGCCACCCCCAGCCCGACCGGATCCATGCTGGCCGCGATCAGCGATGCGATCAGAGTCTTCCGGGGCGTGTTGGGCACGATCATCGGGAACAGCAGGATCAGCACGCAGATCCATGACAGCCGGCCGGCGAGCAGTCGGTGGGGCTCCCACTGGTTCACGATCCCGATCCCCAGGGCCAGCAGGACCTCGTACCCGAGGGCCAGGTCTAGCGCCTTCCGGGGGCGGCACGACAGCCGGCTGGTATAGCGCGCCAGCCAGAGCGAGACCCCGATGCTGAGCACCGCCACCACGTCGGCCGGGCGGCCCCAGGGAATCAGGTCCCGCATGGGCATATCGACCAGCGGGGCGAGCACGTCGTTCATCAGGATGCCGATCACGAACAGCCCGGCCCACACCCGTGCGAGGATGCCGAGCCGCGCCGTGGCCTCGCGGAGCAGATCGTCCGGGAGGGCGTCGTCCGACGTGCTCCACGACGAGGATGCGGTCGTGGAGAGCTGCGTCTCGAGCAGCTCGGCCTGGCTCATGGGGGTCTCCCTGGCGTAGCGCAAACCACCGGATCGTCGCAATTTACTGGTCGAACGCTAAGATAACCCCGAGGCTCGTCCATGCAGCCGTTCCGCAATCGGCGCGTCCCCCCACCCGAGCGCGCCCGATGACCTCAGTCCGACGTCCGGAAACGACCGTGCGGTGGACCGAGAATCCCGTCGTCCGCGTGGCCCTGTACTACGTTCTGCTCTTCGCCGGCTCGGCCCTGCTGATCCAGCTGGTCCCCGGGGCCGAGGCGCTGTTCAGCGGCGGCCTCCAGACCAGCGCGGCGGAAGCGCCGGCCGGGCTGCCCGACCTGACCACCATGCAGGGCCCCCTGTTCCAGACTCCCGTGGGCCTGCCCCTGTCCGAAGTCTTCGGCATGACCGCCGCCTTCGCCCTGATGCTGCCGGTCACCTGGATCTACGTAATGACGCGGCGGCGCAAAGGGTTCCGCCAGTCGGTGGTGCAGACGCTGATCATTCTGCCGATCGTGGTCGCCGGCGTGGTGTTCATGGTGAAGAACAGCCTGGCGCTGGCCTTCAGCCTGGGCGGCATCGTGGCCGCCGTGAGCTTCCGCAACACGCTGCGCGATACCAAGGACGCGGTCTACATCTTCCTCGCCACCGGAGTCGGCCTGGCGGCCGGGATCCAGTCGGTCTCGCTGGCGGCGGCGCTGTCGATCACCTTCAACGTCGTCATCCTGATTCTGTGGTACACCGACTTCGGCCGGGCCCCATCCGATCTCCAGCGGCCGGTGGCGCAGCGGCGGCTCGAGCGCGCCCTCGCGCTGTCGAACCGGACCAGCGCCTTCGTCCAGCTGGTGGATGACCAGATCCTCAAGTCGCTGACCCCCGACCAGCTCGACGCCCTGGCCCAGCGGGCCGCCCGCCGCCGGGCCCGGGTCAAGAGCGACGATGGGGACGCCGCCCGCGTCCCGAAGAAGGTGCCGCCCGAGTTCCGCCCGCTCCAGCTGCAGATCCAGGGCCCCGCCGACGTCGCCCGCCGGGCGGTGGAGTCGGTGCTGGAGGAGTCGGCCAAGCGCTGGGAGTTCATCCGGGCGGTCGCGGGCGAGGCCGGAGGCGCGGAAGGGCTGGAATATCGCGTGCGGCTGCGGAAGAGCGTGCCGCCGGAGAGCCTGCTCGCCAGCCTGCGGACCGGGGCCGCGCCGCACGTCACCCGGGTGGAGCTGGGCGACCCCGCTCCATGAGCGAGCTGCTGGCTCGCCTGCGCGAGGCGCTCCGTGATCGCTACGTGGTGGAGCGCGAGGCCGGGCGGGGCGGAATGGCCACCGTGTTCCAGGCCCGCGATCGCAAGCTCGGCCGCGAAGTGGCCATCAAGGTCCTGAGCCCTACCGTGATGACCGCGGTGGCGGGGGAGCGCTTCCTCCGCGAGATCCGGATCACTGCCCAGCTCCAGCATCCCAACATCCTCTCGCTGATCGACTCGGGTGAGGCCGCCGGGCTGCTCTACTCGGTCATGCCGTTCGTCGAGGGGGAGAGTCTTCGCGAGCGGCTCCTCACGGGGCCCCTGCCGCTGAGCGAGGCGCTGCTGCTGGGACGCGAGATCGTCGAGGCCCTCGATTATGCCCACCGGCGCGGGGTGGTCCATCGCGACGTCAAGCCGGAGAACATCCTGCTCAGCAACGGGCATGCGGTGGTGGCCGATTTCGGGATCGCCCGTGCCATCGGGCTGGCCAGCGGCAATTCCCTGACGGCGCGAGGGCTGCCGATCGGGACGGCGGCCTACATGAGCCCGGAGCAGGCTCAGGGCGGCGGTGGCGGCGATCCGCGGAGCGACGTGTACAGCGCCGGCTGTGTGCTGTACGAGATGCTGACCGGCCGGATGGCGTTCGGCGGGGTCAACCTGCGCGAGGTGCTGGCCCGCCAGGCGACCGGACATCCTACCCCCATCGCCGAGCTCCAGCCCGATGTCCCCCCGGCCGTCACCGCCATCGTCGAGCGGGCCATCGCCAAGCGACCGGAGGACCGCTACCAGACTGCCGGCGAGATGGGAACCGATCTGCGTCTCACCCTCGGCGAGCCCGCCCGGCAGAGCACGCCAGTCACCTCTCCGGTGGAGGAGTGGCGCGAGCCGGCCGGGGCCGCGCCCGGCATGGGAGCCGTGTGGGGCCGAGCCCTCCTGGCGGCCGCGGTGCTGGTCCTGCTGGCGCTGGGCGTCACCCGGTTCCGCGCCTCACGGCAACCGAACTCGGCGGGTGCCCCCAGCGACGCCTCCATCGCCGTCCTCCCGTTCGCCACCCGCAGTCCGGCCGTCGAGGACGAATATCTCGGCGACGGACTGAGCCGGGAGGTGCTCGACCGGCTGGCCCAGGTCCGGCAGCTCGAGGTCGCGCCGCCGGCGTCCGTGGTGGCGCTCAAGCGCCGGCATCTCACGGTCCGTCAGATCGCCGAGACGCTCCACGTCCGCCACGTCCTCGACGGTTCCCTGGAGCGGAGCGGCGACCGGATCGACCTCCGGCTCCGGCTGATTGACGCCCGGCGGGACCGGGTGCTCTGGCAGCAGGCCTACCGCCTGCGAGAAACCGACCTCCTCCGGATGCACGAGGTGGTGGCCCGCCGGGTAGCCGAGATCCTCCTGGCCGGCGAGGGCGCGCTCGCCATGCCCCAGGCGCCCCGCCAGACCGCGAGGCCGGCGGCGCACGATGCCTACCTGAAGGGCGTGTTCTGGCTCGAGCGGCGGACGCCGGAAGGGCTGCGCCTGGCGGCCGCCGCCTTCGGCGACGCCCTGGCCCAAGATCCGGACTACCCCCAGGCGCTCGCAGGGCTGGCGGCCACCCGCACCTACGGCGTCATCTACGGCTATCGCGGCGTGTCCGATCCCTATTCGGACTTGGCCGAAGCCCTCCGCCTGGCCGACCGGGCCATCGCGCTGGACTCGACTGCCGCGGAGGGGTACCTCGCCCGGGCGGACGCGCGCTCCATCGCCTTGATCGGCGAGGACTCGGTCCGGGCCGATGTGGCCCGCGCGAGGCGGTTGGCCCCCCAGTCCCCCGACGTCGCCATGGCCTGGGCCTGGTCGCTGTTCCGGTCGGGCGACAGCGACTCTGCCCTCGCCGAGGCCCGGCGGGCCCTGGCCCAGGATCCGCTGGCGCCCGGCCTTCGCCATGCGATGGTAGCCCTCGCGATCGGGATCCGGCGCTATGATGTCGCCCTCCGGGAGATCCGCCAGGGACGGGCCGACAGCGCCGATGCGGTCTCCGCCATCCTCCGGGCCTACGCCGAGCTGCTGTCGGGCGATGCGATCGGGTGCGCGGCCCGCGATCCCGGCCCCTGGGTCGCCCTGCGCGCGATGTGCCTCCAGCGGGTGGGGCGGGGGGACGAAGGGGCGGCGCTGGCCGATTCTCTCGCCCGCGAGCTCGACGGGGAGCGCTACGCATTCGTGCACCAGTATGCCGACCTGGCCGCCTACTATGCCTGGGCCGGGGATGCCTCGCGGGCGGCTCACTGGCTCGACCGCGCCCTGGCGCATTCTCCGATGCTCCATCGGTGGCAGCTCGAGTCGGGGCTGTTCGACCGGGTCCGCCACCGGCCGGAGTTTCAGACCGCCCTCGCCCGGGCCATGGCCGACGCCCGGGCGCGCCTCACCGCCCGTCGCGCGGCGATCGGGACCTAGCCATGCCGCTTGCCGAGTTCCGCTGCGACGTCCCCTCGGCCGAGGCGCTGGCCAGCCTGGCCGCCGAGCCGCTGCCGCTCGCGATCGCGGAGCGAGGCGTCGAGCGGCGGCTCTATCGCGATGTCTACGTCGACACTCCCGACGACAGTCTCGCCGCCCGCGGGGTGGTTTGCCGCGTCCGCTATGGCGCCGACGACCAGCGGACCCTGACGCTGGGCCTGGCCGAGCCCGGCTCGCTGTCGGGCGGCGCGCGCGAGCTGTATCACGCCGCGGCCGGCCCGCTCGAGCTGGCTGGCATCCTCGCCGGCGAGAGCGAGCCGGCCCGGCGCCTGCGGGGTCTGGTGGACCCGGCCCGGCTCGAGCCCCGCATCGAGCTCGAGATCGAGCGGACCGCACGGCACGGCGTGAAGGGGTGGTTGCCGCCAGGCCGGTTCGTCTTCGCCTACGATCGGGTCACTGTGCGGAACGGGTCGCTGAGGCGCCAGTTCCAGGAGCTGAAGGTCCGCCGCCTCAGTCGTGGCGGTCCCCGGCTCGAGGCAGTGGCCCGCGCCCTGGAGCAGATGCATGGTCTCCGCCCCATCCTGCAGGGCAAGGTGACCCGAGCCCGCGCGCTGCTGCGGCTGATGGGGCGGGAAAGCATGACCCGCAACCTCGATCTCGGTCGCGCGGTGGCGGTGATCGCGCTCGACGAGGGACGGGTCGCCCTGCAGATCGACGAGGGGGAGCGCCGCCTGCCGGTCACCCCCGGGGCGGGAGAGGACGCCGTGCGGCACAGTCTGGCCGAATGGCTCGGGACCAGGGTGGGGGAGTTGGTGCAGGTCGGCCGGGCTGCGGCCAGCATCGAGCAGCCCAGTCTGGAGGTCTGGGTGGCCCGGCGGCTGCGCCGGGGACTCGAGCCCGACCCGGGCCGCATCGAGTGGCTGCCGGCCGGCGAGCTGGCTCGCGCAGTGCGGACCTCCACCATCGCGGATCCTGCCACCCGGGCGGCCTTCGCGGTCGCGGCCCGGTCGGCGCTGGTCCCGGAGTGGACCGAGCTCGGCGCTCCGGCAGAGGTCGAGTCGGAGCCCGCTTCCGCGCCTGACTTGTTGGACCCGCGCCGCAGCCTGCTCGAGTTCAACCACCGCGTCCTGGCGCTGGCGGCGGATGACCGGACTCCGCTGCTAGAGCGGGTGCGCTACCTCGCGATCGTGAGCGCCAATCTCGACGAGTTCTACCAGGCGGGCTCGCGCCACCCGGTCGAGCCACGGAGCCGGGTGCTGCGCGAGGCGCAGCAGCGGACGGCCGCGGACTGCCTGGCCGAGCTCGCCGTCCGCGGCTGGCGCATCGTCGGATGGCACGACCTGACCGAGCTCGATCGCGACGCCCTGCGAGCCCGCTTTCGGGCCGAGATCTTCCCGGCCCTGACCCCAAGGGCCATCACCTTGAGCCCGGGTCATCCGTTTCCCACCATTCCGGCGCTCACCCTCTGTCTGGCGGTGGCGCTGCAGAGCGAGCAGACCGGCCCGCTCCATTTCGCCTACGTCCGGATCCCGCCCGCGCTGCCTCGCTTCGTTCCCGTGGGCGACAGCCGCGACCTTGTGCCGGTGGAAGAGGTGGTGAGGGCCAACCTCGGTCTGCTCTACCCCGACCGGCGCATCCAGGAGACCGCCCTGTTCCGCCTCACCCGGCTGGGCGACCTCGACCTCGACGACGCGGAAGCGGGCGACCTGCTCCAGGCGGTGGAGGAGGAGCTGGACCAGCGGGCCGTCAATCCGGTCGTCCGGGTCGAGCTCGCCCGAGGCGCCTCCGGCACGCTGGGCGAACTGCTGGTTCAGGAGCTGCGATTCGAGGGCGGCGGTGCGGCGCCCGGCGAGCTGGTGATTCACCAGGTGGATGGCCTCATGGCGCTGGGCGACCTCCGTCAGCTCGCCACGCTGCCCCTGGCGGGTGAGTCCTTTCCCCCGTTCCAGGCGCGGGACCCGCTGCCGGCAGGTCAACCCGTCTGGGACGTTATCCGCCAGCGTGACCGGCTGGTTCATCACCCCTACGACGACTTCGGCGCCACCGTGCTCCGGCTGCTGGACACCGCCGCCGACGATCCGGCCGTAATCTCCATCCGGATGACGCTCTATCGGACCGGGGAGCAGTCGCCGGTCGTG
>DATAOR010000163.1:0-12091 GCA_036265635.1 Gemmatimonadales bacterium
GCCCAGCTGTTCGCCGCGGCCGAGCGGGAGCTGGGCAGCCTGGGGGAGCAATTCGCCCGGGGCGAGTTCGCCGAGCTGGTGAGCTGGCTCCGCCGGCGGGTCTACCGCGAGGGCGGAAGGCATCCCTCGGCCCGGCTGATCGAAGTGGTGACCGGCTCGCCGCCGGATCACCGTCCGTTGATCGGCCTGCTCAAGGCGAAGTACGGCGCGCTGTACGACCTGAAGGACTGACGGGCGTCTTCGGCAGCACCGAGGGAGGCAGGATCGGCAGCGACGCCAGCGCGACGCGGTGAACACCGGGTTCACCACGGAAGCACGGAAGACACGAAACCGGCCTCGGCGCGAGCAGCCCAACGCGGGAGCCCACACACCAGAAGCTGTTGGTGCTATCCTCTTCCACCTTCCGTGTCTTTCGTGCTTCCGTGGTGAAAACGGTCCTTCTGGTGCTCTCCCTGCCGTGGTAACGAGCTGCTCCCCACCTGAGACTGGTCCCCAGGGTCGGCCCGCGGCCTAGACGGCCCGCACCCGGGCCGCCGCCGGCTGTGGCTCCGGAGCCGGCTCCCGCGCCGGCGCGTGCGACCGCCGCCCCAGCCGCCGCTGCAGCGCGTCCAGGTAGGTGTAGATCACCGGCGTGATGTACAGCGTGATGATCTGGGAGAAGGCCAGCCCGCCCACCACCGCGATCCCCAGCGGCCGGCGCGACTCGGCCCCGGCGCCGTGGCCCAGCGCGATCGGGAGCGTACCGACCAGCGCCGCCATGGTGGTCATCATGATCGGCCGGAACCGGACGCTGGCCGCCTCGAGAATCGACTCCCGGGCGCTCTTGCCGTGATTTCGCTCGGCCTCGATGGCGAAGTCGATCATCATGATGGCGTTCTTCTTGACGATGCCGATCAGCATGATGATCCCGACGAAGGCGTAGATGCTGAGGTCCTGCTGGAAGATCACCAGCGCCAGCAGGGCGCCGAAGCCGGCGAAGGGCAGTCCCGACAGGATGGTCAGCGGATGGACGAAGCTCTCGTACAGGATGCCGAGCACCAGGTAGATTACCACGATGGCCAGGACCAGCAGAATCAGCAGGCCCGACTGGGCCTCCTGGAAGGCTGCCGCCGTGCCCGAGAAGCTGGTGCTGATGGACGACGGCAGCACCGCCCGGGCGGTCTGTTCCACCCGCTCCACCGCGGCGCCGATCGAGGTGCCCGGCTGAAGATTGAACGACAACGTGACCGAGGGCAGCTGCCCCGAGTGGTTGACCGTGAGGGGACCGACCGATTCGCTCACTTTGGCCAGGCTCCCCAGCGGTACCGACACGCCGTTCCGGCCGGTGAGGTGCAGCAGGTTCATCGCCGACAGGTCGCGCTGGTACTGCGGTAGCAGCTCCATCACCACCCAGTACTGGTTGTTGGGGGTGTAGATGGTGCTGACCTGCCGGGCGCCGTAGGCGTTGTACAGCGCGTTCTCGATCTGATTGACGTCGATCCCCAGCGCCGAGGCCCGGTCGCGGTTGACCGAGACCTGGACCTGGGGATTCTTGATCTGCAGGTCGGAGGTGACGTCGGTCAGTCCCGGCACGTCGTGCAGCCGCTGCTCCAGCCTGGCGGCGCCGTCGTACAGCGCCTCCATGTCGGAGCTCTGCAGGGTGAACTGGTACAGGCTCTTCGACTGGCGGCCGCCGATGTTGATCACCGGCGGGTTGGTGATGAACACGCGCATCCCCGGCACCGCGGCCAGCTTCCGGGTCAGCGACTGGGCCACCGCGTCGGCGTCGAGCTCCCGCTGGTCGCGGTCCTTGAGGTGGATGAACAGCCGGCCCTGGTTGACCGTGCCGCTGCGACCGCCGGCACCCACCGAGGACATGAAGCCGTCCACGTTGGGGTCCTCCTGGACGATCGCCGCCGCCGCCCGCTGATGATGGACCATGGCGTCATAGCTGGTGCCTTCGGCCGTCTCGGTCGTCCCGTTGAGCTGGCCGGTATCCTCGCTGGGAATGAACCCCTTGGGCACGATCCGGCCGAGCAGGATGGTGCCGACCAGGATGAGGAGGCTGAACAGCATCGCCAGTCCGCGGCGGTCCATCACCCAGCCCAGGCTCCGCTCGTACCAGCCGAGCGACGACTCCCAGGCCCGCTCGGTGGCGCGGTAGAACCGGCCCCGCTCGACATCCTTGGGCTCGGGCTTGAGCCAGCGGCTGCACAGCATCGGCGTCAGCGTCAGCGAGACCACGCCCGACACCAGGATCGCCACCCCGATGGTCACGGCGAACTCCTGGAACAGCCGGCCGATCAGCCCGCCCAGCAGCAGTACCGGGATGAAGACCGCCACCAGCGACAGGGTCATCGAGATGACGGTGAAGCTGATCTCGCGGCTGCCGTTGATGGCCGCGTCCATGACCGACTCGCCGTGCTCGATGTGCCGGACCACGTTCTCCAGCACCACGATGGCGTCGTCCACCACGAAGCCCACGGCCAGGGTGAGCGCCATCAGCGACAGGTTGTCGAGACTGTAGCCCAGCAGGTACATCACCGCGAAGGTGCCCACCAACGACATCGGCAGGGCCAGCGCCGGGATGGTGGTGGCCCGGACGTTCCGGAGAAACAGGAAGATCACCATCACCACCAGGCAGAGGGCCAGGAAGAGGGTGAACTTCACGTCGGCCACCGACTCCTTCACCGTCTGCGACCGGTCGTAGAGCGTCTGCATGTCGACCGAGCCCGGGAGCTGCGGCCGCAGCTCCTCGACCTCGGCCCGCACCCGTTCGGCCACCGCCACGGTATTGGTGCCGGGCTGCCGCTGGATGGCGAGCACGATCGCCCGCTGGCCGTTGAACCAGCTCGCCACCTTGGTGTCCTGGACGCTGTCGACCACGTTGCCCAGGTCCCCCAGGCGGACCGGCGCGCCGTCCCGATAGGCCACCACCAGGTTGGCGAACCCGGCCGCGTCGGTCAGCTGGCCCTGGCTCTCCACCGCGAAGGCCTTGTCGGTCCCCCACAGGATGCCGGTGGGCACGTTGACGTTCCCGTTCTGCACCGCGGTGGCCACCTCGTCGATCCCGATGCTGCGGGCCGACAGCTGCTGAGGGTCGAGCTGGATCCGGACGGCGTACTTCTGCGAGCCGTACACCTGGACCTGGGCCACCCCGTCGATGGTGGACAGCCGCTGGGCCAGGAAGGTCTCGGCGTACTCGTCAAGCTGGGACAGCGGCATCGTGCTGGAGCGCAGGGCGTAGTACAGGATCGGCGACGACGAGGGGTCCACCTTGCGGAAGCTGGGCGGCAGCATCTCCTGCGGCAGCTGGCGCTGGGCCTGGGAGATGGCGGCCTGCACGTCCTGGGCAGCCGCATCGATGTTCCGGCTCAAGGCGAACTGGAGCGAGATCTGGCTGCTCCCCTGGCTGCTGGTCGAGGTCATCGTCTCGATGCCGGGGATGGTGGAGAACTGCTTCTCGAGCGGCGTCGCCACCGCCGACGCCATCGTCTCCGGACTCGCCCCGGACAGGTTGGCGCTGACCGAGATGGTGGGGTAGTCCACCGCCGGCAGGTCGCTCACCGGCAGCTGGCGATAGGCCACCAGGCCGAAGAAGAGAATCCCCGCCATGACCAGCGTGGTCATGACCGGGCGGCGGATGAAGATGCCGGTGAGGTTCATGATGCCTCCGTCCGGGCGCTGTCCCCCCGGACCTTGATCTGGACCTTGGAGCCCTGCCGCAGCCGGAGCTGCCCGTCGGTGACCACCCGGTCGCCGGCCTTGATCCCCTGGCTCAGGATAGCCAGATCGCCGGCCGTCCGATCGACCTTGACCGGGCGGGTGACGGCCGAGCTGTCGGGCTGGATCACGAAGACGAAGCTGCCCTGCTGGCCCGACACCACCGCCGCCGCCGGCACCACCAGCGCATCCTGGTCCACGTACAGCCGCAGCCGCACGTTCACGAACTCGCCGGGCCAGAGCGCGCCGTCGGCGTTGGAGAAGGTGCCCTTGAGCAGGATGGTCCCAGTGGTGGTGTCCACCGCGTTGTCCACGAAGCTGAGGGTGCCCTCGCTGGGGGCGCCGCCCCCGGTGGGCGAGGCCAGCACCGCCACCGGATTGCCGCGCCGGTAGCGCTGCACCGCACCGAGGTTGCTGGCCGGCACCGCGAACCGGACCAGGATCGGCCGGATCTGGTTGATCGTGACCAGCGGCGCGGCGTCGCTCGAGCGCACCAGATTGCCCGCCCGGACCCGCAGGCTGCCGGTTCGTCCCGAGATCGGGGCCCGGATGGTAGCGTACTGCAGGTTGAGCCGGGCCTGGTCCACCGCCGCCTGGCTGGCCGCCACCGTAGCGGCGGCGGCCGCCGCCTGGCTGCCGGCCGCGTCGTTCTGCTCGGCGGTGACGTACTCCTTCGCCGCGAGCGCGGCATAACGCTTGGCCTGCTCCCGGGCGTTGGCCGCCGTGGCCCGATCCCGGGTCAGCAGCCCCTGGGCCTGGTTGAACGCCGCCTGGAAGGGCCGGGGATCGAGCTCGAACAGGACCTCGCCCTTCTTCACGTCCTGGCCCTCCCGGAAAGCGATCCGGACGATCGGACCGCTCACCTGAGGCTGGACTGCTACCGTCTGGATCGGCTCCACCGTCCCCGTAGCCGACAGCTCGTACGGCACCGACCGGGTCTCGGCGACGGCCACCGTGACCGGCACCGGAGGCACCTTGGGAGGATCCTTCTTGGCGCAGGCGGTCGAGACCAGGCCGGCGATGAGCAGGAACGGCGCGAGAGTGGCATTCATCGGAAGGGCACCGTGGTAGTATCGGACGGCGTGGGAGCCGGCGCCGTGGTCGGGTCGGGCGAAAGGCGGAGCGACGTGCCCCCCTTGGGATCGAGCACGCCCGCGTCGTGCGCCAGCTGAGCCAGCGCCACGCTCCAGGCCAGGCGGGCGTCCACGTGCTGTGCCCGGGCGCTGGCCAGGGCGGTCTGGGCGGCCAGCAGGTCCAGCACCGTGCCCACCCCGGCCTTGTACCGGGCCAGGGCGACCTCGCTCGATTGCCGGGCGCTGGCCAGCAGGTCTTCCGCCGTGTGGACCCGGCGGGTCGAAGTCTGGAGCGCGTAGTAGGCGCTGAAGACCTGGTACACCACCTGCTGCCGCAGGGCCGCCGTCCGGGCCGACGCCGCCTCCGCCTGATACTCGGCGGCCTTGAGATCGTACTGGCGCGAGAAGCCGTTGAACAGCGGAATGGCCAGGCCCAGCGCCACGGTGTAGCTGTTGGCGCCGTTGGGGATGGTGGTGGCGTAGGTCCGTCCCCCGGTGGCGTTGAGGCTGAGCGACGGCAGCAGGCTCGAGCGCGCCTCGCCGATGGAGGCCCGGGCGGCCTCGGCCTGCGATCGAGCGGCCGCCAGGTCGGGCCGGCCCACGAGCGCCGAGGCGATCAGCGCGTTGACGCTGTCCGCCAGGGGCATGACCGACACGGCCGCCGCGGTCGAATCCACATCGTACGGCAGGTTGGCCGGCAGGCCGAGCGACAGGGCCAGGGCGCCGCGGGTGGTCTGGAGGTTTCCCTCGGTCGTCTGCAGGTCGAGTTGCGCCTGGCTGGCCGCGGTCCGCGCCTGGAGCACGTCGGCGATGGTGGCCAGTCCGACCCGGCGGCGCTCCTCGGCCGCCTCGGTGTTGGCCTGCGCCTCGGCCAGGGTGGTGCGCTGCGCCTCCAGCAGTGATCGGGTGGCCAGGTACTGGAAGTAGGCCACCTGGATCTGGAGAACCACGTCCTGGATCGCGGCATTGTGGGTGAACCCGGCCGAGAGCAGCTGTTGGCGCGCCCCTTCGATCCGCCCACCGCGACCACCGAAATCGAACAGCAGGTACGACAGCGACACGCTCGGGGTCAGGACCGACTGTTGGACCGCGGTGCGGCCCTGGCTGGCCACGGTCTTGAGCCGGGTGGCCGTGACGTCGCCATCGACGATAGGGAGCCGTTCCCCCCGGGCCGATCCGTATGTGGCCGCCGCGGCCTGAGCGTTGGCCCAGGCCAGCCGCGTACCCGGGTTGTTGCGGAGCCCGATGTCCACGATCTCCGCCAGCGAGAGCCGCTGGATCCGGTCGGCCAGATCCGCGGGCACCGCCGCCCGGGCCGAGGTATCCTCGGCGACTGGCTCGAGCGCGTCGGCGGGGGGCTGCCAGGGAACCTGCGGGGCAGGGGAGGCACCAGGCACGCCCGACACCCGCGGCGTGCCCACGCAACCCGCCAGCGCGCCGACCACGAGCCACCCGGACGACCAGCCCAGGCGCCGGATCACCGGCCATCCCCGTGCGCCAGGCGCTGCCCCTCGGCGGCCCGGCGCCGGGGGCGTGGTCCGGCCGAGCCGGCCTGCCACCGTTCCAGGGCGTCTCCGATCGCGTCCGCCATGAAGGCGTAGGCCGTCTCGTAGCCGCGGAGCCGGGCACGGACCCGCTCGCTGCGGATCGGCAGGGTGCGCCGGGCTTCGCCCACCGCCTCGGTGAAGCGCTGCCAGCGCCGCAGCCGCTCGGCCATGGTGCGGGTGAACAGCTCGGGAGCCACCCGGTAGTAGTCGTGGCGGTCGGCGGGGCGGCAGACCCGCTCCAGGATCCCTACATCCGCCAGGCGCCGGGCGTTGGTGCTCACGCTGGCTTTGCTGACCCGCAGAGCCTCGGCGAGCTGGTCGAGCGAGCGGGCCTCCTCGCTGACCATGAGGTACCCGAAGATCCGGCCGGCGATGGGCGGTTGCCCCTCCGCCTCGAACAGCAGCCCCATCCGGTCGGTAAAGCGGCTCGTGGCCGTGTCCATGTCGCTCCTGGCACTGAGGCAGCCGTTCCGTGAGTTCAATACGGACTGAACGTCCGGTCCGGCAGAATCATTGCACCGGCTAGGCGCACGCATCTCCGCGGCGGCGTGGGCGTAAAGTTAGCCGGACCGGCGGCCGTTGCCCCGTCCGCTCGGCGGATTGCGCCGCGGGGTGTCACCGTGGGATGTTTCGGCTCGCTCCTGCTCATCACCGGCCGCTAGCGGCCGGGGCCGTCGATCCGGCGTGACTGTGCCCGCGGGCGGTCCCGCGCCGCCGCCCCGGAAGGTCCCCCAGGCGCCGACCCGGAGGCAGACCATGGCAACGCGCAAGCGCTACCGGCTGGATCGCGTGCAGGTCGAATCGGGCGAGTCGCGTCCCGCCACCTGGACCTTTGCCGGAGACGCCGTGGCCGGCATCGAGCAGGGGTACCGGGTGATCGACGGCAACTTCACCTCGCGCAACGTCTGGGAGTTCGTGGTGCGGATCCCCCGGGCGCGGGGCGAGCGACTCGAAGTCCGCCCCCGGAGTACGCCCAATCTCAAGGTCTGGGCCGAGCTGACCGACCGGTCGCTGACCTTCGCTCGGGCCACCAAGGGCGAGGCGCGCGGGCAATGGTACGGCCAGGTCGCGCTGGCCGACCCCACCGGTGGCCGCACCAAGGACGTGGTCAAGGGAGACGAGCGCGACAGCCTGCCGCCGTGGTTCGACGGGCTCCGGAGCCGGATGCGACTCAAGCAGAACGTGCGGCCGACCCGGGGAACCGACGGGCAGTCACTGGTCGTCCTGGTCCGCCCTGATGACCACGCGACCATGATCCGGCTCTTCTTCGCCACCAAGGTGTGGGTGCTCAAGGAAAAGGTCACCCTCGCCTGAGCGGTCGGACGGTCGTCGCCGCCCTGGCGGGCGCCAAGCTGGCCCTGCATCTCGCCGTCAACGCGGTCACTCCGTACGGCTTTCATCGCGATGAGCTGCTGTACCTGGCCATGGGCCGGCATCTCCGGCTCTGGCGCATGGACTTCCCTCCGGCCATCGCCCTCGCGGCCGAGGCGGTCCGGGCCAGCCTGGGCGACTCCCTGTTCGCCATCCGGCTGGTGCCCGCTGTGGCCGGCACTGTCGTGCTCCTGCTGGCTGCTCTCATTGCCCGCGAGCTGGGCGGCGGCCGGTGGGCCCAGGCCCTGGCCGCCCTGGGCGTGCTGTCCAGTCCGCTCTTCCTCCGGTCGGCCAATCTGTTCCAGCCGGTTGTGCTCGACCAGCTGACCTGGACGCTCGCCCTGTATGCCCTGGTGAAGCTGTGCCGGGAAGACCGGCCGCGCTGGTGGCTGGCGCTCGGCGGCGCGCTGGGGCTCGGGCTGCTGACCAAGTTCAGTGCCGCGTTCATCGGCCTCGCGCTGCTGTTCGGGATCCTGGCCACGGAGCGCCGGCGGTGGCTGCGCACGCCCTGGCCCTGGATCGCGGCGCTGGTGGCCCTCGCCCTCGGCAGTCCGAGCCTGGTCGGGCAGATCCGCCTCGGCTTCCCGGTGCTGGGGCAGTTCGCCGACCTCCGCACCACCCAGCTCGAACGGGTCACGCCCGCCGACTTCGTGGCCGGCCAGCTCCTGTGGGGCCCGGCGACTCTGGTCGGGCTGGCAGGCCTGGCGGCGCTGCTCACCGGGCGTGACCTCCGGCCCTACCGCGTCCTGGGATGGACGGCAGCCGGGGTGCTGCTCCTGCTGCTGGCGCTCCATGGCAAGCCGTACTACGTCGGACCGGTCTATCCCGCGTTGCTGGCGGCGGGCGGCGTGTTGCTGGAGCGGACGCCCGGAGCAGTCGGAGGCCGGCTCCGTTGGGGCACCGTGGGTGCGTTGCTGATTACCCTGGTCACGCTGCTGCCCCTGGGCGTGCCCATCCTGGCGCCGGCACGGATGGCCGGGTACGCCCGCGCCATCGGTGCCACCGCCGCGCTCCGGACCAACACCGGAGAGCTCGAGCCGCTGCCCCAGGACTACGCCGACATGCTGGGCTGGGAGGATCAGGTCCGCGCGGTGGCCGCCGTGGTGCGGGCGCTGCCGCCGGCCGACCGGGCCCGGGTCGTGGTGATCGGCGCCAACTACGGCGAGGCGGGCGCGCTCGACTTGTTCGGGCCGCGCTACGGACTCCCTCAGGTGGTCAGCCCGGCCGGCAGTTTCTGGTTTTTCGGACCGGGGACCCGACGGGGAGACGTGGTCGTGGCGATCGGCGCCTCGCGGGAGGACCTGGCGCCGGCCTTCGCTTCGGTCGAGCCCGCCGCCCAGGTTCACAGCCCGTGGAGCGTGGCCGAAGAGCGGGAGCTCACGATCTACCTGGCCCGGGGACCGAAACGCTCCCTGCAGGAGGCCTGGCCCGCGCTGGCCGGCCGGAATTGATCGGGGAACTGGCGCCACCGGGGCGGGGATCGCAATTTCGAAGCAGCGTCACCGGACTTCGCCATGCGGCTCGTTCCAGCCCTCATCATTCTCGGCGGGTTTGCCTGCGGCCTAGGCGGGTCTGCCTGCGGCGTGGCCCCCCCGCGCACACCGGTCGCGGTGGCACCGTGGCTCCGGGCCGACCCGCAGCGCTGCCTGATTCAGCGCGACCTGGGCGAGAACATGGAAGCCATGGCCCGGCATTGCGCCGAGGCCTTCGTCCGGGACAACGGCTACACCGACCGGCCGGCCGAGGACTCGACCCGGTGGGTGCGTGAGCGGGACGACGCGGTCGCCTGGCCTCGCCTGCTGGCCGCCCGAAGCGGCACGCTGGAGCCCGCCGCCACAGCCGTCCAATGCAGCCAGCGCGAGTGTCTGGTGCTGTTCCGGCTCCGCCGCCCCGGCGTCGCCTGCGCCTACCGGGCGGTGAGCATGACCCAGGTATTCACCCGAATCCACCTGGCTCCGGGTGGCATTCGCGATATCCGCTGCGAGGAGCGGCGCGCCTAGCGCGGACAACCGAGCTCCGATCCCGCCCAGGGCCGGGGAAACCCCACGGTCGCCGGCGCCGTCAGGTCGAAGTCCCGTTCGTTCCCCCGCCAACGCCTACCCCCGAGGATGCCACTGATGTCGATGCCTGCCGTCGCAGCCAGCCGCCGGCTCACCCTGGTGGCCGGCCTCCTGGTGGCGCTTGCCCCGATCCGCCTTTCGGCCCAGGACGATTTCGACAAGGCCGAATACTCAGGCCGGCGCGACCGATTGATGGCCCGGATGCCGGACGGGATCGCGGTGATCCTCGGCGCGGAGGAGCACGCCTACCCGGTGCGGTTCCGCCAATCGCCCGATTTCTACTATCTCACGGGCCTGGAGGAGCCGGGGCTCGTGCTGGTGCTGAACGGGGTGAGCAAGCAGGCGACGGTGTTCGCCCTGAAGCGACCCAAGTTCGGTCCGCCCAACCCGAAGCCCGACCTGCGCGACGTGCCGGACGCCGGGACGCGGTTCGGCCTCGCGGTCCAGCCGATGGAGGCCTTCTTCACCATCCTAGGCTTCGCCGCCTGGCAGCCGAAGGTGCAGAAGCTCTACGCCCAGCTGACGCCGCCCGACGACCTGCTCCACTCGCGGGGGGAAGCGCGCGCGGCCGCGGGCATCGAGATGGACCAGCCCGTGCTGGGGCATGAGCCGGTAGTCTCGCGAATTCTCGAGCGGATCCGTGCCGCGGTGCCCCACCTGGCCCTGGCCGACGTGAGCCCCATGCTGGACGAGCTGCGCTGGGTCAAGAGTCCCTACGAGATCGAGCGGCTCCGCCAGGCGGGCCGGGTCGGCGCGGCGGCCGTGGCCGAGGCCATCAAGGGCACCCGCCCGGGGATGTACGAGTACGAGATCGCCGCCGCGGCGCAGTACGTCAACACCCGGCTGGGCGCGCGAGGGGACGCTTTTCCGCCGATCGTCCCCTCCGGTCCCCTGGCCCCGATCGTCCATTACATGGACAACACCCGCCGGATGCAGGCCGGCGAGCTGGTCTACCTCGACTACGGGTCGGACTGGCAGTACTACAACTCCGACATCACCCGGACCTGGCCGGTATCCGGCCGGTTCACGGCCGAGCAGGAGCGGATGTACCGCTGCGTGCTGGACGCGCGGAATGCGATCATCGCGGCGATGAAGCCTGGGGTGACGGTCTCCGGACTCAAACAGGTGGCCGCGGCCGTCTACGCCCGGCACGGCTACGCCCAGGCCTTCGAGGCCACCGGACGGTACATCGGCCACTTCGTCGGGCTGGCGGTCCACGATGTGGTCGACCTGGTGGGCCCGGAGGCAGCCGAGAAGCCGTTCGTGACCGGCACGGTGTTCAACGTCGAGCCGGTCCTGGAATTCCCCGAGCGGAAGATTCACATCCGGCTGGAGGACACCGTCGTCATCACCGGGAACGGGGCGGACAATCTGACCGGCGGAGTACCGGCCGAGGTCGAGCCGCTGTACGCGCTGATCCGTCAGAAAGGGGTGAACGCCGTACCGGTGGCGCAGGAACGGTGACAATCCGGCCGTGGCGGTGACCACCCGGCCGTTGCGGTGACAACCCGGCCGGAGAAGAGGGGTAGTTCCCGGAGCCGTACTGCCTGGCCGCGACTCCGGGAACCGGTACTGCGGGGTATTGCGTCCTGCTGGCAGTTGGATGCGGGATCCAGGAAAATGGTTGCGCCGGCCCGGCCGGCGCGACGGCATGCCGTCGCGGGCGAGCGGCGCTGCCGACCGGGCAGCGTATCGGCAGAGGCAGGCGCCGGTTATAGATTGAGGGCCATGCGCGAGGCTCGACTTCGGCCCGAGTTTGCCGATCTGTATCCAGGGCTCACCCCGGGACGCTGGGAGCCGGCAGCGCGGATCGCGGAGGCGGTGCTCGCCAACGTGCTGCTCCATGAGATGGGCGAAGCCCCGCTCCAGGGGCGGCTGGACGAAGCCCACTTCGAGTTCCGCGGCGGCGCCGAGCCCGAGGCCGAGTTGCGGACCAGCCGGAAGTCCGACTCGTGACCCTCCCCGCCGGGGCCCCCGTGACCGACCTTCGCTACCCGCTGGGTCCCTTCGTCTATTCCGGCCCGATGACCGATGCGCAGCGGGCCGAGACGGTCGACCGCATCGCCGCCGCTCCAGCCTGGCTTCGCGAAGCCGTCGCCGGCTTGGACGACGCCCAGCTCGATACCCCATATCGGCCCGGCGGGTGGACCGTGCGGCAGGTGGTCCATCACGTGCCCGACAGCCATCTCAACGCCTACGTCCGGATCCGGTTGGCGCTGACCGAGGACGTCCCCACCATCAAGCCGTACGACGAGGCCCGGTGGGCCGAGCTGCCGGATGCGCGCGCGCTGCCGGTCGAGATCTCGCTCGGGCTGCTGGACGCGCTGCACCGCCGCTG
>DATAOR010000164.1:0-8120 GCA_036265635.1 Gemmatimonadales bacterium
CGGGCCGACGCGGACCCGGCACGCGTCAAGGGTGGTACCCTGCCCCGTGAAGGCCCCGATGGGACCGGAAAGCAGGTCCGGATCGGCATAGGCCACGATCCGGTAGGCGTAGGTGCCGCCCGGGGCCAGGCCATTGTCCTCGAATCGGTGCTGTTCCCCCGGCAGGATGGCGACCAGAGAGGGCGCCGGGACCCGGGTGGAGCGGAACACCCGGTAGCTTCGGGCCCCGGGCACCGCACTCCACTGGATGGTCAGCCCCGCCGGGCCTGCCCGGGCAACCAGGGCGGTAGCGGAGGGCAAGACAAACTCGGTGGGCGAGGACGGCGGGGGTTCACCGACCCGGACCACCGCGAGGCTGGCCGCCGACACGGCCAGCAGCAGGAGGACGAACCGCACGGGCGCTCCAGTCGATGGGGGGAACCACCCCCATGCTGTAGACACACCCGCAACCGATCGTCAACCCAGGGCCGACCGTCCACGAGTCACTACTGTCCGGTCACCCCGCGACAGCTCCGAGAGTGCCCCGGCTCAGCCTCAATTCGCGGGGACGATCAGGAGCGTCACCAACGCCCGCGCCCCTGCCTCGAACCTGACCGAGCGCCCGTCGGGAGACAGCGGCAGCTCGCGGGCGCCGCGCTCGTCGGCCCGAAGAACAGCGGCCCGGCGCAACGGGATCCCGACCCGCCACGTGCCGGAAACCGTGGCGCCGGTCGCGTTCCAGCAGCGGAGGATCAGGCCCTCGCCTTCCTCGGGCGGCTTGGCCGCCGAGAAGACCAGCCCGGGACCATCGAGCCGGATGTCCACGGCGGGGTCGGCCAGGGCGGTCGCCTGGCGAAGCCAGCGCGCCCGAGGCGGCAGAAAGACGTCTTCCCACAGCTCGGGCAGCGCGGTACCCGAGCGGACGTCGGCTGCCGTCACCGGCACCACCGCCAGCTGAAGCCGGTCGAGTCCCTGGCACTGAGCCTCGGGTGTGGCCACCGGCCAGCCGGCATGGCCGGGGCGAGTCGGCAGATCGGCGCGCGACAGTTGACCCACCGCCCGAAGCAGGGTCACCCGGAGATCGCCGCCGGGTCCGTGCTCGTACTCGAAGAACCCGGGCGCCAGCACGGCCAGTCCGCGCGCCACCCCGGCGACGGCCACATAGCGCTGTGCCGGCGCCGTGGTCACCGGGGTCTCGCGCGGATAGATGCCGGGAGCTGCGGCGTCGCCCGGCGGCGCGGGCCGCTCCAGGGGACCGAACGGCCCGCCCGCGGTGGCCGGCGCCTCGGCCACGCCGGTCGGGATCCGAAGCCGCAGGCGGTGGTCGGTGGCCCGGTTGTCGAGCACGAGGCTGCAGCGGAGCACCGGGCTGTCGGCGTGGAGGGCCAGGACCAGTCGGACGTCCACCGCGCCAGTGGCGCAGACCAGCCGGCCGCGGACCTCGAGCGCCGCCACCAGCGGCCCGCGGGCCACGGCGCGCACCGTCACCGGCCCCCGGAGCCGGCGCAGCCGATCGCGCGGCCGCGGCGCCCAGGTGTAGGTGTCGCCCGCGTCGCCGGCGGACTCGAGACCCAGCAACGAGGGATACAGCAGGCCCGTGCGGCGATCGGCCAGGGTGACGGTGCCGTCGCGGCCCACGGTCAGCGCCAGCAGGGCGTTGTCGAGACTGCGGGCGCCGGCCCGGACGCCGGCTCCGGCCGGCTCGGGCGGGCGATGCCGCTCGCTCGGCTCCAGGGTCGTGACGCCGAGACCCGGCACGATGGGCGCGCGGAAGGCGACCCGGACCACGTCGACCTCGTCCTGGTCGGGGTAGTGCCGCGGCGCGTCGAGCCGCTCGTGCGCCGTCCATCGGGCCAGGGGCTGCAGCGGAATCGGCCCGTCGGGCCCCAGCAGGGCGACGGGGCGGGCCCCGTCGCCGCGGCGCGACTCGCGGGCACCGGGCGGCCCCACCAGCACGTCCCGGCGAAACCAGGTGAGGTCGGCCACCACCACGCTCCCGCCGCGTGCCCTCGCCGCCGGATTCCACAGTACCAGCCGGGGCGCCGCGACCTCGGGATGATCGCGGGCCCGGTCGGGGTCGTTGGCGATCAGGCCGTCGAGCGTCGCGCGCGCGATCTCGCGGGCGCTGTCGGCGGCATCCTCCAGCCGCAGCGCCACCCGGCGGGCGACCGGGTCCGAGGTGCAGCCCCCGATCGAGTCGTGGAACTGCGACCGGACCAGGGTCCGCCAGGCGTCACGCAGCAGCGGGCGGTGATCCGGTCCGCCCCGCACCAGGGCGAGCGCCGCCAGCGGCTCCGCGATCCGCTCGAGCAGCAGCTCGGCGTCGGCGTGGCGGCGCTTGAGCGGCGCCCGGGTCCCGTGCACCCCCTGCAGGGTCCAGGTGTAGCCGTAGCTCCAGCGGAGCTCGCCCCGGAGCAGCGGCACGCCGTTGGCCTCGGCTTCGGCGGCGCGGAAGTACTCGTCGTACCGCGACACCCGGACCTCGGCCTCGGGCTCGATCGCCGCGAGCAGGTCGCGCACCCGGCCGATCGCGGCCGGCGCGGCGTGGTGGTCGGCGCCGACCGGCACGGCGAGGTGCCGGGTCGTGGCCCGCCCCAACAGCACGGGCTTGAGCGAGTGCCAGACCTGGCGGAGTCGGCCGGGGTCCTCCGTCAGACCGGAGCCGGCCTCATAGCCGTCGGGGGGAAGGTGGTGGAGCAGCACCGAGCGGCCGTCGGGCGCCACCCAGCGGAACAGGTCGCCCGCCTGCCCCGGCTCGCCGCCGAGTCCCCGCCAGAGCACGCCATGCCCGATCCCGAACTCGGCGGCCAGCGCCGGCCAGACTGCGGGGTGGCCGAACGCGTCGGGCGAGTAGAGCACGTCCGTCCGGCCGCCCAGCCGCTCGGCGTCGGCCCGTCCCAACAGGAGATTCCGAACCAGCGACTCGCCCGAGGGCACGAACTCGTCGGCCAGCACGTACCATGGCCCCACCTGCAGCCGGCCGGCGCGCACCAGCCCGTTCACCCGCGCCCGCTGATCGGGCCGGATCCGGAGATAGTCCTCCAGCAGCACGGTCTGGCCGTCGAGGAAGAAGCTGCGGAACTCGGGTGAGGCGTCGAGCCGGTCGAGCAGGTCGTCGAGCGCGGGCACCAGCCGGGCGACGAACGCCGCCCGGGGGAGATACCACTCCCGGTCCCAATGGGTATGCGGGATGAGGTGGACGGTGAGGCCGGCCACCTGGGCGACCTAGAAGTCCCGGGCGCGAAAGGCCCACATGGCGATCCGAAGGGCCATGAGGGCAAGGAAGGCATAGCCGATCGCGTGCCAGTTGATCTCGCCGGCCCAGTAGGCGACGTTGGCGCCGACCGTCTGGAACGTGGTGCCGGCCGAACGGGCGAGGATCAGGGCGTATTCGACCATGGGTGCCTGCCTGGCTGGCGGCGTGAGGGAGCGTAATTCAATCTAACCGCCGCGCCGCCGCCCGGAACAGCGCCTGGTCCAGCCGTCCCGCGATGGAGCGCGCCGGCACCGCCATGGTGCCGGCGGGAGACATGGCCAGCTCGAGCACGTCCACCCCGGGGCCGAACCAACGGGCGCTGGGCTCCAGGTCGGACGGGTAGACGAAGCCGGGCAGTGCGGCCGCCGCCAGCGCCGCCTGTGAGCCGAGCCCGGATTCCGGCATCGTCCCGGCCCAGAGCCGGACGCCGTGCGCCCGGGCCAGCCGCACCACCCGGCAGACTTCGGTCAACCCGCCCATCCGGTGGACCTTCACGTTCCACACCCGCGGGCCGTCGAGCTCGAGCAGCTGGCGGCCGGCCCGCTCCCCCTTGAGGCTCTCGTCCACGCAGACCGGCGTCCGGAGCGCCTGCGACAGTCGGATGTGGCCCACCAGCTCGTCCGGGGCCAGCGGCTGCTCGAGATAGAGCAGGTCCGTCCGGTCGAACGCCCGGAGGGCCGGCTCGTGCTCGGGCCACCGGTAGCCACCGTTGGCGTCGACCGTGAGCGGCAGACCGGTGCCGGCCAGGACCCGCTGGGCCTCCGCCACCGGAGCCTCGTCCCAGCCCGGCGCGACCTTGATCTTGACCCGGCGGTACCCCTGGCCGACCGCGTCCTCGATCCAGCGCGCGAGGGTGGCGACCCGGCGGTCCGGCGGGATGCCCAGCGCCACGCCACAGGTGATCTCGCTCGCCGGCACCAGCCCGAGCCGCTCGCCCAGGAGCTGGGCGAGGCCGGTGCCGCGCCGATCGGCTTCCAGATCCCAGGCGGCGGTCTCGAGCGCGGCGCGGGCGAACGGATTGCCTCGGACGCCATCGCACAGCAGGGCATCCACCGCCTCGGGCGACTCGACCTCGCGCTGGAGCAGCCGGGGAATCAGCACCCGCTGGAGCAGAAGCCGGGCGGAGTCGATGGTCTCCTCCGAGTAGAACGGCAGCTCGAACGGGGGCGACTCGCCCCAGCCGACATGGCCGGCGTCGTCGTGAAGGGCGACTACCAGCGAGCGCCGGACGGTCATGGTACCGCCGGAGATGACGAACGGCTCGCTCAGCGGCAGGGCCAGGTCGTAGAGCTCGATGGCGGTCAGCCGCACGTCAGGCCTCTCCCTCGCACAGGTCGAGCAACCGGAGCTCACCGGCCCGGCGGTGGAGCACGCCCTGCTCTTCCAGGTCGAGCAGGCCCGCGATCAGCCCGTCCTCCGGGTGGAACAGCAGCGCGTGCAACGCCCGCTGGGTGCGGGACCCTTCGGTAGCCGGATAGAGCCCGAGCGGAAGCTGAAAGAAGGTGTGGAGTTGAACGCTCTCGCATCCGGCCCGGATGTAATCGAGCGCCACCCGGCCCGAACAGACGTTGCCGGTCCCCACCAGTGCCGGCAGTCGGGTCCCCTGCGCCCGGGCGGCGCGGAGCACGCGGAGGTTGCGCCCGCTCAGGTCCCAGCCGCCGTAGGCGACCCCGGCCGAGGGATCCCACAGCCGGTTGAAGCAGACCAGCGCATCGGCGTCCGTGGCAGTCGCCAGCATCGCCTGCTGGAAGGCGTCGTCGAACCGGGCGTTCATCAGCTTGATGGCCAGGCGGACGCTGCCGTTGGCCGCCGCGGCGGCGCGGCGGATCTGCTCGGGGACCTCGCGCAGCCAGCGAAGGATGCGGGCCTGCTCGTCCGCCAACGCGTCGCCGGCCAGGGTGGGCGAGAAGTCCTTCTCGATCGGCAGCGGCGCTCCGCCCCAGGCCTCGGCCAGGCGGGCGACGGTGTGGCGATACTCGGCCTCGCGGAACGGCTCCTCCAGCCGGGGCAGATGGAACTTGACCGACGGCACCGCCACCAGCGCACCGCTCCGGGTGAGCTCCGCGCCGGCCCGCACCAGGCCGAGATAGTCGCCCAACGAGCGGTCCCAGCCGCGGCCCTTCCAGGTGACGGTCCAGCCGGAGCGGCCGTCGGCCGCCGGGCGGGGCTCGACCTTCATCCGGGTCTCGTGGATGGCCCAGGCAGCCATCGACTGCGCCCCGGCCTCGTCCTCCGCGATGACCGTCTTGAGCACGACGAAGGCGAGGCCGGCCTCGCGGTCGGTCTCGAGCTGCTCGGCGTTGAGCGACAGCTGGCCCGACCCCTTGCCGATCGGATGCGGCAGATCGTAGCCGAGATAGCGGGCCCGGAGATCGAGCCCGTACGCCTGGCGAATGTAGCCGGCCGGGTCGGGCGGCATGCCCCGGCCGAACCGTTCGAAGTCAGCGGCCAGTCGCGCGCGCATCGCGGACCGCGCGCTCGACCTCGGCGCGCTCCTCGGGCGGCAGCGGTGGTCCCCAGGGGTCGTCGCACGACTCGGGGGGAAGCGCGCCGTCGGCGGCGGCGGCCCATAGCATCCGGCGGACGTAGCCTTCCATCGGCGGGACGAACGTGGCCAGGGCCAGGCGGTCGCAGCGGGCACTGAGCTGGTGGAAGGCAGGCCAGTCGCCCGTGGCATAGGCCTGAAGCAGGCCCGCCTGCAGATCGGGCAGCGCGGCGCCCATCCCGATCAGCGCCGCCCGCGCGCCGGCCATGATCGAGTAGCCGAGGAACCGGTCTTCGCCGGTGATCAGCAGCTTGTCGGGGTGGGCCCGGATCAGGCCGGCGAGCCGCTGGTAGGTCATGACCGAGTCGAGGGTGGCGAGCTTGATCCCGATCACCCCGGGCAGGTCGAGGATGGCGTGCAGGGTGGCGTCGTCGTACTCGACCCCGCCGGCCTCGCGGTAGAGCCAGAAAGCGATCACCGGCAGCTCGCGCGAGAGCCGGGTGTGGTGCTCCACCGGCCGGTCGGCGGTGGGAAAGACCAGCAGCGCGTCGGCCCGCCCGCGGCGGGCCTCGATCGCCATGCCGATGTCGCGCGCGCCGGCCACGATGATCCTGTCGGGCACGGCCTCGCGCCAGGCCTCGAGCACCAGCGCCCGCTGGTCGGCGCTGAGGCGCGGGCCCCGCCCGGTGTGGGACCACACCGCGACGCCGGCCACCGGCTGCCGGGCCATCCAGGCGGCGTAGCGGCGCTGAGCCGCCTGGTCGATCGTGTCCCCCCGGAACGGCACCGGGACGGCCGGCAGCAGGCCCCATTCCAGCCGGGCGACCAGCGCGGCGGCACGGCTGTCGGCCGGATTCACCGGTGGCTCACCAAGCCGAGCCCCGGGGGGGCCTCGCCGCGGGCCAGCGCCTGCGCCACCAGCCGCCGAGCGCGCAGCAGCGGTCACCAGCGAGCGGAGCGAGTCGGACCGGGTGGCCGAACCGGCGTGGAGCTTGGCGACGGAGACCTTGAGCGCTCATCCGGCGCCGCGCCCCCCGGGCGAGGCGGCCGCCAGCGCCTGGGCGTTGCCGCTTTCGATGGCGGTCCGGTCGGCCGCGGCCAGGTCGAGCAGGTCGAGCTTGGCACCCGCGTTTTCGGGCAGGCGGAGCGGCTGTCCCGTGCCCAGGACGAAGCGTGAGGCCCCGACCGTGGCCAGCAGTGTCTGCAGATGGTCCTCGGGCGGGCCCCAGATCCAGGTGATGTCCCACCAGAGACGGCGCGCCTCCGCCGGGGTCGAGCCGAAGTGGACCTCATCGACGAACGGCCGGTCGGCGTTGGTCACCAGCAGGCGGACGCGCGGATCGGAGCGGATCAGCGCCCGGACCGCCGCGGGCGGCAGCTCGGGCGCGACGTCGTGGGGATGGCGCTGGCGGCCGTCCTCGAACCGCACCGCCAGCGAGAGGGGCACTCCCGCCGCGCCGCAGGCCGCGGCCAGCTCACGCATGGCCGCCCCGGCAGGATCGATGCCGTACCAGGTCGGATCGGCTCGGACGGCTACGGCGCCACCCTCGGCCGCGGCCGCGAGTGCCTCGCGCCAGTCGGCCAGACCCGGGTGAATGGCCGGGACGGGCCTGAGCCGACGGTGCTGCCGGCCGAGGCGGAGGAGCCAGGCGTTGCCCTCCGTGGGGTCGCGCCAGAACACGCCAGGCAGGTGGGTCACCCAGGCCTGGTCCAGGCCGGTGCGGTCCATCGCCGCCAGCAGCGCCTCCGGCGAGGTCCCGGGCACGCGGCGGAACGGGTAAGCCCCGACGAAGGCATTGACGTCGATCCGCATCGGGCTCAATCCGAGGGAAACGCGCCCGGCGGAAAGACGCCGGCGGCGTTCCGCCAGCCGACCCGCTCGACCTCGGCCGGCGAGAGCAGGTGGCGGAGGTAGCGCAGCTTGGCCCAGCCGGTCTCGATGGTGAGGTCGCAGCCCCACAGGAGGCGCTCGACGCCGACCGCCTCGAGGCAGGCCTCGAGCATCCCGCCGTCCACCCCGCTGCCCGAGAGATCCACCAGCACGTTGGGCAGGCCGCGGAGATCGTGGAGCGAGTGGAGCCAGTCTCCCCCGCCGCCGATGTGGGCCAGCAGGAACTTCGCCTGGGGATGGCGGCCGGCCAGGCGGCCGAGCTCGCGGGCGTCGGAGGCCTCCTGCCCGGGCCAGTCGCGCCGGCGGTGCTGCCAGATATGATGCAGGATCGGCACCCCGCGTTCGGCGGCCAGCCGGCACACCGGATCGAGCAGCGGGTCGTTGGCGCGGCGGCTGGCCGCGAGCTTGATGCCGATCATGCCCGCGTCGAGGCAGCGGCGGATCTCGGCCAGCGACTCGGCCTCGTAGTTGGGGTTGATGGCCACGTAGCCGCGGACCCGGTCCGGGTG
>DATAOR010000165.1:0-8401 GCA_036265635.1 Gemmatimonadales bacterium
ACCGTCCCGGCGATGTAGATGAACGCGATCAGCGGGGCCGAGAGGAAGATCGAGCGCGGGAGCGTCCGGGTCGGATCCTTCACCTCGCCGGCCATGACGGCGCACAGCTCCAGCCCGGCGAAGGCGAACGCGATCGACGCCCAGAGGTTGAGCTTGGTCCGGTCGGCCAGGTCGGGCATCAGCGTCGCCGGGGTGAACGGCGTGGCCGACGGATGGGTGAAGGCGGCGTACAGCCCCAGCGCCACCAGAACCACTCCCGGCACGTAGGTGCCGATGGCGCCCGCGTTCTGCAGCCAGCGGCCGGTCCGGACCCCCACGATGTTGAGTCCCACCGCCAGCCACAGCGCCACCAGGGTGGCCGGCAGGACGTAGTACCAGCTTCCCTCCAGCTCGGTGCCGCCCCGCCCGATCACGTAGGTGCCGACCACCGCGGTGGACATCAGCAGGTTGGGATAGTAGAGGATGTTGTTGACCCAGTAGCACCAACCGCAGAGAAAGCCGTGGCCTTCACCGAACACCCGCTTGGTCCAGGCGTAGATCCCGCCCTCGTCGGGGAATCGGGCGGACAGATCGCTCACCGCCAGACCCTGGGGCAGGAAGAAGAACAGGCCGGCCAGCACCCAGAGCGTGATCGAGCTGGGTCCGGCGTGGCCGGCGGTGGCGAACCATCGCAGGCTGACGATGGCCACGACGTTGAACAACACCATGTCCCGGAGGCCGAGGGCGCGCGGCAGCGCGGGATGGGCCGGAGCGGACTCGGCGGTGGCGGCAGCGGTCATCGGCGGGGCCAGCCTTTCATGAGGTCGCTCCCGGTCAGGTTCAGGCCTTGAGGTAGAGCTGGTGGGGATCGAGCACGTCGCGCAGCAGGTGCAGCTCCTGGTCGGATGGACGGGCCACGGCCTCGAGCCGGTCGCGGCGACGAAGGCTCCAGCCGATCCCGGCCTGGACCTCGTCGGGCGTGACGCCGGGGTAGAGCGCACTCAGGACCAGCTCGCCGTTCTCGGGATCGGGCTCGAGCACCGCCTTGTCGGTCACCACCTTGACCGGCCCCGCGCCGGGCATGCCGAGCTCGCGCCGGGTCCGCCCGGCCATCCGGTGACCGGGGCTGGTGATGAAGTCCACCCGCTCGGGAAAGGCCCGGCGGTTGAGCCGGCTGATCACCACCGTGCGCCGGGCGTGGATGGCGATCTCGGCCGCGCCGCCGCTCCCGGGAAGCCGGACCTGCGGGTGGTGATAGTCGCCCACCACGGTGGTGTTGATGTTGCCCCACCGGTCGATCTGCGCGCCGCCGAGAAACCCGACCTCGATCCGGCCGTTCTGGAGCAGCGACTGGAACACCTCCGCCATGCCGCACACCATCAGCGAGCCGGTCACCAGCGACGGGTCGCCGATGCTCACGGGGAGCCGCTCGGGCACCGCCCCGACCGCGCCGGACTCGTAGATCAGCACCAGGTCGGGCGCATGGGTGGCCCGGGCGAGGTTGCAGGCCAGATTGGGGAGCCCGATGCCCACGAACACGACTTCTCCGTCCCGGAGCTCGCGGGCAGCCACGCAGGCCATCAGCTCGGCGGGGGTGTAGCTCATCGATCCCGGGGGACGGGCGCCCGGAGCGAAAGGGGCGCGGCGGGCGAGCCGGGCGACGCCGGAGCGTGCTCCTCAGAACCCATAGTTCACCCCGGCGCACACCCGCTGATCAGCGCGCAGGCGGTCGAGCCCGCCGCACCGGGCGACATATTCGGTCCGGTCGGCCACGCCGTAGACATAGGTGGCCAGGTACTGCTCGAGCGCCGCGGGGTCGCGCGAGATCGGCTCCCAGCCGATGTAGAACGCGTTGTCGCGGTCGTAGTAGCCCTGGGCGTAGGACGGATGGGCGCCCCACGGCTCGACCACCACGGCATCCACGGCCAGCCCGGGGATCAGCGTCCGGTTGGGATCGGCCCGGATGACGGCTTCGTCCACCAGCTCCTCCACGACGACGATCACCCGCCGGGACGCGAACGCCGCCTCCTGCTGCACGCCGAGCAGGCCCCAGATCTGGGTGTTGCCCTGGGCGTCCGCCCGCTGGGCATGGACGATGGTCACGTCCGGGTTGAGCGCCGGTACGGTGGCCAGCCGCTCGCCGGTATAGGGACACTCGACCGTGGCGATCCGGGGATTGGCCGCCGGCAGGTCGGTGCCGAGGTAGTTCCGCATCGGCCAGAACGGGAGCCGGGCCGCGCCGGCGCTCAACCGGCCGACCATGCCGAAGTGGGAGTACTCCTCGAGCTCGAGCGGCGCTCCGCCCTTCCCCTCCACGGCGCGACGGAAGGCGTGGAGCGACCCCGCGCCCGGATTGCCGGCCCAGGAAAACACCAGCTTCCGGGCACACCCGGCGGCGATCATCTGGTCGTAGATCAGGTCGGGCGTGAGTCGGCAGAGGGTGAGGTCGCGGCGGCGCTGGCGGATGATCTCATGCCCTGCCGCGAAGCAGATGAGATGGGTGAAACCCTCGATCACGACGGTGTCGCCGTCGCGGACGTGCTCGGCGACGGCCTCGCGCAGGGACACCACCTTGCTCCGGGCGGCCCCCGCGCCGGCCCCCGGAGCGGCGCCCGGCTGGCTCAATCGAGCTCGCTCAGGCGAGCGTCGATCATCCCGACGGCGAGGTCGATGTCGGCCGCGCTCACCACCAGCGGCGGCGCCAGCCGGAGGGCGCTCTTGCCGGCGCCGAGCAGCAGCAGGCCCTGGCGGAACGCTCCCTGGACCAGCTGCTCGACGATTTCCGGCGCCGGCTCCCGAGTCGCGCGATCCTTGACGAACTCGACCCCGATCATGAGCCCGCGCCCGCGGACCTCGCCGATGCACCGGTGCTTGTCGGCCAGCCCGCGCATGGCGTTCATCAGCCGCTCGCCCATGGCCGCGGCATTGGCCATCAGCCCGCCCTCGACCAGGTCGAGGGTGGCCAGGGCGGCCGCGCAGCAGACCGGGTTGCCGCCGAAGGTTGACCCGTGCGAGCCGCTCTCCCACTTGGTGATCTCGTCCTTGGCGACGATCGCGCCGATCGGCATCCCGCTCCCCAGCCCCTTGGCGGTGAGCAGGATGTCGGGCTCGACTCCCTCGTGGTCACAGGCCCACATCCGCCCGGTCCGGCCGACGCCCGACTGGACCTCATCCGCCACCAGCAGGATGCCGTACTTGTCGCAGATGGCGCGGAGGTCGCGGAGCCAGCCGTCCGGCGGCACCACGTAGCCGCCCTCGCCCTGGATCGGCTCGACAAAGACGGCCGCGACGTCGTGGGGATCGAGGTGGCGGGCGAACAGGTCCTGCTCCAGCGTGGCCAGGCAGCCACGGGTGCACTCCGGCTTGTCGGCGCACCACGGACAGCGGTAGCGGTAGCCGTAGGGGATGTGGTGCACGTCGGGCAGCAGCGGCCCGAAGCCGGCGTGCTGGCGAGCCTTCGAGCTGGTGAGGCTGACGGCGCCGGTGGTCCGGCCGTGGAAGGCGCCCCGGAAGGCGATGATGGCCGTGCGCCGGGTGGCGTAGCGGACCAGCTTGATGGCGCCCTCGGTGGCCTCGGTGCCGGAATTGGTCAGGAAGACACGCTTCCGGCTGCTGCCCGGGGCCAGCCGGGCCAGCCGCTCGCACAGCGTGGCCATGCCCTCGTAGTAGAAGTCCGACCCGCAGATGTGGAGGAACCGGTCGGCCGCATCCTTGACCGCCGCCACCACCTTGGGGTGCCCGTAGCCGGTCGAGGATACGGCGATCCCCGCCATGAAGTCGAGAAACCGGTTGCCGTCCACGTCTTCGACCATCACGCCCTGGCCCCGGGCGACCACCAGCGGGTACTCCTTGATGTAGCAGGTCGAGGTCCAGGCCTCGTCGCGCTCGACGATGGCGCGCGCCTTCGGGCCCGGGACCGGGACGACGATCTTGGGATAATCAGGCACTTCGGCTCCGTGGGTAGACTGCACGTGGGTGGTGCACGATAGCCCGGCGAGCTACTCCTCGATCACCGTCCGGCTCTGCTCCCGGGCGAACTGGGCCACGTAGAACGGGCCGCAGCCGCCTTTGCCGGTCGAGCCCGAGCCCTTCCAGCCGCAGAACGGCTGGGCGCCGGGCCAGGCGCCGGTGGTGGCGCCGGTGCGCTTGTTGGCGTAGCAGACACCGGCCTCGATCTCGTCGAAGAACCGCGCCACCTCGGCCGGATCGCGCGAGAAGATGCCGGCGGTGAGACCGTACTCGGCCCGGTTGCTCTCGGCGATGGCCTGGTCCAGGCTGGTCACCTCGCCGACGGCCAGCAGCGGCACGAACAGCTCCTCGCGGAACAGGCCGCTCTCGAGCGGCAGGCGAGCGATGGCCGGCGCCACGAAATGGCCGCGATCGAAGGGATCGCCGGTGAGTCGTTCGCCGCCCAGCAACAGCTCACCCTCGCGGGCGGCCTGGGATGCCGCCCGCTGGTAGCGCGCCACCGCCCGCTGGTTGATCACCGGACCGAAGAACACATCCCGGGCCGAGGGATCCCCCGTCCGCATGGACCGGCTCCGCTCCAGCAGCCGGTCGAGAAACGGCCCGGCCACCTCGCGGTGGACGTAGACTCGGCTGGTGGCGCTGCACTTCTGGCCCTGGAGGCTGAAGGCCGACCGCATCACCCCTTCGGCCGCCGCGTCGAGATCGGCGGACGGCAGCACCAGCGCCGCATTCTTCCCGCCCAGCTCGAGCAGACAGGGCTTGATGTAGCCTCCGGCGCTCAGCCCGGCGTGGATCCGGAGCCCGACGGCCTTGCTGCCGGTGAAGACCACGCCATCCACCCCCGGGTGCTGCCAGAGCGGGTCCCCAATGACCTCGCGATCGCCGATGAGCAGGTTGAACACGCCGGACGGGAGCCCGGCGTCACGGTACACCTGGTACAGCCGGAGCCCGGTGAGCGGGGCATCCTCCGCCGGCTTGTACACCACCGCGTTGCCCGCCGCCAGCGCGCCCGACGACATCCCGGCCGACAGCGCCAGCGGAAAGTTGAACGGGGCGATACAGGCGAATACACCGTAGGGCCGAAGCACGTCGGTGTTCCGCTCGACCGGCGTGATCCGCCCCATCGGGCGGACGAAGCCATCCTCGGTCTCGACCTGCCCGCAGTAGTAGTCGATCAGGTCGGCCGACTCTTCGGCGTCGCCCATGGCCTCGAGCCGGCTCTTGCCGACCTCGAGGCTCATGGTCGCCGCCAGCTCGTACTTCCGCTCGCGGATCAGGCCGGCGGCTCGGCGCAGGATCGCGAGACGCTCGCGCCACGGGCGCCGGCCCCAGTCGCGCTGGGCCCGCCGGGCCGCCTGGACGGCCCGGTCCACGTCGGCCACCGTCGCCCGGGCGAAGTCGCCGAGTACCAGGCCGGTGTCGATCGGCGAGGTGTCGGCCAGGCCGTCGCCGCCGTGATCCACCGCTTCGCCGTCTGGATAGAAGGAATGGCGCCGTCCTGCGGCAGCGCGGACCCCTTCGAGCGCGACATCGAACCTATGATGAAACTCGTTGAGGTCGCCGGAGGCGGAGGTGTAGGTGATCTTGGCGGGCGCGCTCACGCGACGGCTCCGATCCGCTCGACGGTGGCGCGGAGCGCCTCGCCGAACCGTTGGACGATGAGATCCATCTCCTCGTGGGTCACCACGAAGGGCGGCGCCAGCATGGCCAGGTCACCGTTGACGCCGTCCGCCTGCCCTACGTTGGGCCAGACCACCAGGCCGGCCTCGAGCGCCGCATCGGCAAAGGTCTCGGCGAAACGGGCCGCCCGGGGAAAGGGCGCGCGGCTGGCCTGATCGGCCACGAACTCGACGCCGGCCAGCAGGCCGCGGCCGCGGACATCGCCCACGTGGGGCAGCTGGCGGAGCCGCTCCAGCCGCCGGTGGAAGTCCGGCCCCACGGTGGCGCAGCGCTCGATCAGGGCGTGCTCGCGGAGGTACCGCAGGGTCGCCACGCCGGCCGCGCAGAGCGAAGCATGATGCGAGAATGTCTGGGCGTGGAGTAAGGCGCCCGAGCCCCGGGCCAGCACCTCGGTAATCCGCCGGGGCGCCACCACCGCCGACAGCGGCACGTACCCGCCGGCAATGCCCTTGCCCAGGGTCATGATGTCCGGCACTACCCCATACGGCTCGAGGGCGGACCAGGTGCCGGTCCGGCCGGCGCCGGTCAGGACCTCGTCGGCGATGAGCAGAACGCCGTGCCGGTCGCAGGCGGCCCGCACCCGGGGCCAGTATTCGGGCGCCGGCACCGAGGCGCCGGTGGACGAGCCCCCCACCGGCTCGGCAATGAGTGCGGCGACGGTGCCGGGGCCGGCCTGCTCGAGCGCATCCTCGACCGCTTCCCCGCTGCAGGCCGGACAGAGCGGCCGCCGCCCGCCGCAGGCACAGCGGTAGGCGTAGGGCGCGGGCACCCGGATGACGTTCACCAGCCACTCGCGGTAGTAGGTCTGGTAGTGTCGGCGGGCGGAGGCGGAGAGCGCCAGCAGCGTGTTGCCGTGATAGCCGGGGGCGAGCGACACCAGCCGGGTGCGTTCGGTACGGCCCTGCTCCACCCAGTATTGCCGGGCGAGCTTGAGCGCCGCCTCGACCGCTTCGGAGCCGCTCCCCAGCGGGTACACCAGCTCGAGGTCGCCGGGCGAGCGTCGGGCGATCTCGGCCGCGAACTCCTCGACCGGGTCGCTGGTGAAGACGGTCCCATTGACGTACGCCAGCCGGGCGGCCTGGCTGCCGATGGCGTCCGCGATGTCCCGGACGCCATGGCCCACATTGACCACGAACGCCCCGCCGACCGCATCGAGCCAGCTCCGGCCCTCGGCGTCGTACAGCCAGCACCCTTCGCCCCGGGTGATGCGGGGGTAGGCCCGCGTCAACTTGCGGTGAAATACCTGGCTTGGGGCGATCTCAGGGCTGGGCATAGGCTCCGGGGGCGGAATGTGGCCGGGCTTCCGGACCCGCGCCAGGGGCCGGCGGGCAGTCTGACCGGGAACTCCGACGGGTTGGCCCGCATTCTGCAGTTTGTTGCGTCCGGCGCAGGTCCCTTCACCCCTACGGCAACCTTTTCCGCTGGTAGCCGACCATGCAATCACCGCTGCTCGTCGATGCGTTGCGGGAACAACTGCTCCAAGTGCTGGACTGGTATCAGCAGGGCACCCGCCGGTTCCGCTGGGGCGCCGTCATTCACCGGCGCAATGAACGTGGCAAGCTGCGGTTCGGGGCGATCACCCCGGCCGGCGAGAGCCTCCTCCTGACCGAGCCGCTGGTCGAGGCCCTGGCCCACGGGGCCTGCTGGCTGGACGGCGCGGTCCGGGTCCGGCTGGAGAGCCGGCGGATCTGCGATCCCCACCCCTGGGTGGACGCCTTGGCCCGGCCGAACCGGGCCCCGCTGGTCGAAGCGCTGGCCGTCTACTTTGATCCCGACACCTCGCCCGAGGAAGTCATGGCGTTCCAGGCCATGGCGGGCGTCCTGACGCCGAGCAAGTGCCCGTCCGAGCTGTTCGTGCTGACCAAGGAGCGGCCGACGGGGTGGCCGGTCTAGCCACGCCGGGCGACCTCGAGCCACGCCAAGGGGCCATGCGATGACGCATGGCCCCTTTGTCGTGCCTTGCCGCCGGCTTCCTTGTCGCCGCTTACTTGAGGAACAACAGCGTCCGGTAGTTCGGCATGGGCCAGAGATCGGCCGCCACCACCGCCTCGAGCGCGTCACCGGTCTCGCGCAGCCGCTGCATGGCCGGCTTCAGCTCCCGGGCGATCTGGGCGGCATGCTTGGCCGGGTCGGCCTCCTGATGGCCGGCCAGGCGCTCCACTTCCGCCGTCCGGGAACGGAACTGGGTCACCAAGTCCACGAACTCCCGCAGCGCCTGGGTGCTGTCGCCCGGGTCCACCCCGGCGGCCTTGGTGGCCGCGACCGACTCCGCCACCCGGCGCTGATGCTCCAGCGCGGCCGGCAGGATCTGGGACTTGGCCATGGTCACCATGGTCTCGGCTTCGATCCCCAGCTGCTTGACGTACTTCTCGATCGCGATGTGGATCCGCGACTCGTACTCCGAGCGGTTGAGCACGCCGTACTTCCGGAACAGGTCCGAGTTCTTCCTGGCGCCGAGGACCTTGAAGGCCTCGACCGAGTCCCTCAGGTTGGGCAGCCCGCGCCGGCCGGCCTCGGTGTGCCACTCCTCGGAATAGTTGTCGCCGTCGAAGATGACCCGCTTGTGCTCCTTGATCACCCGCTTGAGCACGGCTAGCACGCCCTGCTGCAGCCGGGCCGGCGAGGGCCGGGCCCCCACCGCCCGCTCGAGCGCGGTGGCGACGTAGTCGAGCGACTCGGCCACGATGGTGTTGAGCACCGTGTTGGGCCAGGCGATGCTGGCGCTCGAGCCCACGGCCCGGAACTCGAACTTGTTGCCGGTGAAGGCGAACGG
>DATAOR010000166.1:0-1673 GCA_036265635.1 Gemmatimonadales bacterium
CCATGTACGCGGCTTTCCCGCGCTCGGACTACTACGGGGCCTCCGTCCCTTCCCAGGTCCTCAGTCGGCGACGGACCTTGCCCTCGCCCGGGCTGGATGCCCGGTCGGACAGGCGACCAGGGTCGGTTCCCACGTTCACCCTGCAACCGATCGACGGGCGAGGCGCCCAGCTATTCCCCGGACAGCATCGCCACGGCTACGCCGCAGGCATTCACCGTGGCCTCCCCACCGAGGAAACTCTCCCGGCTTCGGAGTTGACCTCCACCCTCCTCGTGCAGTGACAGGTCACGCGCTGCAAACCGGCCCATATCCGCCAGGTTGGAGCCGGCACGCCGCTTACGGGGTGTCGAACACTGGTTTCTCGCGTACACCTTCCCGTCTCGCTAGCCAGGCCCGCACCGCCTGGCAGTACCGGCACGTCCCGTCGTTGTCGGGGCTGCTTCCCACCCTCCCCGGCGTCCCCCGGGTCAGGCTGCCCCCGGCTTCACCCGGCTGCTGCGACAGCCCGGCGGTGGAGTCCTCTCACCTCCACTCGGTCACACGGCGCCTCGTGGCGCACGGTTTCGTCGGCGTGCAGGTGCCACGCGGCCCGTGACCGCGCGGCGATCGCGTCTTCCAGCGGGGCCAACAGTGCCCCCACAGCGGCGCAGGTCCCGGTGAGCGTGGCCGGGGAGATGTCCGCGCCGTGCCGGACCAAGGTGGTGACCAGCGAGTTCTGGGAGCGCCCGGCCACATACCGCTCGACCAGCCACTGCGCGATGAACGCGTTGGAGACCAGGCCCTTGCCGATCGCCTTCGGCGGCCCCGGCGCGGTCACCGTCACCGGGACCCGACACGAGCACGCCCGCCGATACCGGCGGCGGCAGTGCGCGCTCACCCGCACGATCACCATCCAGTCCAGCACCTCGGTGACGTGATCACCCAGCCGGGAAAACGGGGTCCGGCACTGCGGGCAGCAGTACCCGCCGCCGGGAAAGTCCCAGACCACCTCCACCCGCGGCAGGTGCGAATAGTCCCGGCGGCCCGCCCGTGCTCCCGGCCCTCGCTTGGCGCTCTTCCCGCCGGCAGCGGGCCGAACCCGATCCCCGCCCGCTTCCCCGCTGGCCGTCCCGGGCCGGGCCCGTTCCGAGGACCGGCCGAACAGCATCCGCTTCAGCACCGCCAGCTCGGCGGTCACCCGCTCCAGCTCACGGTCTCGGACTGCCAGCTCCTCACGGAGCTGCGCGATCTCCTCCCGCTACCGCTCCACCACCGCGGCCAGCCGCTCGTTCGCCTCCAGCGCCTGCGCCAGCGCACCCTCCAGCCGCGCGACCGCATCCGCTTCCACGAGCACGCCAGCCGCCACGGGGCCACAGCAGATACCTGCGCACACCGGAAATCACGCACCGCGCCTGGCGTGTCACCCGCCGGCAGACGAACCCGGGCCACGCCCTGGGCCAGGCACGGACCACAAGACTTCCGACTACTTAGAGCGCCGGGATAAACCGGCATGGAGAAGGAGATGAGAGAGCTCTACATCGAAGGGCTAGCGACCCACGGTGGCCCCGAGTCATGCGCTGTCGTTCGTGAGGGCGGCGGTGAAGCGTTGACAGGGGTACGTGCAGGCCGGGCTATTGAGCCGCGAAATCAGGGAGTTCGGGGTGCCGACGCCGTTAAGTAGGCCGGAAGGCAAC
>DATAOR010000167.1:0-10109 GCA_036265635.1 Gemmatimonadales bacterium
CGGGCAGCGGGGCCAGGCTGACGGCCGTCGTCCAGAAGCCCTCCCCCATGACGCCGACGTAGAAGGTGCGTCCGGCGTCAGGATCGGTGGAGCGGAGCTGGTAGCGCGCGAAGCGGGGCGTGGTCACCGGCTCCAGGGCCACCATCGGCGTACCCGGCGACCATACTCGGCGTAGCCCTCGCCGAAGGCGGCTCGGAGCGCCGGCTCTGCGTACCCCACCACGAAGAAGTGAGCCACCAGGAGACACCCCAGCATGTAGGCCAGGAGCCCGGGCGAACGATCGAACAACGCGGCGCCGCCCAGGGCCAGCGCGGCGCCCAAGTACATCGGGTTGCGACGCACCGGTATGGTCCCGTCACCACCCGCCCCGGCCCTAAGGCTTAAGCACCGTCCACTCGATCTCGTTCAACAGGTTCCCGACGGCCTCAGCCGAGTCGCTGCTGTAGCCGAAGCAGCCCTTACCTCCGTCCGGCTTGACGCCTTCCAGCCGGCCGACCGTCTCCCGGACCCAGTCGTCCTCGGTGAACGAGCGCCGGAGGCAGAACCTCACCTGGTACGGCCGGTCGAGCTTGAGCGGTCCAAGCTCGCCTGCCTTGACCCGGCGCACCGCGCGGGCGGCCGCCTGGCGCAACAGGCGATGCACCGTCGCGGGTGGCAGGGCCGCCGCGGCCGAGCGGGAGAATACCGTCTTGACGGTGACGGTCTCGATCGGTCCCAGCATCTCGCGCGTCTCCGCCGTCAGCGCATCGTCGCCGCTGGCCAGGGCCATGGGCACGCCCATCTCGCCGCCGATGAACCCGGCGATGCCGGCCTCGTTGAGCGCCTTGCCGTTCACGGTGAAGGAGTCGAAGGCGAAATTGTGCGAGATGACGCCGGGGCTGCCGGCATTGGCGTGGGCGCCCACGATCATCATGGCGTCCACCATCGGATTAAGGCCGGTGGACATGACGATCGGCTTGGGGTAGCCGCGGATCAGGATGGCCTCGGGGTCGAGCTGATCCACCAGGACGTTGCGGAACAGGGTTCCGCCGTGCCCCTCGTTGACGATGAACTGGGTGGCGCCGGCAGTCCGGGCGCCCGCGATCAGGGCGTTGATCTCGTCGGTCAGCTCCTGGCGGAACCGCTCGTGCTGGGGCGAGCCTCCCCGGGCGACCGGGCGCATCTCGGTCTGGTTCCGCACCGCGGCGGCCAGGCCCTCCATGTCGGCGATGATGTAGACACTGAAGCCCGAGTGCTGCATGTCCTGCTCGAGCTTCTCGCGAGCCTGGCGGTACTCGGTCACGCCGTAGTAGGCCGCGGGCGGTGTGGTGTCGCGCGGGGTGGTGTCCCGGGCCGCGGCGGTGAGGCCAGGCACGGCTCCCGGCTGGCCCTGGGCCGTCAGTTCGGCCGGCCGGCCGACCCAGGCCAGCAGCGAGGCCGCGAGGACGAGGGGCCTCACCGGAGCACCGTCTCTTCGATGGCGTCGAGCAGCCAGCCCATCTGGCGCGCGCTGTCGGTCACGTAGCGGAAGGTCCGGTCGCCCCGCTTCTCCAGCTTGAACTCCTGGAGCGCCGCCACGGCGGTCACGATGCTGTCGGGGTAGCTCTTCCGCAACTTGAAATCGACGGTGTAGGGGCGGGACATGGTGAGCGGCTTGAAGTCCCCCTGGCGCTCGCGGCGGACCGCCTCGGCCGCGCCCGCCTCGAGCAGGTGCCGCACCTTGGCCGGGCTGTAGGTGATGGCCGCGCTGCGTCCTACGGCGCGCTTGGTCACGATGGCAATGAAGCCGTTGGGGACCATTCGCTTGGTCTCCTCGATCAGGACGTCGTCGCCGCTCACCAGCGACACCGACACGCCCAGCTCGCCCGCGATCAGCGCGTTGATCCCGACCTCGTTGAGCGCCGTGCCGTTCACGGTGAACGAGTCGAACGCGAAGTTGTGCGCCAAGACCCCGGGACTGCCGGCGTTGGCGTGGGCGCCGGTGAACATCAAGGTGCCGAAGCTGCTGTCGATGCCGGTCACCATGACCAGGGGCTTGGGAAAGCCCCGAACCAGGATTGCCGCGCTGTCGAGCTCCCAGGGCAGCACATTGGCAAACAGGTTGCCACCGTGCCCCTCGTTCACCACGAAGCTGCGCGCCCCCGCCCGGCGGGCTCCACGGATGGTGGCATTGACCTCCCGGGTGAGCAGCAGACGGAACCGGTCCCAGTAATCGGGGCTGGTGAGATCCTTGTAGTGAGGGGTCTCGTTGCCCGCGATCACTTCGTGGATATCCACCGCGCTCCCCATGCCTTCCATGTCGGGTACCAGGAAGACCCGGAAGCCCGCCTCGTGGGGGATCTGCTTGTCGCGGAAGGGCGCGGAGGACGGCGGCGCCGGCGCCTGGGCGGGCAGCGCCGCGGGCAGGAGCGCCAGGCAGAGCACGGCGTGGACGACAGACGATCGCATCAGGTCTCCTGGGGGTATCAAGTGTCGCCGATCACCAGCAGGCGAAGCTCGGTCATCTCCTCGATGGCGTAGCGGACGCCCTCGCGGCCCTGCCCCGATTCCTTGACCCCGCCGTAGGGCGCGTGGTCCACCCGGAACCCGGGAACGTCGTTCACCACCAGCCCGCCCACCTCGATCCGCTCGAACGCCCGGAGGATCCGCCGCATGTCGTGGGTGAACAGGCCGGCCTGAATGCCGTAGGCGGAGTCATTCACCATGGCAATGGCCTGGTCGAGGTCGGCGTAGGGACGGACGGTGGTGACCGGGGCGAAGACCTCTTCGCAGTTGACCCGCATCTCGGCCGTGGTGTCGAGCAGCACCGCGGGCGCCAGCACGGCGCCTTCCCGTCCGCCGCCCACCGCTACTTGAGCCCCGGCCGCCGCCGCCTCGGCGATCCAGGCCTCCGCCCGCTCGGCGCTGGCCTGGTCGATCATGGGGCCGACGTCGGTGGTCTCCGCCAGAGGGTCGCCGGTGCGAAGGGCGGCGACCGCGGCCACGTAGCGCGCGACGAATGCGGAATAGGTCGAGTGGTGGACCAGGATCCGCTGGGTCGAGATGCACGACTGGCCGGCGTACAGGTAGCCGCCGGCGACGCACCGGCGGACCGCGTGGTCGAGGTCGGCGTCGGGCTCGATGATCACGGCGGCGTTGCCGCCCAGCTCGAGGGTGACCCGCTTGGTCGGCGCCCGACGGCGAATGGCCCAGCCCGCCCGGGTCGACCCGGTGAAGGTGATCACCCGGACACGGGGATCGTCGATCAGCGGGGCCGCCGCCTCGTTGGTGGCCAGCAGGATCGCCACGCCACCGGCCGGATAGCCGCTGTCGCGCACGATTTCGCCCAGGAGCAGGGTGGCCAAGGGATCCTGCGGCGGCGGCTTGAGCACCACGGTGGCGCCGCAGGCGAGCGCCGGGGCCAGCTTATGAGCGGCCAGCAGCACCGGAAAGTTGAACGGGATGATGGCCGAGACCGGTGAGAGGGGAAACCGCCGGGTCAGGCCCCAGCGGCGCTCGCCGTGGGGCTGAAGGTCCATCGGGATGACCTCCCCGCCCAGCCGCACGGCCTCCTCGGCGCCTTGCCGGAAGACGAACACCGCCCGGTCGATCTCCGCCCGCGCCAGCGCCAGCGGCTTGCCGGCTTCGGCCGCCAGCAGCCGGGCGAGCTCCTCGCGGCGCGCAGCCAGACCGGCGCCGATCCGGTCGAGCACCGCGGCCCGAGCGTGCGAGGGCAGCGCCGCGGCGGCGGGCGCGGCGGCCACCGCCGCATCGATGGCGGCCACCACCTCGTCCGATCCGGCGAGGGCCGCGTGACCGATCGGCTCATTCGAATAGGGACTGCGAACTTCGAGGCTCCCGGTCCCGGCCTTGAGCTCGCCGCCCAGCAGGTAGGGATACGTGCGCAGATCGGCGGCGGCAGTCATGAACGGTCCCGGTTATCCGTGGTGCGGTGAACTCGGGCTCTCAAGCTAACAGTCGCCCTCGTGGACGGACAGGCTCCGGACGGGCAGGTGACGGTCTGGACCGTAACCGAAGGGTACGCCCACCGCTGGTTGCCCGATGACCACCGGGACGGGCTCAGGATCGCGGCGCCTCGTGATCGGTCAGCACCGGAAGGAACCGCTCCCAGGGACCCACTGCCGATCGGTACTGCTTGGCCATCACCCTCGCTACCTGGGCCAGGTGTCCCAGATCGTGGACGCACCAGGCCGCCAGCAGCTCGCGCAGGGTCACCCGTCCCAGAGTCGGGTGGATGCCCGGCAGGTCAAGCTGGCCGGACGTCAGCCGCCAGGAACGCACCAGCGTGAGGTTGGCTGCGCGGAGCCGGTCGAACTCGGCCAGCAGGGATGCCAGCGACCGTCCCACGTTGCGCTGGCGATGGCGAAACCGGTCGTAGGGCGCGAACCGGAGATCCGAACCCTGGGCGAGGATGATCCGAGCCCGCGTCACCCAGTCCGTCTCCTCCCCGTCGATCAGGTGGCCCACGACGTCGAACGGGCTGAAGGTCTCGGGCCCCTCGGTCCCGCGCGCCCACGGCTCCGCGATGCCGGCGAGCAGCGCGGTGAGCGTGGCCGGCGTCCGGCCCAGCACGTCGAGGGATAGATCGAGGTCGTGGTCCATGATGGCGGCGAGGATGGGTTCGTTGGGCGCGGTCTCGCATCCGGTATCTGGAAAGCTAGGCGGCCGACGGCGCGAGGGGCAGCGCCATGAACACCAGCCAGCGTCGCCTCAAACTACTCATGGAGTGCTCTCGGTGCGACTCGACCCTCCGGCCGCGTGTTTCGGCCGGCCCCTCGATCCTGGACGTCGATGGGGTCAGCCCCGATCAGGTGGCACGCCGGCTGCGCTCAAGCCGGTTCAGCAGCTCGGCCACCTTTACATCGGAGACAAGGTCGTCGAGCAGGCGGCCCATGGGCCGTTGCCAGTTGGGCCGCACGGACGAGCGGGTGCCGGGCAGGTTTACCCCGTGCGGCTCCAGCCAGAGATCCTCCAGCCAGGGGACCACCAGGGGGCTGGGCGACCTTCCCAGCCAGCCGAGCAGCTCGGCCAGCAACCTGGCGGGATCGTCCACCGAGCCGCCCAGCAGGGCGGCGAGCCAGCCGGCCGCCCGAGCACGCTCATCCCGAACCTCGAGGACATCCTCTTCGGACAGCAGACCGTAGCGAACCCGCTCGGCGATGTCCTCGGCCGCGAGCCACCCGGCAAAGGTCGGTGTGTCGTGGGTGCCGATCATGGCGACGTCCGCCTCGCTGGGCGGAGCGATCTCAGGGCCGCCCGAGGCCTGGAACATCGCGAGGTACATCCCCCAGATCCGGTGTCTCGTCAGCGCCTGGTCGATCTCGGCAGGCACATTGCCGAGGTTTTCGCCCACCACTTCGCATTGATGACGGTGGGACTCGAGCGCCAGCACGGCAAACAGCTCGTCGGCCGGGTAGGACACGTAGGTGCCCTGGTCCATCTCGAGGCCGTGCGGTATCCAGTAGAGTCGGGTCCAGGCCATGATGTGGTCCACCCGCAGCACGCCGGCCAAAGTCGCCTGATGGGCGATGGAGGCGGCCACATAGCGATGCCCCTCCCGGCGCGACGCATCGGGCAGGAGCGGGGTGAAGCCCCAGTCCTGTCCGCTGGGAAACCCGCGGTCGGGTGGCGCGCCAACCGACATGCCGTCGGCGAACAGCGCCTGACGTGACCAGGGATCATACCCGTCCGGGTGCACCCCGACCGCAAGGTCGAGCCCAATGCGGACGCCATCGTCCGCCAGCGCCTCGCGCAGCCGGTGCAGCTGCACGCGCGCCATAGTCTGGGCCGCCAGGTGGAACCGCGCCTCCGCCAGGTCCACCTGCTCGGGTGTGAGCACACCGCGGCGGGCCGCGGCGGGCCAGTCGCGCCAGTTCCGGCCGAGGCGCGCCTGCGCGCCGCGAAACCGGGCGTAACGCACCAACTCCTCGTCGAGCCCCAGCGGGTCCGGCAGGGGGCGCGACGCCAGCGCGGCCCGAACCTCGGCGTCGGCCCGGGTGACGTCGAGCATCGCGGGTCTCCCGGCGGGACGATGGTCCTCGCCGAGGTCGAGCATCAGCTCGGACCAGAACAGCCGGCTCACGGGCGAGTAGGGGCTCGGCTCCGCGGGGTCGGTGTTGAAGGTCGGGAGCAGCGGGAGGACCGTGACCAGATCGCCGCCGTGATGCCGAATCCACCGGCACAGCGTCCGCAGATCCTGCAGGTCGCCCACCGACCGGCTCCGCGCCGAACGGAGCGCGGCCAGATGGGTGCCAACGCCCCAGCTCCGCGGCGCACCGGCACGGCGCCAGGCCTCGACCGGCGCAGCGATTACCACGGCGGTTTCGACCCGACCGCGGGCCTCGAGCATAAGCCGGTGACAGCCAAAGGGCAGCGGTCGCTCGGCCCGAAGCTCCGCACCCACCCGGGCCAGCGCGACGACGTCGCCATCTTCGCAGCGCACTTCCGCGGAGGCCGATCCACCCTCGGGCAGAATGACGGCCGGTAACGCGCCGTCCCAGGCGATTAGCACCGGTGGCACGGCCTCCGCTCGCCGGGCCACCCGCCGGGCCCGCAGCGCGTCGGTCACGTCATCGATTCGAGCCACGGGGGCCCCCAGCGCGGCACAGACCCGCAGCAGAGTCTCGGGCTCGACGATCACCCGCCGGCCGAGCCCGTCGGTGTAACGGACGTGCACCCCCATCGCCCGGGCCAAGGTACGGAGTGGTCTCAGTTCGTCCATTGCTCGCTCACCATCGCGCCCCGGAGCAGGTGCGCCTCACCAGTCGGTCGGGCGGTAGTCCTTGAGAAACTTGCCCCACACATGGTTCCCGGTGTTGACCCCGTCGATGATCGGGTCCACGATCCGGGCCGCCCCGTCCACGATGTCGAGCGGCGGATGGAACCGGTGCTCCGCCACCTTCCGGGCCGCGATCTCGGCCGGATCCTCGTCGGTCACCCAGCCGGTATCCACCGCGTTCATGTGGATTCCATCCTGCTGGTAGTCGCCCGCGGCGGTCCGGGTCATCATGTTGAGCGCGGCCTTCGCCATGTTGGTGTGCGGGTGCCGAGTCGTCTTGAAGTTCCGGTAGAACTGGCCCTCCATGGCCGACACGTTGACGATGTGCTTGGCCCGGCCGGGCGTGCGGAGCATCATCGGCTTGAGCCGGGCGTTGAGCACAAACGGCGCCACCGCATTGACCAGCTGGACCTCGAGCAGCTCGACCGCGGGCACGTCGGCCATCAGCATCCGCCAGGAGTTCCGCTCCCGCAAATCGACCTGCTGGCCGTCCTGATCCAGCCGCCCATCGGGAAACAGCTCCGCCGCCACATCGTGCTCCTCGGGCAGGAGGGCCACCTGGGACAGCTCGGCCGCGTGGGCGATGCCCGCCAGGCCCGGAAGCCGGCGGTCGAACGCGGCGGGGCCCACGGCCAGAGGCCCCTCGGGCTCGGGATGCGAGCCCCGCCACGCCTCGTAGTGCCCCAGCAGCACCCGCGCCCGCGCCGGCAGCGTCTCGGCGGTGGACTGCTCGGCCGCCATCATGTGGGCGTAGAACCCCGGCGGACGCCGGACCGTCTGGCAGGCGTTGTTGACGATGAAGTCGAGCCGGTCGCGGGTGACCACCAGCTCGCGGCAGAACGCTTCCACGCTGGGCGTGTGGCGGAGATCGAGGCCGAAGATCTCCAGCCGATCGCCCCAGTCGCCGAAGTCGGGCTCGCGGGCGTACCGGGCGGCCGAGTCGCCGGGGAACCGGGTGGTGACGATGAGGTGGGCCCCGGCCCGGAGCAGCTTGATCCCGGCCTGGTAGCCGATCTTGACCCGCCCGCCGGTCAACAGGGCGACGGTGCCGTGGAGATCGGCCAGCTCGGTGCGCTTGGCGAAGTTGAACTCGGCACAGGGCGGGCAGAGCTGGTCGTAGAAGTGGTGCAGCGCCGTGAACGAGCCCTTGCAGACGTAGCAGTGCTGACGCTCGACCCGCTCGCGCGGCGCGTCGGGGTCGTGTACATCCTCGGGCGTGAAGGCGTCCGGCGGCACCGGCGGGAAGACGTTGGGCGTGGTGAACACCGGCTGGCGACGGAGCGCGCGGATGCCGGTCGCGTTCCGGACGGCCTCCTCTCGCTCGACCTTCTGGCTCTTCCGCCGGCGAGCGGTGGCCCGGACCAGCTGCCGACGGCTGGCCGCGTCGGGCGCGTAGACGTGGCCGGCGGCCTGGAGCAGCCGGCGCTGGTCGTCGGGCGGCACCTGAACCAGCAGGGTCCGGTCGGCCACGATCCGCTCCAGCAGCGCGACGGCGGCTCGAACCTCGTCGACCAGGGCGGCAGCCTTCTCCGGCGGCGGCGCGGGCGTGACGGGGTCGGGCGAACCTGATGGGGTGGACACGACAGTAGCTCCTGGCAGAGAGAACGCGCGATCATTGGCGGAGGGAAGTATACGACGGTCCTCAGGCGCTGGGTCGGGACAGGCCGTGAGCCGACGGGACGCCTCGGAGCGTCGCCGCGGCGATGCCGGATGCGACGACGGGGGCCAGGATCGGCATCCCGGCCCCCGCCCGAGCCTTCGATCGGCCGGCGACCGCGCTAGGACGCGCCGCCCTTCTGCCGCCGGCAATCCTGGGCCTTCTTCCCCCGCGCCACCGCCAGAAGCTGGCCCCAGGCCGCCCGCACTTCCGGGTCGTCCCAGGTAGCCGCGTCGTACTTCCAATTGAGGAAGGCGCAGGTGGCCGAATGGTTCACCGCCAGGTTGCCGTACCGGACCAGGTCGTGGGCCGAGCACGGGCTGCTGCTGGCCCCGTAGCAGCGCTCGACGTTGACGCCCATGATCAGCCGGAGCCCCAGCCGGTCGGCGATGCGGGCGGCCCGGTCGTAGTACTCCTCCGCCTCCCCCTTGCCCCCGTGATACTGCGCCCAGGCGTAGTCGATCAGCGGCGCCAGCGGCGGGTACTTCTCCACCCAGTCCGGGGTCACCCGGACGCCCAGCGCCACGCCGGGCAGCTTGGTCCGGGCATAGGTGGCCCACTCGGCCACCTGGGCCTGAGTGATCTTTTCCCCGCCCCAGGATTTCCGGTCCCCGTAGTCGTCGCCCAGATTGAAGCCGAGGATGTTGTCGCGATACTTCCGAAGCGTGTCCGGGGGCAGCTGGGCGGCGTACAGATCCATCAGCTGCTTGGCGTTGTCCACCGAGAAGCCGCCCTTGACCCGGCCCGAGGTGGTGAGGAAGCGGCGGGGCGGCACGATGACGACCCGGAAGCCGCAGCGGGACGCCAGTTCCAGGGTGCCCAGCACCTCGCGGGGCGCCAGCGGCTGCATCGAAGCGGTGGCTGGCCCGTCGCAGTAGCGCGACTCCGGCCAGCTGCTCATACCGGCGGCCAGCCCCACGGGCAGCTTGGGGCCAGGCCTGACGGGCTCGCCCCGAGCCCCGGGGCCCTGGGCCAGGGCCGGCGTGGTCAGGATGGTGGCCAGCGCCAAGGCGGCCGGCAGCGCGGGCAAGGTGCGGAACTGACGGAACATGAAGGGCCTCCAGCCGGTGAAACGGAACCCCGAACGATAGTCGGGTCGCGGGCCGCCGCACCTGTTGCATCGGCCGTGCCGCCGACCCTGGAATCTCCTTGTCGGGGAATGCGCCAATCCGGCGGCCCGACGCGGCCCGGCACGCGTCAAGGGTGGTACCCTGCCCCGTGAAGGCCCCGATGGGGCCGGAAGGCAGGTCCGGATCGGCATAGGCCACGATCCGGTAGGCGTAGGTGCCGCCCGGCGCCAGGCCATTGTCCTCGAATCGGTGCTGTTTCCCCGGCAGGATAGCGACCAGTGAGGGCGCCGGGACCCGGGTAGAGCGGAACACCCGGTAGCTTCTGGCCCCGGGGACCGCACTCCACTGGATGGTCAGCCCCGCTGTGCCTGCCCGGGCAACCAGGGCGGTAGCGGAGGGCAAGACAAACTCGGTGGGCGAGGACGGCGGGGGTACACCGACCCGGACCACCGCGAGGCTGGCCGCCGACACGGCCAGCAGCAGGAGAACGAACCGCACGGGCGCTCCAGTCGATGGGGGGAACCACCCCCATGCTGTAGACACACCCGCAACCGATCGTCAACCCAGGGCCGACCGTCCACGAGTCACTACTGTCCGGTCACCCCGCGACAGCTCCGAGAGTGCC
>DATAOR010000168.1:0-5596 GCA_036265635.1 Gemmatimonadales bacterium
TCGCGCAGGCCTTCCTGCCTCTTCGCCGGGTGGTAGACCACCATGTCGGAGATCAGGGCCCGGGCGAGGCGCCGCGCTTTGAGGGCCGGATCCTGGGACAGAAACGGATTCACCGGGCGCGACCCGGTGCCCCCGGCCGGCCGGGCCGCCGGCAGCGGCGGCCGGGGAGCGGCGGCCGGCGGTGTGGCGGGAGCCGGCGTGGCGGGAGGCGCCGGAAGCAGGGGCGCGACGCCTGCCGGAACGGCCCCACCCGCGGCCGGTCGGGGCACCGCCAGCGGCGGCGGAGCAGGCGGCGGCGGGCTCGGCGGCGCGGCAGGACGCGCTCCGCCCACCGGAACTGCCGGAGGCGGAAGCGTGGGGGCGCGCCCGCTGCCGAAGGCGTCGCCGCCGGCTCCGCCCATGTCCGGCGTGGCAGGTCGCGGCGGGCCGCCGGCCGGCCAGGCGGCCGGGCGCGACGGTGGCGGGGCAGCCGGGGCCGTCGGCCCGGCCGCGGGACGAAGTGGCTCGGCGATCGGGGGCGGGACGGTCGCACTGCTGCCGGGCGGCGCGGTCGCGGCTGCCGGCGAGACCAGCGGCTCCGAGGAGTCGCCGCCGCGGTCGGTCGGCGCGCCGGCCCCGGCCGCGGCCGCGGGCTGACTCGCCAGTGGGGCGGGCCCCGCGGCCGCGACCGCCTCTACGTCGGCGGACCGGCTCGACACGGCGAAGACCGCGCTGCAGATGCTGCACCGCGCCCGCACTCCGCCGTCCGGGATCTTGGCGGGGTCCACCCGGTAGACGGTGGCGCAGTTGGGACAGGTGACATTCATCGTTCCATCCTCACGGCTGTTCCCTCGCTCCGGCCCCCGAGCGGTCGTCGCCGCTGCTCCCCTGACGGCGGTCCACCACGAACACCGACCCGGGCAAGGTCTTGGCGTAGCTCTTCATTTCGGTGGCAAGCTCGCTCACCTGCGCCGGATGCGCAAATCGGCGGTGCCGGTTGGTCACGATGCCGATCGACAGCGTCATCAGCGGGACCCGGTGGAGCTGCCCGCGACGGTCCTTGCCGAAGAAGTAGCCGGCCCGGCGATCCTGGTCGTTGTACTGCAGCGGGATCAGGGTGTCGAAGACGTCGAGGATCTCACTGCAGACCGGCCCGATCTCGTCTGCCGGCACCACGAAGATGAAGTCGTCACCGCCGATGTGCCCCACGAACCCCCGCGGGCCCAGCAGTCCCTTCACCACGTCGTGCAGGATGCGCGACAGGAGATAGATGACCCGGTCGCCGTCGTAGTAGCTGTAGCGGTCGTTGAATTCCTTGAAGTGATCGAGGTCGGCGTAGCAGACCGCGAACTCCTGGTCCGATTCCAGCCTCCGGCGGATCTCCCGCTCGATTTCCGTGGTGCCCGGGAGGCGGGTGGAGGGGTGGACCGAGACGTCCCGCTCGGTTCGGACCAGCATCGCATCGAGCCGAGCCCGCTGCTCGGCCGGTGAAAAGATCCCCGTGATCACCTCGTCCGACCCTGCCTCGAACCACGCGCGCACCTGTTCCGCGTGGTGATCGGCTGCCAGGACCGTCACCGGCACGATGGCGGTGAAGGCATCGAGCTTGAGCCGGCGAACCAGGTCCACCCCGGCCGGGACACCGACGTTGCCATCGACGAACAGCAGGCAGGGGTGGCCTCGCAGGACGATCGCCTCGACCTCCTCCGCCCGGTCGAACCCCATCAGGGGGAACGCATTGGCCTCGGCCCACTGGCGCACCAGCGCGGGGACCGGACAAGCCTCCGGCGAAAAGAAGAGAATCGTCGGGCGTGTCCGCACCCGGTGGCCTCTCGTAAGGGTTTATCGCAAGCTAACTTGGGTAATTGGGCCCGCCAAGTCCAGAGCGAACCCCCACCCCGGCCGATCAGAGGAAAAAGGCTCCAACGGCGATCATGGCGTAGACCGCCAGCAGCTGGACCCCCTCGAACCAGTGCGACTCCCCGTCCAGGGTAATGATGGCGGTCACGATGGTGGCCAGTCCCAGGGCCACCACCTCGAACGGCCGGAATACCAGGTTCATCTCCGCCCCGAACCCCAGGCCGATGAACACCAGCAGGGGCGCCACCAGCAGGGCGATCTGGGTGCTCGAGCCGAGGGCGATCTGAAGCCCCAGGTCGATCTGCCCCTTGCGCGACAGCATTACCGCCGCGGCATGCTCCGCCGCGTTGCCGATGATGGGAATAATGATGAGCCCCAGGAAGACCTCGGACAGCCCGAGCGCCTCCGTCGCCTCGGTCGCCGCGTGGACCAGGAGCTCGGACTCCACGGCGACGCCGACCGTGGCGGCGGCAAGAATGGCCAGCGCCTTGCCCGGACTCCAGCTGGCGGCCGCGGTCGGGTGAGGCTCACCCCCGAACAGGCGGCGATGGGTGCGCAAGGTGAACAGCAGGGACAGGCCGTAGGTGACGATCAGAATGACCGCGACCCATTCCGACATCCGCAGCTCGGAGAGCCGCGCCGCCGCCCCGGGATGGACTGCGTGGTACAGGGCGGGAAAGACCAGGGCGACCACCGACAGGGCCAGCATACCGGCGCTCATCCCGGCGCTGGTCCGATTGAAGCGCAGCTGCGACCGCCCCATCCCGCCGGCCACCAGCGCCAGGCCCAGAATGAGCAGCAGGTTGCCGAGGATGCTCCCCGTGATCGAGGCCTTCACCAGCTCCACCAGGCCGGCGCGCAGCGCCACGATCGCGATGATGAGCTCGGCGGCGTTGCCGAAGGTGGCGTTGAGCAGGCCGCCGATGGTCGGACCGGTGCGGTGGGCCAGCTGCTCGGTCGCCTCGCCCATGTATCCCGCCAGCGGGAGCACGCCGAGGCAGGCGGTGGCGAAGACCCAGACGGCCGGGGCGTGCATCACGTAGCCCAACACCATGCTGACGGGCACGGCGGCGAGCAGCAGGAGACGCCAGGGGATACCAGACCGCCGCCGGGCCGGATCGAGGTGGGTCGCCAGGGCCGGCGCGGCGGAAGTGCCCACCGGCCCCGACACCCGGCGAGGCCGCCCTGGCGCACCGTCCGGTCCGGCCTGGTCCGTTTCGGCGCGTCCGCGGGTCGCGCCCGGGCCGGGCCGCTTGGCCCCCTGAGCCCCGCCCTTGGCCGGCAAGCCCGCGGTCCGGCGTCCCGAATCGTGCCTGCTGGGCGACCCCGGTGTCGAACCGGCCGGGGCACCGGCGCGTGGGGCCGCTTCGGGTCCGGTCACTGCCGACCGGATTTGGGGGGCCTCGATCCCGGCGCCGGCCAGAAGCCGGCCCATCGTTCCGCGAGGCTCCAGGAGGGCGGCCAACAGCAGGTGTTCGGCGGAGAGCTCTGAGTCCGCCTCGCGCGCTTCCTTCGAGGCCGTCTCGATCAGGCGCCGGGCGTGGGAGGTGTAGGCCGGCTCGGCGGCGTCACCGCGCGGGCGGCCGCGCCGACCGCCGCCCTCCAGACGCGCACGCACCTGATCGAGATCGAGGCCGAGCTGCTCGAGTACCGGGGCGCCCGGACCCTCGGGCTCGAGCAGGGCCAGGATGATGTGCTCCGCCCCGATGGCCTCATGTTCCAGCCGGAGCGCCTGAGCGCGGGCCGCATCGAGCGCCCGCTGAGCGGAGGGGCTCAACGTGTGGGGCGCCACGCGCGGCGGTGATTGATCTGGGCTCAGAGCGGCTTCGCTTCGTCGATCAGCATGATGGGGATCCCGTCCTCGACGGGATAGACCAGGCGGCAGGAGTGGCAGACGAGCGCTTCGGGCGCCTGGCGGTATTCCAGCTCGCCCTTGCACTTGGGGCAGACCAGGATCTGGAGCAGCTCAGGGGCCAAGGTCATGGGGTCTCCGAGGCGGGAAAGCCGAACCGGGTCAGCGCAGAGGCACTCTTTCGCCAATGCGGCAGGACCTTCACCCAGCAATCGAGGTAGACCGGCGCGCCGATCAGTTCTTCGACCCGCTGCCGGGCGCGCGCGCCGATCGCCTTGATCGTCTGCCCACCGCGGCCGATCACGATTCGCTTCTGCGACTCGCGCTCGACGAACAAGGTCACCCGAATGTACACGGGTCGTTCGGCTTCGCGAAACTCCTCGACCTCGGCCGTGAAGCCGTAGGGAAGCTCGTCCTCCAGCAGCTCGAAGGCAGCCTCTCTGAGGTACTCGACCACGAAGAACCTGATCGGCTGGGTGCCGATGTCTTCGGGGTCGTGCTCGAACTCGCCTTCGGGCAGCAGGCCCCGGACCACGGTCATCAGGGGCTCGATGCCGGCCCCGTCCCGGGCCGACACGACCTCAGCCCCGGAAGTGAGCTCGGCGCGACGGGCCGGGGTGACCAGGTCGCCCTTGGTGTACACCGTAAGGACCGGGGCGGCCAGGGGGGGGTCGGCCAGTCCGGCTACCCGTTCGAGGGCCGGCGCCGGCGCCTCGGGCGCGGGATGGAGGTGGAGGACGACGTCCATCCTGCGGAGCGTGGCCAGGGCCAGCTCGCGCATCCGGGATTGCATCAGATAGGACGGCTCCAGCAGGCCGGGCAGGTCGTGAAAGATGAACTGGGCATCGTCCTGGGTGACCAGTCCGACCACCGGCAGCCGTGTTGCCTGCGCTCTCGGACTCACGATGGCCAGGTGGTGGCCGACGATGGCGTTCAGGAGTGACGACTTGCCTACGTTGGGCGCTCCCGCCAGGGCGATGTGGCCGGTCCGGGGCATGCAGGCTAGTGGGGGCGCGCGGGGCCTGGGAGCCGCGGCCGGGGGGGCCAACGAACGGGTGCCTGCCGGGGGGCGGCCAGGGACCGCCTGGGCCAGCTCAGGTGGAGCTCCGGGCTGGAGGCCTGGCGGGGGTCGAGGCAAGAATGCGTGGGCGACATGGCATAGTCGTGCGCGGCTCGGGGGCAGCTCGCCGGTCAAGGTGACTCGAATGATAGGCCTCTTCGCGGTTGCGGCGGCAGGCCCCTGCCACCCGGTCGCGGGGAGCCGCGCCGGCGCGATCTCCGAGAATCTGATGGGCGACCGGTTCCGTGGACCTACGGGGGGCCGGCGCTGCGGATCCATGATCGGCCAAGTCCGTGGATCCAGGGCGCCCAGCCCCGCGGATCCTTGGGCGGCCAGCCCCGGGAATCCTTGGGTGGCCAGGAGAGGTGCGGGCCGGCCTGGAAACGACGACGCCCCGGCCGCTGACAGGCAGCGGTCGGGGCGTCTCAGGAAAGGCTGGCGACGGCCTACTCTCCCACCATCTCTCAATGGCAGTACCATCGGCGCTGCAGGGCTTAACTGCCGTGTTCGGAATGGGAACGGGTGTGGCCCCTGCGCGCTAGTCGTCAGCCGTTTGCGTCGTGGCGCGCCTGGAGCTGCGCGCCAACTGGGTGCGGGCGCCCGAGGGCGTCCGCGGCAATCGGCAACATGGATGGTCGATGCGAAGAAATGGGAAGAGATCAAACTGCACGGGCGATTAGTAGCGCTCGACTGAAGGGGTTGCCCCCCGTACATCTGCGCCCTATCAACCTGGTAGTCTCCCAGGGCCCTTTAGGGAGCTTACGCTCCAGGAGTGTTCATCTTGGGAAGAGTTTCCCACTTAGATGCTTTCAGCGGTTATCTCCGCGCGACATCGCTACCGGGCG
>DATAOR010000169.1:0-7031 GCA_036265635.1 Gemmatimonadales bacterium
GCCCGGCGCAGAAGTCCGAGAACACCGTCACGTACCGATCGATGTCCGCCTCCGAGTGCTGCACCGACAGCGTCCACTGCTCCTCGTCCCCTGGGGTCATGAAGATCCCCCGGTTGAGCAGCCAGGGGTATGAGGCGCCGAACAGCTCGGGCCGGGTGTCGAGGAAGTCGCGGTAGTCCTTCATCGGCGTCGGCCGGTAGGAGACGCAGCCCTTGGCGCCGAGGTCCACCGTGTGCGCCGGGATCTTGTGCCGGTCGATCGCGGCCTGGCAGCCCTGGACCAGGCGCGCGCCGAGGCGCGCGAGGTGCCGGTAGGCATCGGGCGTCAGGACCTCCGTGAGCGTCACGAGCCCGATGTGCGAGACCAGCGGGTTGCCGTTGTAGGTGCCCATCTGCGAGACCCCGCGCTCGATGAGCCGCATGAGATCCTCCCGGCCGCCGAACGCCGCGGCGGGGAGGCCGCCCGAGATGGCCTTGGCGAGGCACACGAGGTCGGGCTGCACGCCGAACCGCTCCGTGGCGCCGCCGGCGGCGATGGTGAAGCCGGTCTTGATCTCGTCGAAGATGAAGACCACGCCGTGCTTTGTGCACAGCTCACGCACGCGCCGCAGATAGTCCGGCTGCGGCACCACGATGCCGATGTTCATCATCGCCGGCTCCATGATCAGGCAGGCGAGTTCCTGGCCCCGCTCCTGAAACACCCGCTCGAGCTGGTCCGCATCGTTGAACGGGACTACCTGGATGTACTTGCCGGCGTCCTTGACCATCCCCTTCGACACCGGCGCGCTGGCGGGACGGTCCCGGCCCCCCATCAGATCGGCGTTGGGCACGATCGAGAACATCACGCTGTCGTGGTGGCCGTGATACGAGCCCTCGATCTTGCAGACCACGTCGCGGCCGGTGGCGGCTCGCGCCACCCGGATGGCGTCCATGGTGGCTTCGGTGCCCGAGTTGGTGAACCGGAGCATGTCGAGCTGGAACCGGCGGCAGATCTCCTCGGCGAAGGCCACGGCCGGTTCGGTGGTGACGGCGAAATGGGTGCCCCGGCCGGCCGCCTGGTGAATCGCCTCCACGATGCGGGGGTGGGCATGCCCCACCACCATGGCGCCGAAGCCGCAGTGGAAGTCGAGGTACTCGGACCCATCCTGGTCCCAGACGTGGCTGCCCCGCCCGTGCGTCAGGTAGATCGGATAGGGCTGCATCTTCTGGAAGGACGACACTACCCCGAACGGCAGCGTCCGGGCGGCGCGCTCGAACAGCTGGGCCGACCGGGGGGTGCGCTCGAGCAAGCGAGCCATCTCCGCCTGCCCGATCGCCTGGGCCCGGCCGAGCAGTCGGTCGCCCACCGACCGCCCGGCGGCGAGGGTGGTGGTCATGGGATCACCTGTGCTGTGAAGGGTGGAGGATGCTATCGCCTCGGAGGGGTCGCTCGATGCCGTGTGCGAACAGGTTGCCCCGCCGGACCGGAGTTGTCAACTCCCCGGGGCGGATGCACATTCTGCAGTGATGCTTCCCCCGGACCGATCCAGCGCCGCCACCCGCCCGATGTCCGCTTCGCCGCCGCCCGGGGCGCGCGAACCGGTGATCACGCTCGAGCAGGTGGTCAAGCGGTTCGGCAGCTACCTGGCGGTGGCGCAGGCGGACTTCGTGATCGAGCGGGGGGAGTTCTTCTCCCTGCTGGGCCCGTCGGGCTGCGGCAAGACGACCACGCTTCGGATGATCGCCGGGTTCGAGCAGCCGACCGCCGGCCGGATCCTGCTGGAGGGCCGGGACGTCTCCCGGGTGCCGCCCTACCGCCGGAATGTCAACACCGTCTTCCAGCACTATGCCCTCTTTCCCCACATGACGGTGGCGGACAACGTCGCCTTCGGGCCCCGCAGCCTGAAGCTCGCCCCCGGCGAGACCAGCCGCCGGGTGGGCCAGCTGCTCGACGTGGTTCGGCTCACCCCGTTTGCCGACCGGAAGCCGGCCCAGCTCTCCGGCGGGCAGCAGCAGCGGGTCGCGCTCGCCCGGGCCCTGGCCAACTACCCCAGCGCCCTCCTGCTGGACGAGCCCCTCGGCGCGCTGGACCTCAAGCTTCGTCAGGCGATGCAGATCGAGCTCAAGCGGATCCAGCGCGAGGTCGGGATCACGTTCATCTACGTGACCCACGACCAGGAAGAGGCGCTGACGATGTCGGACCGGATCGCCGTCATGAACGAGGGGCGGGTGGAGCAGATCGGCACGCCCCAGGAGATCTATCATTCGCCCAGCTCGGTGTTCGTCGCCAACTTCATCGGCGTGGCCAACCTGATTCCGGCGGTGGTGCAGGAGCTCAACGGCACTTCCGCGCTGGTCCTGGTCGCCGGCAGCCACCGCATCGCGGTCCCGCGGGGCGCGGCGCCCCCTCGCCCCGGCGCGGCGGCCACGGTGATGGTCCGGCCCGAGCGGCTCCGGCTGAGCGAAGGAGCCGGTGCGCCGCCGGGCGCCGCTGGCTTGCCGGTCACGCTGGAGCACGCCGTCTTCCAGGGGCCGGTCGTTCGCTGCAGCCTGCGGGCGGCCGACGGGAGCGAGATCGTGGCTCACGTCGGTCCGGAGCATCCGCTCCCGCCGCTGCAGCCCGGCCTCGCCCTGCGGGTCGAATGGGACCACGATGCCGCCCGCCTGCTGCCCCCCGCCGAGGGCGCCGTGGCCGGCCCGCTCGAGCCCGACCTCCGCCACACCGTCGAGCGGGCCGTCGCCGCCCGGCCCTGACACCGCCTCCTACCCCGTAACCGCTGGAGCGACCCGATGAGCCGACGAGAGTCCGATCCCCGTGACGCCGAGCTGCACGCCTTTCTCCGCCAGGCCCTCTCGCGCCGGGTGTTCCTCCGCCGCTCGGCCCTGGGGGCCGGTGGCCTGGTGCTGGGCAACAGCCTGCTGGCTGCCTGCGGCGGCGGCAAGGAGGGCGCCCCCGCGGCCGGGGCGGATTCGGGTGCCGCCGCCGCCGGCCGCGGCGGGACGCTGCGGATCTCCAACTGGCCGCTCTACATCGACAAGCAGACGGTGCCCGACTTCGAGAAGGCCACCGGGATCAAGACCGACTACACCGAAGACATCAACGACAACGCGGAATTCTTCGCCAAGATCGAGGAGCCGCTCAAGCGGAACCAGAGCATCGATCGCGATATCATCGTGCTGACCGACTGGATGGCCGGCCGGATGATCAAGCTGGGGTACGTCGCCCCGCTGGACGACGCCAAGTTCCCCAACAAGGCCAACGTGGTGGCGGGGGTCCAGGACGTGAGCTTTGATCCCGGCCGCAAGTACAGCGTGCCGTGGCTGTCGGGCATGACCGGGGTCGGCTACAACCCGAAGAAGACGGGGCGCGAGCTGACCAGCATCAACGACCTGTTCGATCCCAAGTTCAAGGGTCAGGTCACCATGCTGACCGAGATGCGGGACACCATCGGGCTGGTCATGCTGGGGATGGGCAAGGATCCGACCAAAGCCGCCAAGGCCGACGTCCAGGCGGCGGCCGCCAAGATCAAGAAGGCGCGCGAGAGCGGCCAGATCCGCAAGTTCACCGGCAACGACTACGCCGAGGATCTGGCGGCCGGCAACATCGCGGCCGCGATCGCCTGGTCGGGCGACATCCAGGGGCTGGCGGCCGACAACCCGGGGCTCAAGTGGATCGCGCCGAAGGAAGGCGCCATGCTGTACTCGGACAACATGCTGATCCCCAAGACCTCGGACCGGAAGGATCAGGCGATGGCCTGGATCAATTACGTCTACGATCCCAAGCACTCGGCCCAGATCGTCGCCGCGGCGCCGTACCTCTCCGCCGTCAAGGGCGCCGGCGAGGAGCTGGCCAAGATCGCGCCCGACCTGGCCAAGAGCGCCCTGGTCAATCCGCCCGAAGAGCTCCGCGCCCGGCTCCACGTCTTCCGCGCGCTGGAGGACGCCGAGGACACCGACTTCAACCGCATCTTCCAGGACGCCATCGGGGCGTAGGCCCATGGCCGGTACGGCTGCCGGGGGATCGAGGCGGAGTCGCCTCGCCCCCTACCTGCTGGTGGCTCCGGGCGTCCTCTGGCTCCTGGTCTTCTTCGTCGCGCCCATCGTCACCCTGGCGCAGACCTCGGTCGCCGGCGAGGGGCCGTGGTACCACGCCTACGGCATCGCGCTGACCAGTTACGGCACGCACTTCTTCCGCTCCCTCCGCTACGCCCTGGCCGCCACGCTGTTGGCCATTGCGCTGGGGTATCCACTGGCCTATTTCATCGCCTTTCGGGCCGGCCGGCTCAAGAATCTGCTGCTCGGTCTGGTCGTGCTGCCGTTCTTCACCACCTTTCTGGTCCGCACCTTCGCCTGGAAGACAATCCTCAACGACGGCGGCCCCGCCGTCTGGCTGCTGCAGCGGCTCCACCTGCTGGAGGAGGGCGGCCGGCTGCTCGACACCACCGTCGCGGTCGTCGGGGGACTGACCTACAATTTCCTGCCCTTCATGATCCTGCCGATCTACGTCAGCCTGGAAAAGATCGACCGCCGGCTGACCGAGGCGGCCGAGGACCTCTATTCGACCCCGATCGGGGCCTTTCGGAAGGTGATCCTGCCGCTGTCCCTGCCCGGGGTGTTCGCGGGCAGCCTGCTGACCTTCATTCCGGCCGCCGGCGACTTCATCAACGCGCAGCTGCTGGGCAGTCCCAACCAGCAGATGATCGGCACGGTGATCCAGAATCAGTTCCTCGAGGTCCGCGACTACCCGCTGGCGGCGTCGCTCTCCTTCGTGCTGATGACGGTGATCACGGCGGGCGTGCTGGTCTACGCCCGGCTGCTCGGCACCGAGGATCTGGCCTGATGCGCCGCCTCGGCCGCTGGCTGATGGACGGCTACGCCCTGCTGGTGCTGGCCTATCTGTTCCTGCCGATCTTCGTGATCGTGCTGTACAGCTTCAACAAGCCGTCCGGCAAGTTCAACTTCGTCTGGAAGGCCTTCTCGCTCGACGCCTGGCGGCATCCGTTCGCCTTCGAGGCGCTGGTGGAGAGCATGAAGCTGAGCCTCCGGGTGGCCGCCTTCTCCACCGCGGTGGCCACCGTCTTCGGCACGTTCATCGCGCTGGCGTTGACCCGGTACCGCTTCCGCGGCAGCGCCGCGGTCAACCTGCTGCTGGTCCTGCCGCTCACCACGCCGGAGGTGGTGCTGGGGTCGTCGCTGCTGTCGCTGTTCCTCGACCTCAACGCCCGGACCGGCTTCTCCACCATCGTCATCGCCCACATCATGTTCTCGGTCAGCTACGTGGCGCTGACCGTGCGGGCCCGGATCCGGGGGTTCGACTGGACGCTGGAGGAGGCGGCCATGGACCTGGGGGCCACCCCGGTCCGGGTGTTCACCCGGGTGACCCTGCCGATCATCGCCCCCGGCATCGCGGCGGCGGCCATGCTGGCGTTCGCCCTCTCGCTCGACGATTTCATCATCACCTTGTTCAACGCCGGCAACCGGGTCACCTACCCGCTCTACGTCTACGGCGCCCGGCGGGCCGCCTTCCCGCCCCAGATCAACGTGCTGGCCACCGCCATTCTGCTGGTCAGCCTGCTCGCGCTGGGGGCGACCGTGCTGTGGCAGCAGCGCACCCTCCGCCAGCGCGGGCTCGCGGTCACGCCGCTCCCCTGACCGGCCCGCGAGCCCTCCCGATGACCGATCCGATCGAACGGGCGTGCTTCTGGCTGGCACGTCGGCCGCCGCGCCCGTGGCGGAGCCTGGCGGGGCCCGAGACCGCCGACATCGTGATCGTGGGCGCCGGGCTGACCGGCCTGTGGACGGCCCTGTTCCTCCACCAGCTCGACCCCGCCCTCGGCATCGCCGTGGTCGAGCAGGGCCTGGCGGCCCACGGGGCCAGCGGGCGGAACGCCGGGATGCTGTCGGAGACGGTGGACCACGGCCACGGGCTCGCCATCCAGCACTTCGGCCCGGCGGAGGCCCGGCGCCTGGCGGCGCTGGGCGAGCGGAATGTCGCCGAGCTGACGGCCTTCCTCCACCAGCGCGGCATCCACTGCGACTACGAGCCGACCGGACGACTGATGGTCGCCCTCACCCCGGCCCAGCTGGACGAAGCCCGCCGCACCGTCGAAACGGCTCGGGGGCTCGGCCTGGACAGCTTTCGGCTGCTCGACCGCGAGGCCACGGGCGCCGAGATCCATTCGCCGCTCTACCTGGGCGCGGTCGCGGTGGCGGGCGGGGGGATTCTCGATCCGGTCAAGCTGGTCGACGGGCTGCGACTCGAGGCGGAGCGGGCCGGAGTCCGCCTGTGGGAGCGGAGCCCGGTGTCGAGCGTGGAGCGGCAGGGCGCAGGTGTCGTGGTCCGGACCGCCGGGGGCAGCGTGGCCGCCCGTCGGGCCGTCCTCGCCACCAGCGCCTACACCCACCATCTGCTGCCTCGGGTTACCCGCCGGTTCATTCCACTGTACGACTACATCCTGGTGAGCGATCCGCTCACGCCCTCCCAGCACGAGGCGATCGGCTGGCGGCACCGCCAGGGCGTCACCGATGGCCGCGCCTTCTTCAACTATTACCGGCTGACTGATGACGACCGGATCCTGTGGGGGACCAGCGAAGCGGCGTACTATCCGGGCAACCGGGTCGAACCCTCATGCGATCACTCCCCTCGGCACTATGCCGCGCTGCGGGACAGCTTCCGGCGGCACTTCCCGGCCCTCGAGGGGCTGGCATTCCCCTACGCCTGGGGCGGCCCCATCTGCTCGACCACCCGGATGACACCGTACTTCGGCCGTGCCCTCGGAGGGCGGCTCTGCTATGGGTTGGGGTACACGGGGCATGGTCTCGGGACGACGCGGCTGGCGGGGCGGATCCTGGCCCACCTGGCCCTGGAGCGCCCGGGGGACCTGCTGGATCTGTCGCTGGTGCGGAAGAAGCCGTTTCCTTATCCCCCCGAGCCGCTGCGGTCGTGGGCGGTCGCTCGGGTGACCGAGTCGCTTCGTCGGGTGGACGCGGGAGCGTCGCCAGGCCTGTTGCTGCGGATGCTCGAGCGGATGGGAATCGGCTTCTCGAGCTGAT
>DATAOR010000170.1:0-5456 GCA_036265635.1 Gemmatimonadales bacterium
GGGGAGGACCGGCGCGGCCTTTATGCCGACATCATGGAGGCGGTCAGCCAGACGGGCACCAACATCCGCGGGGCCGACCTCCACACCAAGGATGGGTCCGTCTTCGGCACCATCTTCGTCGAGGTGGACAACCTGCCGCACCTGGGTAAGGTCCTCAAGGCGGTGCGGAAGGTGAAAGGGGTCACGGACATCGAGCGGCGGGACACGCCCACGAACTGACACTGTTCCGTCACGCGGCACGCTCCTCCCGCCTCGGCTCCCCCAAGCGCGCCTCTCCGACATGCCGGTCGTCCATGCCGGTCGTCCGCCGGCTAGCGCAGGCGCCGGTTCGTCATCCGGCCCGCGGGGATGTATAGTGTATGGGCAGGAGGCTCGTCGGCCGGCGGCGCCCGCCGCCGGACCGCCGGGCGCCTTTTCCGCGGAGGAACCATGCCGGACAACAAGCAGCCCGATGCCGATTTCAGCGATGTGGAGGGCGGCAGCTCGTCCACCGCGCCCCCGGACACATCGGCCGGTCGCACGTATACGGTGGTGAAGGGCGATTCGCTGTCCAAGATCGCCAAGCACTTCTACGGCAGCGCCGGCCAGTGGAAGAAGATCTACGAGGCCAACAAGGATGTGATCAAGAACCCCGACCTGATCTATCCCGGACAGACCTTCAAGATTCCCGAGGCATCATGATTCGGTCCTGCAGGCTCGTGGGGGCGGCCGGTCTCGCCTTGGCGACCATCGGCACGGCCTCGTGCAAGAAGAAGGAAGCCCCGCCGCCGCCCGCCGAGGCCGCGGCTCCAGCGCCCGCCCCGGCCCCGACGCCGTTCTCGGTGCAGAGCATCGAGCTCGGCAAGAGCATCGGAGCCGACAAGAAAGTCACCACGCCGGCCACGACGTTCGGGCGGCGTGACACCATCTACGTCTCGGTCGCCACCGACGGGGCCGCACCCAGCAAGACCATCTCCGCCAAGTGGACGTACCAGGGCAAGCAGACGGTCAAGGAGCAGACGGAATCGATCGCCCCGACCGGTCCCGCGGCCACCGAGTTCCACATCAGCAAGGCGGGCCCCTGGCCGGTGGGCAAGTATACCGTAGAGGTGGCGGTGGACGGGTCGTCCGCCGGGACCAAGGACTTCGAGATCAAGTAGTGGCTGGCTACTGGATCCTGAAGACGGACGCGGACACCTACCCGTTCGAGCAGCTCGAGCGCGAGCGGCGCGCGGTCTGGGATGGCGTCACCAACGCCCTCGCGCTCAAACACATCCGGAGCATGGCCAAGGGCGACCACGCCTTGATCTACCATTCGGGCGATGACAAGGCGCTGGTCGGCCTGGCCCGGATCGTGTCCGATCCGTACCCCGATCCGAAGTCCGACGACCCCAGGCTCGTGGTCGTGGACATCGAGGCCGGCCGACGGGTCCCCCGGCCGGTGACCCTGGCCGAAGTGAAAGCGGACCCGGCCTTCGCCGACCTCGGCCTGGTCAGAATGTCGCGGCTCAGCGTCATTCCCGTGCCGCCTGACCAGTGGAAGCGGCTGCTCTCGCTGGCGGGCGCGGCCTGATCGGACCGGCACAGCCGTCAAGGCATGGCTCGTGACCCTGGTCACGGCCACCGCGCCAGCGCGCCACCACCATCTGTAGCCAACATCTCGCGCCGCCGGGCTGCCCGCCCGGCCACGCATGCATGAACCCTTTGCCGGAGGCCAGGCCCATGGAATTTGCCCGGATCGCGCTCCTCGCCACGATCACTGCCGCGTTGGCGGCCTGCGGTGGCGGGCCCCGGGATCAGAGCGAGAGCGCGGCGGTGGATACCGCGGCCCGGGCAGCGGACTCGGCCGCCAAGGCGGCGCGCAGCGGGGCGCAGCGCGTGGCCAATGTGATGATCGGGAAGCGGCTGGGCGCCGGGAACCGGATCGCCGAGCCGACGTTCCAATTCGCGGCGCAGGACACCGTCTTTGTGGCGGGTGAGATCCAGGGGGCGCCGAAGGAAGGCAGCTTGACCGCCCGCTGGCTGGCCCAGGGTGGCAAGGTGATCGACTCGACCACCCAGCCGATCTCCGCGTCCGACACCGGATACAAGGAGTTCCACCTGCCGGCGCCGGCCAAGGGCTGGCAGCCGGGGACCTACCTGGTCACCCTCTATCTCAACGGCGACTCGGCCGAGGCCAAGACCTTCGCAGTTCGGAAGTAGGCGGCTGAGGAGCCGGCCGGAGCTTCCGGCCGGCTCCCCTCGACCGGCCTCGCCGTCGAGTTGACAATCCCCCGGCCGGCCGACAGACTCCCTCCGACGCCGCTGGATCTCCTCTCCCTCCCGGGGTGAAGCCGTGACCTCCCTCGATGTTCGTCCCTCCGGATCCGCACCGGACCGGACGGTCGCCCGGAGCTACCCCGACGTGACCCACTGGATCGGCGGCCAGCCCGTGCCTGGCGGGCCGGCCCTGCTCGACGTCCTCAATCCCGCGACGGGGGACGTGATCAGTCGAGTGCCGCTGGGCGGTCCGGCGGAAGTGGACCAGGCGGTGGCGGCGGCCCGCCGGGCGCTGCCGGGGTGGGCCGGTACGCCGATCAAGGAGCGGGTCCAGGTGTTCTACCGGTACAAGACCCTGCTCGAGCGCCATCTGGTCGAGCTGGGCGAGCTGATCACCGAGGAACACGGCAAGATCCGGAGCGAGGCCGAAGCCGAGATCCTGAAGGCGATCGAGCTGACGGAATTCGCCTGCTCGCTCCCCCAACTGGCGGCCGGTGAGGTGATGGAGGTGAGCCGCGGGGTCGAGTGCCGGCTCGAGCGACATCCCGTCGGCGTGGTGGCTTCGATCAACCCGTTCAACTTCCCGTCGATGGTGCCGCACTGGACGATGCCCAACGCCATCGCCCTGGGCAACACCTTCATCATGAAGCCGTCGGAGCAGGTGCCCCTGAGTGCCGGGCGGATTGCCGCACTGCTCCGGGAGGCGGGCCTGCCCGACGGGGTCTTCAATCTGGTACACGGCGGCCGGGAGGCGACCGAGGCGATCCTCGATCATCCGGGCATCGCCGCGGTCACCTTCGTGGGGTCTACCCCGGTGGCCAAGGAGGTCTACCGGCGGGGCAGCGCGGCGCTCAAGCGCGTCCTGGCGCTGGGCGGGGCCAAGAACCATGTCATCGTGATGCCGGATGCCGATCCCGAGATGGCCGCCGGCGGCGTGCTGGCCGCCATGAGCGGCTGCACCGGCCAGCGGTGCATGGCCGCGTCCGTGATGGTGGCGGTGTCGGCCACCGACCACATCGTGGACCGGCTGGCCGCCGCGGCGCGGGCCATGGTGGTAGGGCGCGACGTCGGCCCGGTGATCTCGCGCCAGGCCCGGGAGCGGATCGAGCGCGCCATTACGGAAGCCGAGCAGGGTGGTGCGACCATCCTGGTGGATGGTCGCCATGCCCTGGTGCCGGGACGGGAGGGTGGCTTCTACATCGGCCCCACCGTCATCGACCACGTGCGCCCCGACATGCGGATCGCCCGGGAGGAAGTCTTCGGTCCGGTCCTCGCGATCGTGCGCGCGGCCGACCTGGACGAGGCGCTCGCGGTCGAGAACGCGTCCCCGTTCGGCAACGCTGCGTCCATCTTCACCGAGAGCGGCGGCCTGGCCCGCCACACCATGGACCGGGCTAGCGCCGGGATGGTGGGCGTGAACGTCGGCGTGCCGGTGCCGCGCGAGCCGTTTCCCTTCGGCGGCTGGAACGATTCCAAGTTCGGGGTGGGCGACATCACTGGCCGGGGCTCGATCGAGTTCTGGACCCAGGCCAAGAAGATCACGACCAAGTGGAACCGCGAGGCCGGCACCACCTGGATGTCCCGATGAGGCCCGGCCGGAGGATGCCCCTGTGACGATGACCGCCCCTGCCACTGCCCCCGCGCGCCCGGCCATGCCGCCGTGCGACCACCGGCCCGGGCCCTACACCGGTCCGACCAGGGCCGAGGTGCTGACGATGCGGCGGCAGTACTGCCATCCCAGCACGTTCCTGTACTACCGCGAGCCGCTGATGCTGGTCGAGGGGCACATGCAGTACCTGTTCGACGAGACCGGCCGCCGCTATCTCGACATGTTCGCGGGAATCGTGACGGTCTCGTGCGGCCATTCCCACCCGCGCTTCGTCGAGCGGGTGAAAGCCCAGCTCGACGCCATCCAGCACACCACTACGATCTACCTGCACCCCAACTTCCCGCTCCTGGCCAAGCGCCTGGCGGAGAAGCTGCCGGCGGGGCTCGACGTCACCTACTTCGTCAACAGCGGCAGCGAGGCCAACGATCTCGCGGTGCTGATGGCGCGAGCCTACACCGGCCACGGCGACGTGATCGCGGTGCGCAACGGCTACCATGGCGGCTCGACCTCGACCATGGCGCTGACCTCGCATCACACCTGGAAATTCCCCCAGCAGGCCAATCAGGGCATTCACCACGCCATCAGCCCCGACCCGTACCGGAGCCCGTTCCAGGGCACGCCCGAGGAGATCGCGCACCAGAGCGCCGAGGACATCCGCGAGCTGGTCCGATACTCGACCCCGGGAACAATCGCCGCCTTCGTGGCCGAGCCCATCCAGGGTGTCGGGGGCGCCACGATGGGGGCGGCCAACTACTTGCGGGAGGCCTACGCCATCGCCCGCGAAGCGGGCGGCCTGTGCATCGCCGACGAGGTCCAGACCGGCTTCGGGCGGACCGGGGAGCATTACTGGGGGTTCCAGCACGCCGGCGTCGTTCCCGACATCGTGACCATGGCCAAGGGGATCGGCAACGGCTGGCCGCTTGCCGCGGTCACCACCCGCCGCGAGATCGCCGAGGCGCTGACCCAGCGGATCCACTTCAACACCTTCGGCGGCAACCCGGTCTCGATGGCGGCGGGGCTGGCCGTGCTCGACATCATCGACGAGGACGGTCTCCAGGAGAACGCCCGCGTGGTGGGTGGCCGCCTCAAGCAGGGGCTGCGCCAGCTCCAGAGCCGCCACCCGCTGATCGGCGACGTCCGCGGCATGGGCCTGATGCTGGGCTGCGAGCTGGTGCGGGACCGGGAGGCCAAGACGCCGGCCACCGAGGAGACCCTGGCCGTCTGGGAGACGATGCGCGAGCTGGGCGTGCTGATGGGGAAAGGCGGGCTGTTCGGCAATACCCTCCGGATCAAGCCACCGATGTGCATCACGGCGGCCGACGTGGACTTCACCCTGGGCGCGCTGGACGAGGCGCTGGCGCGGGTCGCGCGGGGCTGAGGCCACCCTTCGCCGCTCGCGGTGAGGGGTCGCCGTCAGCCAGCGCCCATGCCGGACACCGGCCCGCGGATGACTGGGCCGGGCTGCGGGATCAGCTCGAGAAGCCGATTCCCATCCGCTCGAGCATCCGCAGCAACAGGCCTGGCGACGCTCCCGCGTCCACCCGACGAAGCGACTCGGTCACCCGAGCGACCGCCCACGACCGCAGCGGCTCGGGGGGATAAGGAAACG
>DATAOR010000171.1:0-4006 GCA_036265635.1 Gemmatimonadales bacterium
CCACCGTGGTGGTGGTGGGGTTGGGGTTGCCGGTGGCCTACCTCCTGGCCATGCGCGAGTTCCCCGGCAAGCGCGTGCTGGAGGCGCTGATCGACCTGCCGATGGTCCTCCCGCCCACCGTGGCCGGTGTGGCGCTGCTCACCGCGTTCGGCCGCAACGGGCTCGCCGGGCACGCCTTGTCCGCGGTCGGCATCACCCTGCCCTTCACCACCCTCGGCGTCGTCGTGGCGCAGACCTTCGTGGCCGCGCCATTCTTCATCGGCGCCGCTCGCGCCGGGTTCGCCGAGGTGGACCGGAAGTACCTCGACGCCGCGGCCACCCTCCGTGCCCCGCCCGGGTGGACCCTCTGGCGCGTGCTGGTTCCGCTGGCGGCTCCAGCGCTGCTCGTCGGCGCCGCCACCGGGTGGGCGAGGGCGCTGGGTGAGTTCGGCGCGACCATCACCTTCGCCGGCAACATGCCGGGTGTCACCCAGACCATGCCGCTCGCGGTGTACCTGGCGCTCCAGAGCGATCTCGATGCGGCGATCGCCCTGTCGGTCCTGCTGCTGCTGTTCTCCCTTACCGTCCTGTTCGTCCTCCGGGCCACGCCGGGACGGCTGGGCGGGTTGGTCTGGCGTGCTGGACGTCCACCTACTTAGGCGGCGCGGTCCGTTCGCGCTCGACGCGGCATTCCAGTCACCCGTCGGCACCACCACCGTGCTGGTGGGGGAAAGCGGTGCGGGCAAGACGACCGCGCTGCGGCTGCTGGCAGGGCTCGAGCGGCTCGACGGCGGGTTCGTGACCCTCGGGGCGCATCGCTATGGGGACGCTGCCGCGGGCGTGCACCGGCCCGCCTGGCGCCGCGACATCGGCTACGTCGCCCAGGACTACGCACTGTTTCCCCACCTGTCGGTGTTCGAGAACGTGGCGTTCGGACTCCGGGCCGCCGGCCTTCGGCGGCCCACCGTCGACCGGCGCGTGGCCGAGGCGCTCAGCCTGCTCGGTATCGAGGATCTGGCTCGTCGGGCATCCCAGGGGATTTCCGGCGGACAGCAGCAGCGGGTGGCGCTGGCCCGGGCGCTGGTCCTGGGACCGGCGCTGCTGCTGCTGGACGAGCCCCTCAGCGCGCTCGATCTCCAGACCCGGCGGAGCGTACGGGGCGAGCTTCGGGCCCTGCTGCAGCGGCTGCCCTGCGTCACCATCTACGTGACCCACAGCCCGGTCGAGGCCCTCGTCTTCGGTGATCAGATCGTGGTGCTCGAAGCCGGGCGGGTGGCGCAGGCCGGCACTCGCGACGCGCTGCTCCGCTACCCCCGCTCCCCCTTCGTCGCCGAGCTGGTCGGCACCAATCTGTTCGTCGGCCGGGTGCGCCACGGCGGGCAACTCCTCGCCCCGGGGATCCGGACGGCGGAAGGCCTGTTCGAGCTCACCGATGCACCCGGGGCGGACACCGCGTACCTGACCGTGAGTCCGCGGGAGATCACCCTCTCACGCCACCTGCCGGACGGCAGCGCCCAGAACGTCGTCCTGGGCACGGTCCGGGAGCTCATCCCCGAGCCACCGGCGGGAGAGCGGGTCCGGGTGGTGGTGGATGCCCGGCCGACCCTCGTGGTGGAGGTGACCCGGGAAGCGGTGGCCTCCCTTGGCCTGGCGGAAGGGGAGCGGGTCCACGCCGCGTTCAAGGCGACCGGCGTGCGGGTCTATCGCTGACCGCGCCCGGCCGCAGCTGCGCGAGCTCGGGCGCCGGAAGTGAAAGCCCCGGCGCCTTGATGCGGCGCCGGGGCTCCCGGATTCCGGTCGATGTGGACCGCCGTCGGCGGATGCGCCCTTCAGTGGGCTGCCACGAACCGGATCGCCTGTCGAGTGAGCTGCCGCACGGGCCGAGCCCCGAACCGAGCCGGCTGGAACAGGGCCGCCGCGACCGCCGTCCGGGCACTGGTCTCGAACGCCGGGTGGGTGCTGTCGAGGATCCGAATCGAGCCCTGCTCGACTCGCCCGGTGGTGTCGATCACGAACTCGGTGCTGACCCGGCCCTCAATGCCCACGGCCGCGAGCGCGGCCGGATAGGCCGGGGCGGCGGCCTTGACCAGGACCGCCTGGACGAACCCTTCGAGCTGGCTGCTGGCCTCGTAGATCCCGGTCAGGGTCTCGGCATCCTGAACCACCGGGCCGGTGCCGCCGACCACCCCCGAGGCCACCCCACCTTCCACGCCGCGGCCGGTGAAGTCACGAGGATCGAGCGGCCGCTGGTGCAGATCGATGGGTGGGATGACCGCGGGCATGTCCACCGGCGCTACCACGGTCTGGAAGCCCTTCGGGGGTGGAGCGGCGTTGAGCCGGACCAGGTCGACCGCCGGTTTCGGCGCCTCGGGCGGCGGTGGCGCGGGCGGTTTGGGCACGTAGAGCAGGATGGCGGCGTCGGCCGGGACCAGCGGCCGCTGGTCGAGCGCGCCCTTGGTGGCCGAGACCGCCAGGGCAATCACCAGGACGTGGGTGGCCGTCGCGGTCGTCAGCCAGTGAGCTCGGACCTGCGGATGGGCGGCGGAAGCGATCAGCACGTCCAGCATGTGCGCCTCGCGGTAGGGTACGGCAGCAACGTACCGCCGGCGCCATGACGACAAAGTGAGAAGGTGATGAAGCGCGGTTCATCCGCCGGCGCCGCGCTGGGCGGCGCCGGGAGCGGGGATCCAAGGCGGGGTCGACGGCGCGGTGCCGGCACCGGTGGCCGCCAGAACCGGACCGTGAATTTGCGCCCGGGCGGGCTCGGCACAATGTTGGGTTGCGTCACCGCCTTCGTGCCACCCGTTTCCAGGAGGCTCGGATGGACCTCAGCGCAGCACATCTGCATCTCGTGCTCAACCATATTCCCGTGCTCGGGACGCTGCTCTTCGCCCCCCTGATCCTGCTCTGGGGCCTTGTGCGCCAGTCGCGCGACGTCACTCAGATCGGCCTGCTGCTGACGGTTCTACTGGCCTTGACGGCGATTCCGATCTACCTCACCGGCGAGCCGGCCGAGGAGCAGCTGGAGAACCGGCCGTGGTTTGACAAGGATCGCGTCGAGGCCCACGAGGAGCGCGCCGAAGCCGGATTGATCGCGGTGCTGGTGACCGGGGCGGCAGCCCTCGGTGGACTGTGGCTCGCGCGTGGCGGTCGGCCCCAGCGTCGGGGCATCACCATCGCGGTTCTGATCGGCCTGGTGGCGAGCGCGGTGCTCTTCGCTCTCGCGGCGCTCGATGGCGGCCAGATCCGGCATGACGAGATTCGGCCCACGGCGGCAGCGTTGCGACCCGCGGATTCGACTACCGTATAGCCTGGCCCCGCAGGGCCGCAGCGGCAGGTCGACCACGAGCTGGCCACTGAACGGATGTCGCTTCAGGGAGTGCTGGCAGCCGTTCAGGGAAATGCTGCCAACTGTTGCGGTGGTGAGGATGGAGCGTACCGGGATCGAACCGGTGACCCCCTGCTTGCAAAGCAGGTGCTCTCCCAGCTGAGCTAACGCCCCGAAGCAGCATTGCGGTTGGAAGTTAATGCCGTCCTGCACACCCGCGCCAAGGTCCGCGTACGCGGATGGGTCCAACAGTCCGCGAGCCATCCGTTGCGCACCGGAATTCATGCCACCATCTCCATGCATGGAGTTCCTCTGCCCAGCCTAGGTCCCGGGCGAGTGAGGCAGGCGACGAACTCCAGGGAGGGTGTGTTCCCGCCCACCACCTCCGATATCGCATCACAAAGGCTGACGGACCTGGAACGGAGCGCAATTGAGGAGGCAATCAATGATCAGCCCCGGATGTCGGCTCATCTTGCTCGGTGGCGGACTGCTCGCCACGTCCCCGGTCCTGGCCCAGGCGCAAAGTCGCGACACTGCCGCAGTAACCGCGATCCGCGCCGGGCGTCTAGTCGACCCGGCGACCGGCGTCGTGGCGCGGGACCAGGTGATCCTGGTGCAGGGCCGGAAGATCACCGCCGCTGGCCCGAACGTCGTCGTGCCGGAGGGCGCACTGGTGGTGGATCTCTCGCGGGAAACGGT
>DATAOR010000172.1:0-8359 GCA_036265635.1 Gemmatimonadales bacterium
CTCCGACGCCCGGCCGGCGACATCGACCGAAGCGAACGACGTCACCGACCCGGTATCGGCCGGGGCGGGCGGCATGGTGTGGACCAGGGCCAGCCGCAGGTGAGCGCCGGCGGCGTGTGCGATCCCGGACGCCAGGGGCAGCGCCGTCTCGGCGAGCGGCGAGCCGTCCACCGGGACCAGGATGGAGTGGAATACGGATTCGGTTGTCATGGCTCCTCCAGGACTGGGAGGGCGGGACCAGTCCCCGCCTGTGCTTTCATGCTAGCCCGCCGGCGATGAAGCCCGCGTGAAGCCGAGGAGAATCTCTCTTCCCGCAGGGGCAGCATGAAGGGCCCTTCATTCTGGTCCCAAGTTCCATTCAGGGTGCGTCCCCTAGCTTGCGCGGGTCACGGCACCTCGTGACCCGCGGTGCCGTGCGAGTGGGCGGATGAATCGAGCAGCCCGCTGCGCGCTCCGATGCTCCACAGCCCCAACAGCAGCACCAGGATGGCGACGAGGCGCCGGGTAGACCGTCCGGCCGGCGTCATCCGGCGAAGTCCGAGCGCGGCGATCGAGAGCAGCGGCAGGGTGCCCGTCCCGAACGCCACCATCGCCAGGGCACCGGGGAGCGGGGCCGCCAGGGCGACGGAGAGGCCCAGGGCCGCGTAGACCAGGCCGCAGGGCAGGAAGCCGTTGACGACGCCGAAGGCATAGCGGGCGGCGACACCCCGATCGGCCCGCAGCAGGGAACCGCTCCGGGTCAGGCCGGGAAAAGCCAGGCGGGGCTCGGGGACCAAGCCGGCGAGGCCGGCGGCGAACCAGACCAGGAAGAGGACGGCGAAGCCGGCAGGCAGCCAGGCAGGGCCCGGCAAGGCCGAACCTGCCGCCCCGGCGGCGGCCCCCAGCAGGGCGTAGGCGGTCAGTCGCCCGACGTGCCAGGCGCCGAGCCCGGCCCCGGAGCGGGCACAGGCGGCAGCAAAGGGACCACACATCAGCGCACAATGGGGGCTGCCGGCCAGCCCCGCGACGAAGGCACCCAGGAACAGCGGAGCGTCCATGGAAGCGTCGAGTCTCGGTCAGGGAAGTGGGGCGGAGGTCCAATCTATCATGCCGCTGACGGCCGCCCCAGCGGCCTACGACGACGACGTGGTCAAGCTGTTCCTCGGCGCCACCGTGCTGTGGGCCGTCGTCGGCATGCTGGTGGGGGTGTACATCGCGCTTGAGCTGGCCTGGTGGCCCGCCAACCTCGGCGTGCAGTACACCACCTTCGGCCGGCTCCGGCCGCTCCATACCAACGCGGTGATCTTCGCCTTCGGCGGCAACATCTGCTTCACCGGGATCTACTACTCGATGCAGCGGCTGCTCAAGACGCCGATGTGGAGCCGGTGGCTGTCACGGTTCCACTTCTGGGGCTGGCAGGCCATCATCGTCGCTGCCGCCATCACCCTGCCGCTCGGCCTGACCCAGTCCAAGGAATACGCCGAGCTGATCTGGCCGATCGACCTGGCCATCGCCGTGGTGTGGGTCGCCTTCGCGGTCAACTTCTTCGGCACCATCGCCATCCGGAAGGTGGCCCACCTCTACGTCGCGATCTGGTTCTACCTGTCGTTCGTGATCACCATCCCGGTGCTGCACATCGTGAACAGCCTGGCCATCCCGGCCACCCTGACCCGGAGCTATCCGGTCTACGCCGGCCTGACCGACGGCCTGGTCCAGTGGTGGTACGGCCACAACGCGGTGGGCTTCTTCCTCACCACCCCGTTCCTCGGCCTGATGTACTACTTCCTGCCCCGCATCGCCGAGCGGCCGGTCTACAGCTACCGGCTCTCGATCGTGCACTTCTGGGCCCTGGTCTTCCTCTACATCTGGGCCGGACCGCACCACCTGCTCTACTCCGCCTTGCCCGACTGGGCCCAGACCCTGGGGATGGTCTTCAGCATCATGCTGCTGGCTCCGTCCTGGGGCGGCATGCTCAACGGCCTGCTCACCCTCCGGGGAGCCTGGGACCGGGTCCGGACCGACCCGATCCTCAAGTTCCTGGTGGTGGCGGTGAGCTTCTACGGCATGAGCACGTTCGAAGGCCCGATGATGTCGATCCGGGCGGTCAACGGCCTGGCCCACTACACCAACTGGGTCATCGGCCACGTCCACAGCGGCGCGCTCGGCTGGGTGGGGATGATCTCGTTCGGCATCCTCTACTGGCTCATTCCCCGGCTGTGGCACCGCCCCCTGGCCTACCCCGGCTGGCCCATCGTGCACTTCTGGCTGGCCACCATCGGCATCGTGCTCTACACCGTGAGCATGTGGGCGGCGGGGCTGGCCGAGGGACTCGAGTGGCGGGCCCTCGACGGCGCCGGCCAGCTCAGGTATCCCAACTTCCTGGACGTGGTCCAGCAGCTCCATCCGTTCTACTGGATGCGGCTGATCGGGGGAACGATGTACCTGGTGGGCGCCGTGATGCTGGGCTGGAACTTCCTCCGGACGGTCCGGAGCCCTGCGCCCGTCCCGGCGGCGGCGCCCGCCCTCGCCGCCTGAGGAGAGACACCCGATGAGCCAGTCCAAGGAGACCTTCCACCGCTTCCTCGAGGGCAAGAGCCTGTGGTTCGCGGTGCTCACCACCGTGGCCATCGCCATCGGGGGGCTGGTCGAGATCATCCCGATGTTCACCGCCAAGCTCGGCCCCGAGCGGATGGCGGGGGTCACGCCCTACACCCCGCTCGAGGTGGCCGGCCGGGACATCTACATCCGCGAGGGCTGCTACCTGTGCCACTCGCAGATGGTCCGGCCGATGCGGGCCGAGATCCTCCGCTACGGCGAGTGGACCCGGGCCGGCGAGTACGCCTACGACCATCCCTTCCTGCTGGGCTCGCGCCGGACCGGGCCGGACCTCCAGCGGGTCGGCGGCAAGTACCCCGATGCCTGGCACTACGAGCACATGCGCGACCCGCGCAGCACCTCGCCGGGGAGCATCATGCCGACCTACCGCTGGCTGCTGACCCAGCGGTACGACACCGCCGACGTGGTCGCCTCGCTCCGGGCGCTCCGGCGGGTGGGCCTGCCCTACAGCGACCACGACCTGGCCGGCGCGCCGGCCAGCATGCGGGCGCAGGCCGAGGGGATCGTGGGCCGGCTGGCCGGCGGCGGCATCCAGACCACGGCCGACCGGGAGATCGTGGCGATGATCGCCTACCTCCAGCGACTCGGCCGCGACGGCCGGGCGGCGATCGAAGCGGCCCGGCCGGCGTCACAGGCCGCGGCGACGACCGGCCCGGGGGTGACGCCATGAACCCGGTCTTTCAGGCGGCGGGCGAGACCGCCCGGCTCGGCTGGGTCATGGGGGTGATGACCGCCGTGTTCCTGGTCTGCTTCACCGGCTGGACCTGGTGGGCCTACTCCCGCCGCAACGCGGCGGCCATGGAGGACGCGGCCCGGATGCCCTTCGACGGAGCGGACCAGTGAGCGACCAGGACGGGCGCAATCAGATCCTCGGCCACGGGGCCGAAGCGGACGGCATCGAGGAATACGACAACCCGCTGCCGGACTGGTGGCTGGGGCTGTTCATCGGGTGCATCGTCTGGGCCTTCGCCTACGGCGTGCACTACCACTTCATCGCCCACCGGAGCCAGGTCCGCGCACTGGCAGCGGAGATGGCCGACGCCCGGCACCGCTGGCCCGACGCCGACCGGCCGGCCCTGGTGGTGCTGAGCAAGGACAACGTCAAGCGGGGCGAGGCCGTCTACCAGGCCAACTGCACCGGCTGCCACGGCCAGGACCTCAAGGGCAAGATCGGTCCCAGCCTGGTTGACAGCGTCTGGATCCACGGCGGCAAGCCCGAGGAGATCGTCCACACCATCACCGCCGGCGTGCCGGCCAAGGGGATGATCACCTGGGGCCCGATCCTCGGCCCCGAGAAGATCGGCCAGGTGGCGGCCTACGTCATCCACCGGAACCACGAGGCGCTTGACCTCGACGATCACCAGGACAACGGCCAGTCCGCCTCGACGCCCTGAACCAGGACTCGGCCATGCTCTTCAGCGGCACGCGGCAATGGGTCTACCCGATGAGGGTGACCGGGCGGTTCCAGCGGCTCCGCCGGTGGACCTTCCTGGCGCTCTACCTGGTGCTGTTCCTGCCGCCCTGGATCACCATCCACGGCCACCCGATGCTCCAGTTCGTGCTGGAGGACCGGCGGTTGTTCGCCTTCGGCGCCATCTTCACCGCGTCCGACTCGCTGCTCCTGCTGCTGCTGCTGCTGTTCCTCGCCTTCTCGCTGTTCTTCTTCACCTCGCTGTTCGGCCGCCTCTGGTGCGGCTACGCCTGTCCCCAGACGGTCTTCCTGGATGCCTGGATCCGGCCGATCGACCAGTGGATCGAGGGCAACTGGGTCCAGCGGCGCAAGCGCGATGAGGGGCCGTGGACCGGCGACAAGGTCCGCCGCAAGGCCGCCAAGTGGACCCTGTTCCTGCTGGTGGCATTCGTCGCCGCGATGGCGTTCATGAGCTTCTTCGCCGGCGCGCGCGAGCTGTGGACCGGACGGGCCGGCCCGGTCGAGTACAGCCTGGTCGGCCTCTTCACCGCCGGCTGGATGCTCGATTTCGTCTGGTTCCGGGAGCAGTTCTGCAACTTCCTCTGCCCCTACGCCCGGTTCCAGAGCGCGCTGACCGACGACCAGTCGCTCAACGTCATGTACGACATCGAGCGGGGCGAGCCCCGCGGCGGGGCGGCCGCCCGGACCGAGGGCCGCTGCATCGCCTGCAGCAAGTGCGTGGCGGTCTGTCCCCAGGGGATCGACATCCGGAACGGGTTCCAGCTCGAATGCATCGCCTGCGCCCGCTGCGTGGACGCCTGCGAGGACGTGATGGGGCGCCTGGGGCACGAGAGCCTGATCAGCTACCGCACGGTGGCCGCGGCCCAGCACCGCCCGGGCCGCCGGCTCCGGCCCCGGACGCTGATCTACGCCACCCTGCTGACCGGCATCGCCGCCGCCTTCACCGCCCTGGTCCTCACCCGCGATCCCTTCGAGGCCACGGTCAACCGCGCGCCCGGCACCCTGTTCACCATGGACCAGGACGGCTACGTCCGCAACACCTACATCCTCCGGATCACCAACAACGATCCCTCGGCTGCTCCGCTGCCCTTCCGGGTCACGGTCGAAGGAATGACCGGGGCCCAGGTGGTGGCCGAGGATGTCCGGCTCGGCTCGACCGAGAGCGCGGCGGTGCCGCTGGTGATCCGGCTGCGGGCCTCGCCCACCATGGCGCGGACCATCCCGCTCCGGGTCCGGGTGGCGTCGCCAACCCACGCCAAGCTGCTGGAGGCCACCTTCAAGACCGCCGGCGAGCTCGCCACGGCCGGGATGGACTGAGGCGATGCGGATCGAGCCCGTCCTCAAGCAGCCGCCGGCCGCGGCGCCGGCCCCACCCCGCCGCCGGTCGCCCTGGCCCGCGATGATCGCCCTCGGCCTGCTCCTGGTCGCGGTGGTGAACTTCGTCTTCATCTACATCGCCGTCTCCGGGGCAGACCCCGTTGTCGCCTCCTACCACGCCGAGCCGCGCTGACCGCGGCGGGGCGCGGCTCGACCGGCCCGCCGGCCGCTGTCCCCATTGCGGGACGGCGGTCGAGGGCGGGTCCGATGCGTTCTGCTGCCACGGCTGCGAGCTCGCCGCGGCGATCATCCGGGGCGCCGGCCTCGAGCGGTACTACACCGAGCGCCAGGCGTTCGCACCCCGGCCCGAGCCGGTCGAGCCGGGCTGGGACCGGGTGGCGGTGGAGCCGGCCGCCGGCGGGACCGTGCGCGCCCGGCTCCAGGTGGACGGGCTGCGCTGCGCCTCGTGCGTCTGGCTGACCGAGCAGGTCCTCCAGCGGACTCCCGGGGTGGTCGAGGCCACCGTGAGCTATGCCACCGGTCGCGCGCTGCTCCGCTGGGACCCGGCCCGGACGGGGCTCCCCGCCCTGGCCGCCGGCATCGCGGCGCTGGGCTACCGGCCGAGGGCACTGGGCGGCGATGCCGCCGTGGATCACGTGCTGATGGCCCGCACCGCCCTGGCGGTGTTCGTCGCCATCGCCCTGATGGGAACCTACGAAGCGCTCTACGCCGGCGACTGGTTCGGCGCCATGGACCCGCGCTTCGCCGCGCTGTTCCGCTGGGTCTCCCTCCTGCTGGCCACGCCGGTCGCGCTGTGGAGCGCGGCGCCGTTCTTCAGCGGCGCCTGGGCCGGCCTGAGGCATCGGCTGCTCCCGATGGACCTTCCCATCGCCCTCGGGATCGCCGTGCTGTACGTCCAGGGCGCCACCGCCACCCTGACCGCCGGCGCCGGCTACCTCGACTCGCTCACCATGCTGGTGGCGCTGCTGCTGGTCGGCCGGTTGCTGGAGTCCCACGGGCGCCGCCGGGCGGCGGAGGCGGCCACCGCCCTGGTCGCCACCATCCCCCGGACCGCCCGGCGGGTCCGGGCCGACCGGCTCGACACCGTGCCGGTCGAGGCCCTGGTTCCGGGCGACCGGATCGACGTCGGCGCCGGCGAGGAGTTCGCCGGCGACGGGGTGGTGACCGACGGCGCCGGCCAGGTCCGCCTCGCCCTGCTCACCGGCGAAGCCGAGCCGGTGGCGGTGGGTCCGGGCGACCGGGTGGCGGCGGGCACCGTCCTGCTCGACGGCGCCCTGACCGTGCGGCTCACCGCGGTCGGCCGGGACACCCTGGTGCACGCCATGGCGGCCCAGCTCGAGGGGGCGGCCGACCGCGGGCTTGCGCCCACCGCCGCCGACCGGGTGGCGCCGTGGTTCACGGCGGCCACGCTGGTGGCGGCGGCGCTGACCTTCGGCTGGTGGCACCAGGCCGGGCTGGGCGTGGCGCTGGCCCGGACGGTGGCGGTCCTGGTGGTGGCCTGCCCCTGCGCCCTGGCGCTGGCCCAGCCGCTCGCCGCCGCGGCCGGGCTCGGCGCGGCCGCCCGCCGCGGGCTGCTGCTCCGCTCCTCCCAGGCGCTGCTCGACCTCGACCGGGTGAACGTGGTGGCGCTGGACAAGACCGGCACCGTGACCGCCGGCGCCATGTCGGTCGCCGCCGCGGCCGACGACGTCCTCCGGGTGGCCGCCGGGCTTGAGCGCTACAGCCACCATCCCATCGCCCGGGCCATCGTCGCCGAGGCTTCAGCCCGCGGGATCCCGCTGCCGGCGGGCGAGTCGGTCCGTGAGGAAGCCGGCAGCGGGATCTCGGGCCGGGTGGATGGCCGTCGCTGGGCCCTTCGGCCGGGCGGACCCGGCGAGGTGCGGCTGGTGGACGATCGCGGCGGGGAGCGGGTGATCCGGCTGGGCGACGCCACCCGGGGCGACGCCGCCGGCACCGTGGCCGCCCTCCGCGGTACCGGGCGCCGGATCGTCCTGCTCACCGGCGATCATCCCGCGGTGGCCACCCGGGTGGCGCTCGAGGCCGGCATCACCGAGGTGGTCGCCGCGGCGGACCCGGCCGCCAAGGCGGACTGGATCGCGCGCGCCCGGACCGAGGGCGACCGGGTCCTGTTCGTCGGCGACGGGCTCAACGACGGGCCCGCCCTGGCGGCGAGCGACGTCGCGATCGCCATGGGCACCGGCGCCGCCAGCAGCGTCCTGCTGGCCGACGGGGTGATTTCCACCAGCGCGCTCCGGCCGCTGCTCGCCGGCCTCCGCGCCGCCCGGGCCGCCCACCGGGTGATCCGGCTCAACCTGCGGTTCTCGATCGGCTACAACGTGGTGGCGGTGGCCGCCGCCGCGGCGGGGCTGGTGGGGCCGCTGGTGGCGGCGATCCTGATGCCGCTGTCCAGCGGGGTCGTCATCTGGGGCGCCTCGCGGGTAGAGGCCGCGGTCCGGCGGGCCGAGCCGTGACCGCGATCCTGATCCTGCTGCCGGTAGTGCTGGTCATGGGTGGCGTGTTCGCCGCGCTGTTCGTGCATGCCGCCCGCTCCGGCCAGTTCGACGATCTCGACGACCCGGCGGAGCGGGTGCTGCACGACTGACCCGCTGCCCGGTCGTACGGGGCAGCGGGTCAGCCAGGCCGATCGACCACAGCCTGGTTCGATGAGCGCCTGGTGACGGCGCCTGGTGACGGCGCCTGGTCACGGCGCCTGGTCACGGCTTACCGCGGCCGGAGCGCTCAGTCCGCTTCCGCCCCGCCCTCCAGCAGGCGCAACGCGCGCCGCCCGTCCGACGTCAGCGACCATTCCCGCACCCGCCGGCCGGCCAGCTCGACCTCGGCGCACCAGATCTCCAGCGCGCGGAGGAACTCGTCCGCCAGGGCGGCGAATTCGGCCGGTCCGCCCCGCCGCCGGGCCACCCGGTCGAGCCCCAGCCGCAGCCGGGCGATCCGGTCCTCGCTCGCGTCGAGCATATCTTCCTCTCTCGGCGTCAT
>DATAOR010000173.1:0-8875 GCA_036265635.1 Gemmatimonadales bacterium
GAGACGCGATGGTGCCCTTGAACAGGAGCGGGAGCACGAGCAGCAGAGCCAGCAGCAGCGCGACGCCGCCGCCGATCCACTTGAGCAGCTTGGACTTCCGTGTCATCGATCTCCTCGGCCGGACCAAGGACCGCCTAAGGACGGCGGGTCGTGGCGGTGAACGGCAATGCCGTAAGGAACGGTGCTGCCGTAAGGTAGCAGCCTGCCTTGGCCACGGCCCAACACCGCCGACCCGGCACCCTCGGGTGGTGAGCCGGGATCATTCGGCCGGGCGCCGCGATCGGCCGCGAGGTCGTGGGCGCTACGGTAACTCGTTGTCATGGAAGACTGGATGGATGTGATCCGGGGAGTGTGTCGGCCCTCACGTCCGACCCTCGCGGCCCCGCGCATGTTGTCTCATCGTGACCAGCCAGGTCCGACAACCACCGCGGTCGGCCGAGCGGCTTCGGGCCACCGCATCGAATCCGGGAGGCAGCATGGCGACCAGCACGATCGAGGCGGAGCTCCTGGCCCTGGAGCACCGGTACTGGCAGGCGATTCAGGACCGTGATGTGGAGACAGCCTTGTCCCTGACCGAGTTTCCCTGTCTCGTCGCGGGCTCCAGTGGCATCGCGTCGGTCAGCCCCGAGCAGTACCGGCAGATGATGCAGGGGGCCAAGTACACCCTGCACCAGTTCGAGATCAAGGACGGCGCTCAGGTGCGACTGCTGACCGCCGACGTCGCCCTGGTGGCGTATCAGGTGCGCGAGGAGATGACGGTCGAGGGCAAGCCGCTCACGCTCAACGCGGCCGACGCCAGCGTCTGGGTCCGCCGGGACGGCGAGTGGAAGTGTGCCCTGCATACCGAGTCGATTGCCGGCGACGGTTTCGGACGTGACCGGAAGGGTCAGGCTGCTTAACCCAGTCATCCCACTCCGCTCGCGGCCACCTCGCGCTGCTCGGGCAGAAGATCCACCTTGGTGATGTCGGGGCGGAACAGCAGCGCCACCGTCCAGTCGAGCACGATCCGGAGCCGCCGGTCCCACCGGGGCATCTGCAGCAGGTAGTACGTCCGGCGGATCCACCAGGCCAGGAATCCCTTCAGCCGGACGCCCATCACCTCGGCGACCGCCCGAGTATGGCCCAGCGAGGCCATGGTGCCGAGGGAACTGAAGACGAACGGGGTGGTCTCCCGGCCCGCCAGTGCCGCGGCCAGATTCCGGGCCAGATGCCGCCCCTCCCGCACCGCATGCTGCGCCAGCGCCGGATATGGCCGTCCGTCAGGCGCCGGGATGGCCGCGCAGTCGCCCAGCGCCCAGATCTCGGGGCGACTCCGGCTCCGCATCGCGGCGTCCACCACGATCCGGCCCCTCTGGTCGTGCTCCACCGGCAGCCTCGCGGCCGCTTCGGCGGGCACGATGCCCGCGGCGAGCACGATGGTGGCCGCGTCGATCGTCTCTTCGGGCAGCCGCACCCGATCGGGCTCGATGGCGAGGACCTTCGCCCGCGCCCGGATGTCGGCTCCCCGACCCGCCAGGACCCGCTCAGCCACCCGGGCCAGGGCGGGATTCAGCTCGGGCAGGATGCGCTGGGTCGCCTCGAGCAGGTGAAACCGGAGCTCCTTGAACTGAATCCGCGGGTAGTAGCGCAGCACGTCCTCGGCGAAGGCGGTCAGCTCCCCCAGCAGCTCGGTCCCTACCAGCCCGCCACCGATCACGACGAAGGTGAGGCAGCGGCGGCGGACCTCCGAGTCGGCCGTGGCGTCGGCCCGCTCGAGCTGCTCGATCACGTGGTTCCGGAGCAGCAGCGCGTCCGCCATCGTCTTGAAGGTCATGGCGGCCGCGGAGCCGGGAATGAGCGATTGATTGGTGCTGGCGCCGAGAGTGACCACCAGGTGGTCGTAGGGCAGCTGGTATTCGGTCCCATCGCGTGCCACGGCCCGGACCAGCCGCCGTTCCACGTCCGCCGACTCGAACGTCGCCTCGACGAATCGGGCCCGGCGAAGCGCCGGACGGACGGGCTGGGCGCAATGCCGGAGCTCGAGCCGGCCAGAACAGGCCTCGAACAGCAGCGGGCTCAGGACGAAGAAGTTCTCGCGACTCACCAGGGTGAGCTCGACCTCGGCCCCGCGACACTGCCGCTCCAGCTCTCGCATCGCGGCGACGCCGGCGAAGCCACCACCCACCACCACGATCCGGGTCTTGTCCGCCGGCCGGTCGGCCGAGCGTTGTGGAGTCAGGTTCATCGGCTGCTCTCCGGACCCGGGCGCCGCGCCCGGGTCATGATCGCATTATAGCCGACCAAGCTCGGATGGCGACGGGGCGGCCAAACGCCCCCGGCCCGCGCCCCGCGCCCCGCGCCCGCCGAATCTCAGCCGAACAGCAGGCGCACGCTCCAGACCGCGAACAGCATCGCCGAGACGTCCGCGATCAGCCCGGTCGGCACCGCGTGCCGGGTCTTCCGCACGTTGATCGCGCCGAAGTACACCGCGATGACGTAGAAGGTGGTCTCGGTCGAGCCGAACATCACCGCCGCCATCTTGACGAAGATCGAATCCTCGCCGTACCGGTTGACCGTGTCCACCACGATGCCCGCGGCACCCGAGCCGGTCAGCGGCCGGATGATTGCCATGGGCAGCACCTCGGGCGGAAAGCCGAGCGGCCGGAGCACCGGGCCCAGCGCCCGGGCCAGCAGGTCCATCGCGCCGCTGGCCCGGAACATCGCCACGGCGAACAGGATCGCCACCAGGTAGGGAATGATCCGCACCGCCACCTGGAACCCTTCCTTGGCCCCGGTCACGAAGGTCTCGTACACCGGGACCCGCTTGTACAGTCCGTAGAGCGGAAACCCCACCAACATCAGCGGAATGATGAAGATGGAGAGCAGGTTGATCGCGTTCCGCACGCTGTCCATGGTCGAGTGCATGGCGGCCTCAGGCGCCCGGCGCCGGCTCGGCCGGCAGCGGGAGCTGGTTGGGGTCGGTCCGGCGGAACACCGGCAGCCGGCCGAGCAGCCGGGCGGCGGTAATGGCGACGATCAGCGACCCCACGGTCGAGCCGAGAATCGGGAAGATCAGCTTGTTGATCTGAAGGCCCAGCAGCGCCAGCAGCAGCACCGGCGGGACCAGCTGGACGGCGGCCGTGTTCATCGCCAGCAGCATGACCATCGAGTTGGTGGCGGTGTCGGTCGAGCGGTTCAGCTTCTGCAGCTCCTCCATCGCCTTGATCCCGAACGGCGTGGCCGCGTTGCCCAGGCCGAAGGCGTTGGCCGCCAGATTGAGGGCGATGAGGCCCAGCGCGGGGTGGCCGGCCGGGATCTCGGGAAAGAGCGGCCGCAGCACCGGCTGCACGATCTTCACCAGGGTGTACACGATGCCGGCCTCCTCGGCGATCTTGAGCAGGCCGAGGAACAGCGACAGGACGCCGACCAGCCCGAGCGCGATCTGGGCGGCGGTCTTGGCGAAGTCGAGCGCGGCCGCGGCGATGGCGTTGAGCTTGACGAACTGGACCGGCTCGAACAGGATCCCCGCCGGCACGACCGCCGTGTCGCTCCCCGCCACGGCCGGGGGCACCGGCTCGACGATCCGCCCCTGCAGCTCCTGGTCGTTCGACTTCGACACCTTGCCGATGGTGGCCAATGGCTCGGGCAGCTTGGCCGCCGCGTCGAACCGGAGCTGGGTGCCCTCGCGGGTGCGCACCAGGTAGCCGGGATAGGCCGCCGCCGGGACGGCCCCGCTGTCGGCTCGGTAGAACGCGGCGTAGCGCCCCGGGTCGAGCCGGATCTCGACCAGCGTCCGCCGGGCCGCGGTGTCGTAGCCCTGGGGAAACGCCAGCGTCACCGGGAACGGCTCGCCGTTCCGGTACCGGTCGCGGGCCAGATCATTCGCGTCCGAGCCGAGCGCGAACACGAAGCTGGTCACGATTAAGGCTGCCCAGATGTAGTTCAGCATGAGGGGCCTGGGATCGGGATGGGTTGGGGGAGGATCGCGACAAATATGGCGGCAGGGCAGCCGCGGGCGAAGTGGAGTAGCCCAAGTGGAGTAGACCAAGTCGAGTGGCGACGTGGAGCGGCGAAGTGGAGCGGCCATGAATACCACGAAGTCACGGCGGGCTCCGGGCCCCGCCGCCCCCGCGCCCCCGCGGGTGCCACCCGGCGCCGATTTGGCGGGGTTACGCGGTGAGGTAGGGCGAATACGTCGGCTGATACATGGACTGCCGCAGATGGCCCGGCAGATCATCGGGCAGCGCCCGGCTTGCCAATCCCTCCGCCACCGCCACCCGCGCCACGGCCACCGCGATCCGGAGCGACACCTCGCGGATCCGCTCGATCGGCGGGAACAGCGCCCCCTGAGCCAGCAGGGTGTCGTCCGCCTCCGCCGCCAGCGACCGCGCGGCGGCCAGGAACATCGTCTCGGTCACCCGCCGCGCGCCCGTGGCGACCACCGCCAGCCCGATCCCGGGAAAGACGTAGGCGTTGTTGGTCTGCGAGGGAGCGAACCGCCGCCCGTCCACCTCGACCGGGAGGCACGGACTCCCGCTGGAGAACGTCGCCCGCCCTCCGGTCCAGCGATACGCCGCTTCGGCGGTGCATTCGGCGCAGGCGGTCGGGTTCGACAGCGCGAACACGGCGGGCCGGTCGTTGACCTCGGCCATCGCCTCGAGCACTGAGCCGGTGAACGTCCCGCCCGCCCCGGACACGCCGATCAGCGCGGTAGGGCGGAGCGCGCGGACCGCTTCGGTCAGCGACCGCACCGGCGGATGCGGGTGGGCGTATCGCCGCTTATACGCCGCCAACCCCGGCCGCTCGGCGGTCACCAGTCCTTCCACGTCGAACAGCCAGATCCGCCGCGCCGCCTCGTCTGCCGGTACTCCAGCCTCGATCAGCGCCGTCACCAGCAGGTCCGCGATGCCGGTGGCCGCGGCGCCGGCACCCAGAAAGAGCACCCGCTCGTCGGCCAGCGCCCGGCCCGCCGACCGCCCCGCCACCAGCAGCGCGGCCAGGGCTGCGGCCGCCGTGCCCTGGATGTCGTCGTTGAAGACGCAGGCGCGCTCGCGGTACCGCCCCAGCAGCCCGACCGCGTGATCGGTGGCGAAGTCCTCGAACTGGACCAGGGCGCCGGGAAAGATCTCCTCCACCGCGGCCATGAACTCGTCGACCAGCGCGAGGTAGTCATCGCCGCGGAGGCGAGGCTGCAGCAGGCCGGTGTAGAGCGGGTCGCTCAGCAGCCCGGGGTTGTCGGTCCCGACGTCGAGCATCACGGGGAGACACAGCGCCGGACGGACCCCGCCGCAGGCGGTGTACAGGGCCAGCTTGCCGATCGGGATCCCCATGCCGTAGGCACCGAGATCACCCAGGCCGAGGATCCGCTCTCCGTCGGTCACCACGATCACGCGCACGTCGGGCTCGGGCCAGTTACAGAGCAGGTCCCGGATCCGGCCGCGGTCGGCGGCCGTGACGTAGAGTCCCCGCGGCCGCCGGAACAGGTGGCCGAACCGGGCACAGGCCTCGCCCACCGTCGGGGTGTAGATGATCGGCATCATCTCCACCAGGTGGTCGATCACCGCCCGGTAGAACAGGGTCTCGTTCCGGTCCTGCAGCGCCACCATGAAGACGTAGCGTTGCAGGTCCGAGGATTGGGCCCGGAAGTTCTCCATGATCCGCTCGAGCTGCTGCTCCAGGGTGAACACCCGGGGCGGCAGCAGACCGCGGAGCCGGAGGGCGCCGCGCTCCGCCTCGGTGAAGGCGGTGCCCTTGTTGAAGCGCGGGTCCTGCAGCAGCTCGATGCCGAGCTTGGGCGGGTGGGGCACGTGGGCTCCGCGAAATGGCCGGGATGTGCGGGGGCTCGGCGCCACGATCGGGCGCAGCCTCGGGTGCCGCAATCTACCGTCAGCTCGCGGCATCGGCGGCACCAGGCCTAGGCACCACCCGACCGGGGCAGTAGCTTGAGATACGCGGCGCCGTTCGGCCCCTCCCGGGCGCCGCGGTCTCTCCAGCCGCCATTCCTGCCGACTGAAAGAAGGCCCCATGCGGGGCCCGCCACCGAGGTTTGGACCCGCCTATGCTCGAGCGTGAGACGGTCGACACGCTCGCCCGCGAGATCATCGGACTGACCCGCCGGCTTCGCCCGCTGCTGGCCCACGTCGGGGCCGAGGCCTGGCCCGGCCGGCGGGGCCCCGATGCCACCGAGCTCGCCCGCGATCTGGCCGCCGCCGTGCAGGCGCTCGACGCGGCCGTCGAGGCACTCGACCTCCAGACCGACAGCCTCGAGGGCGCCTACCTGGCGCTGGAGGTCGAGCGACGGGCCAACCGGGAGTTGTTCGAGGCGGGCCCGGACGGCTACCTGGTGACCGATCCCGACGGCCTTATCGTGCGGGCCAATAGCCGGGCCGGCGGTCTGTTCGGCTGCGCCGCCGAGGAGCTGGTCGGACACTCCCTGCCGGCGATGATGGCGCAGGACGACCGCGCCTCGCTGGCCGCGGCCATCCAAGGGTTCGAGCTGGCCGACTGGGAGGCGGAATGGATCGGGGAGGCGCTGCGCGCTAGCGGGCCGACCTTCAGGGTGGCGCTTGCCGCGGCGGCGGTGCGGCACTCGGATCGCTCGGTGTACCGGATCCAGTGGTCGGTCCGGGACATCGGCCGCCGGCCCGGCCCGGACTGACCGCTCAGGCCAGGCTGGCCGGCCCCCGTTTGGGTCCGTAGGCCTGCCGCGCCTCCGCCAGAATGTGCAGCAGCTCGCTCTGGAGGCCCTCGACCTCGGCCTCAATCTCGGCCAGGGTCGAGCAGACCGGGGTGACCGCCAGCATGCCGTTGTCCTGCCGGATCATGCGTTGCAGGAAGATGTGCACCGTCGGCACGGTCGAGCGCGAGCTCTTGTGGACGTTGAGCGCCAGTCGCCGGTTGTCGCCTGCCATCAGAACGACCCCGGCGCCGGTGCGACGGCCCGGCCCCCGTCACGGGCACTCTCCAACGCGGTCTCGCGCTCGTGCTCCAGCCGGGCCGCCCGGCGGGCCGGCTCGGGCCGCGTCAGCGTCACCGTGCCGGCATCGGTGCTCTTGAGGTAGGCGTTGGGATCGTGCATCATGGCGCCGGCCGGGAGGTGCTGGTACAGCGGCCCGAGATCGTGCTCGATCCGGCGGGAATAGAACTCGGGCAGCCGGTCGGTCTCGCCTTCCATGAAGCCGCGGACGCCGACATCGGTGTCGAGCAGCTTGCGGATGGTGCCATGGTACTCGATCCGACCCCAGCCCTCCGACGACATCGCCCGCACCACGTTCATCCACTTGGGGATCATGCCGCTGGTCCCGCCCAGCCGCCGCCGGATGGCCCGCCAGGAGAACGAGTACCGGCTCAGGTCTACCACGTGGTCGTAGAACTCGGGCCAGCTGTAGTTCTTCGGCTTCACGTTCATCGCGTGGTTGTTGTTGAGGAACGTGAACGGGAAGGGCAGCACCCGGCCGGCCCGCTGGTACTCGAGGTTGAGCGGCGCGGCCCGGCCAAAAGCGGAGAGCAGCGAGTAGGCGGGGAACGCCCCCGGCGCCAGGTCGAGGAACCGCTTGGTCAGCTCGAACGGCTCCGGCCCTTCGTCGGTGTCGAGCCCGAGCACGAAGTTGGTCTGGATGTAAGGGATGTACCGGAGGATCATGTTCACGTGATCCGCCACCTGCTCCATCTTCTCCTGGCCCGTGCGCCGGGTCTTCGACTTGTTCCCCAGGTCGTACCACGACTCGATGCCCGGCAGGATGGCCTGGAAGCCGTTCTTCTGCAGCCGCTGGAGATGCGGCTCGGACAGCAGCGACAGGCTGCTCTCCGCGATGTGCCGCATCCGGCCCGGCGGCACGGCCGACTCGATCGCCTCCATGTAATCGTCGAACCGGACCCCGAAGTTGGGGTCGTGCCAGCCGACGATCGGATGCTCCATCTTGGTCAGCAGGAACTTGAGATCGGCCGTCACCTGCTCGAACCCGAGCGGCTGGTATTCCACCGTCGAGTCGATGCAGAAGCTGCAGGTGTAGGGACAGCCCAGGCTGCCGATCATCGGCACGAACTTGATGGTGGGCGCCTTGCGCAACGCGGTCTCGACGAACTTCCACCGTGCCTCGAGCGTGGGCAGCTCGGACGGCTGGCGAGCGGCGGTGATGGTGACGCCCTCGGGCCGGTGCGGCGCGCACTCCGCCAGGACGTCCTCGACCACAGTCCGGTCGGTGAAGCCGAGGACGTAGTCGAAGTACCGGCGGGCGTCCTCGGGATAGCACCGAGCATGGGGGCCCCCCAGCACCGTGATGGCGCCGCGGGCGCGATACAGATGGCTGATGCTGTAGGCCAGCTGGGCGGCCTGGGTGAAGGCCCCGATGAACAGGATGTCCAGATCGAGCGGCAGCTCGGCCATCAGGTCGTCGCCGCCGGTATAGCAGACGTAGCTGACGTCGTGCCCCGCCTCCTCGCACCACACCGCCAGCACCTGGGGCATGATGCTGGCGAGGTTGGCGTTCATCAGCCGGCCGTACAGACTGTTGCGGGAGCTCTTGGTAACCAGATCGAGGATGCCGATGCGCCGGCGGCGAAGCAACCGGGTAGAGGACACGGACATCGAGGCACCTTCCTGTCGGAGGTGGGCACTCGAATCACTGGGTCCCTGGAAGCGGGGCGAAGAAATCAGAGTGGGGAGGCCGGCATGCCTATCGCCTGGCAGGTGACAGGAGAGTATACTCCAGTGCTACATATCGCAAGGCTATATCGCGTAGCCGGCGCGGTCCCACCCGAAAGGCCCCATGGTTCGTCTCCGGATCCACCAGGTGATGGCCGAGCGCGGCATCACGGCCTACGCCCTCAGTCGCGGCGCCCAGATCAGCTATCCGAGCGCGTACCGGCTCTCCCGGCCGGCCGGCCGGTTCGGCCG
>DATAOR010000174.1:0-20302 GCA_036265635.1 Gemmatimonadales bacterium
TCGGGCGCCGGGGTGGTGCGGCGCCGGGAGCCGCGCCGCCGGCCCCGGCCGCCGCCGCGCCATCGGGTCCGGCCGCCGAGGTCGTGCGAATCGCCAATCTCGCCTTCGCGGGCAAGGTGATCCGGATCAAGGCTGGTGCGCGGGTGCGCTGGGTCAATGAGGATCAGCTGCAGCACACCGTCACGGCCGACGACGGGGGCTTCGATTCGGGACTGCTGGACCCGGGCCGCACCTTCGAGCGGGTGTTCGACCGGCCGGGCGAGTTCGCCTACCACTGCACCCCCCACCCGTTCATGACCGGGCGGGTCATCGTCGAGCCCTAGGCCGGACCGGGCCCTGTCCTGCCTACCGGCGCCGGTGGGGCGGGGTTGCTCGCCGGCGAGGGCGGCGCCTCGACGGCACCACGACGTTCGACGCCAGCCGCCCGGCGCCGCCACAGGGCGCGGAGCTCGAACCCGCCGCCCAGGAGCGCCAGCAGCAGGGTGCCGCCGAGCTGGATGAACGACAGGGCCACGGCGTCGGCCCCGGCCACGCCGTAAGGTCGCAGCAGCAGGATCAGCATCCCTTCGCGCGCGCCCAGACCGGCGAAGGTGATCGGCAGCAGCACCACTAGCGAGTAGCAGGCCCAGGCCCAGACTACCTCGGCCAGGCCCACCGGCATTCCCAGCGCCCGGGCCCAGCAGTAGAACCCGACGCCGCTCACCAGCTGCACCCCGAGCGAATACAGCGCCACCTTGGCCGGGAACCAGGCGCTCAGGCCGTGGTAGCTCCGTGCCGCCTGGGCGAGTGCCACCAGCTTGCCGCGGGCCCATCCCTGGCGAAGGAGGCGCCCGGCCAGGGCGTCGATCGGTCCCAGCACGACGTCGCCCACCGCGGTCGAAAACCCCGCCAGGTAGAGCGCCACCAACCCGGCCGACAGCGCCAGCAGAGTCGGCGCGGCAATCGCGTGGGCCGCCACCGCCCGACCGAGCGCCCACCCGGCGACGCCGAGGATGGCGACGGCCATGGTGTCGACCAGCCGGTCCCAGGTGAGCGCAGCCAGCGCGCCTGCCGCGTTGCCCTGCTGGGCCAGCTTGTACCAGCGGATCAGGCCGCCCGACAGGGTGCCGGGCAGGGCCAGGCCGTAGAAGGTCGAGCTGGTGCCGATCTCGAAGATTTCGGCCAGGGAGAGCCGGAGATGCTGCTGGTCGGTCAGCAGCTTCATCCGCCAGGCCGCCACCACCCGGGCCGCGAACAGGCAAAGGAAGCCGGCGGCCAGCATGCCGGGCTCCGCCGAGCGGATGGCGTGGACCACGTCGGCCAGGGGAACAGCCCGGAAGACCAGCAGGAGCAGGCCAAGCGCTGCCCCGATGGTCAACCCGCGGATCAGCCAGCCGCGGACCGGGCGGCGCAGCGGCCCGCCGTCAGGCCTCAGGCGACCAGGTCTCGCCGACCTGCCGGATGACGACCCGCCAGGCCTCCGCGCCGGCGACGGCGAGGAGGCGGCGGAGCGGCTCGTCCATCGGTTCCCGGCTCAGCCGGAAGGTGGAGTGATGGATCGGGAGAAAGTAGCGGGCGCCCAGGGCACGGAACATCTGCCAGGCCTCCTCGGGCGAGGCGTGGCTGGTGACCCACGGGTCGTAGGCGCCGATCGGCAGGATGGCGAGCTCGACGGGACCTCGATCGCGGAGCCGGGCGAACGCCTCGGTGTACGCGGTGTCGCCGGCGAACAGCACCGTTCTGCCGCCCTTCCGCAACAGATAGCCGCCCCACCCCCGGTGGCGATCCGTGACCATCCGGGCCCCCCAGTGGCGGGTCTCGATCGACTCCACCTCCAGCTCGCCGATGCAGCTGCGCTGGCCCCAGGCCAGCTCGTCCACGGCATGGAACCGCCGGACGAGGTCGCTGTTGTTGGCCTGGACCACGACGCGGGTGCGCGACGGGATGGCCCGAAGCGTGCCCAGGTCGGTGTGGTCCATGTGGGCGTGCGACAGCAGCACGGCATCGAGCGGGGGGAGCTCGCGGGCCCGGAGCGCGGGGTGGATCAGCCGCCGGGGGCCGACCTTGACCAGACCCCGGCCCAGGCCGATCCGGCGCTCCAGCACCGGGTCGGTCACCAGGGTGGTGCCCAGGAAGTTGAGCAGCACGGTCGAGTGGCCCAGCCAGGACACGGTCAGCCGGTCATCGGGCCATCGGCGGGGATCGGGCCGCTGGGGCGCCGGGGCGATGCAGCCCGGCGGCGCCTGGCGACGCTGGGCCACGGCGTTCACGGCGTACCGGCGGGCGAAGGCGAACTGTTCGGTAAAGGCCAACGGGGGCTCCTATCTTTCGGACGAGCCGGCGCCCACGGTGGGCGGGCCGACCCCTGACCAACAATAATCGCCCGGCGGGCGGTTCCCGGAGTGGCCATGCGCATCGTCCTGCAGCGGGTATCCCAGGCGGCGGTGACGATCGAGGGCGGGGTCGCGGGGGCCATCGGCCGCGGCTTCTGCCTGCTGGTGGGCTTCACTCACAGCGACGGGGAGGCCCAGGTAGATTGGATGGCCGACAAGGTGGCGGGGCTGCGGTTGTTCGCCGACGCCGAAGGCAAGATGAATCTGGGCCTGGGCGAGGTCGGCGGGGCGGTCCTGGTGATCAGCCAGTTCACCCTCTACGGCGACCCGGCCAAGGGGCGGCGGCCCTCGTTCATCGACGCGGCCCGTCCGGAGGTCGCCGTTCCGCTGTACCAGCGCTTCCTGGCGGCGCTGGCGGCGCGAGGGCTCCAGGTCGCCAGCGGCGAGTTCGGGGCCGACATGCAGGTCGAGATTCACAACGACGGACCGGTTACTCTCATTCTGGATCGGGCATGATCGACGACACGCTCACTCTCGCCTCCGCCTCCCCCCGTCGCCGGCAGCTGCTGGAGATGCTGGGCATTCCCGTCCGGGTGGTGCCCGCCAACCTGCTCGAGGTCCGGCGGCCGGTGGAGACGCCGATCGACTACGTCGAGCGGCTGGCCCGGGAAAAGGCGCTGGCGGTGTCCGGCAGCATGGTGCTCGGGGCCGACACCACGGTGGTCGTGCGCGACGAGGTGCTGGAGAAGCCGGCGGACCCGGCCGACGCGATGCGGATGCTGCGGAAGCTCCAGGGCCGGACCCACCAGGTGGTGACCTCGGTGGCGCTGGTGGCGGACGAGATCGTCCATCAGGCGACTGACGTTACCAACGTGGTGTTCCGCCGGATGGACGACGCCTTCCTGGAGGCGTACGTGGAGACGGGCGAGCCGATGGACAAGGCCGGGGCCTACGGCATTCAGGGCTATGGCGCGGCGCTGGTGGAGCGGATCGACGGCGACTTCTTCAGCGTCATGGGGCTGCCCGTCCGGCTGGTGCTCAACCTGCTCGACCGTGCCGGCCACCCCTACCGATTCGAGGGCCGGAGCGGCACGGCGGTGGTGACCGAAGTCCGCTGAGGCTGGATGCCCCGCACCCGATATACCTGCACCGTGTGGGCCTTACCCTTGAGCGCCATCTCCGGGAGATAGTCGCAGGACAGCTGGTCCCGGACCACCTTCAGCAACTGCTCGCTCACCAGGATCTCCCCCGGGCCCGCCTCGGCGCACAGCCGGGCCGCCACGTTGACCGCGTCGCCGATCACGGTGTACTCCAGCCGGCGGTGGCTGCCGATGTTGCCCGCGAAGACCTCGCCGTGGTTGATCCCGATCCCGACGCCGATCTCGGGCCGGCCCTGCGCCATCCAGCGCTCGTTGAGCCGGCCGATCGCCCTTTGCATGCCGATGGCCGCCCGGACGGCCCGGTCGGGATCGTCCACGTGGGCGATGGGCGAGCCCCACAGGGCCATGACCGCGTCACCGATGAACTTGTCCAGCGTGCCGCCGTGCTCGAAGATGACCTCGACCATCTCGCTGAAGTACTCGCTCAGGAACCGGGCGATGGCATCGGGGCCCATGGCCTCGGCGATGGCCGTGAAGCCGCGGATGTCGCTGAACAGCACCGTCGTGGGCCGGCGCTCGCCGCCCTGCCCGATGGCTTCGCCTCGCTGGGCGATGTCGGCCGCCACGTTGGGCGCGAAGTAGCGCTCGAAGTTGGATCGGACCATGGCCTCGCGCCGAATCTGCTCGGCGTAGCGCGAGTTCTTGATCCCGATGGCCGCCAGCCCGCTGAACGCGACCAGGAACTGGAGATCTTCGTCGGTGAAGGTGTTGGTCGCCGTCAGATTGTCCACGTAGAGCAGGCCGAGCACCCGGTCGGCGCTGGCCATGAGGGGAGAACACATCGCGCTCCGGACCCGCTGGATCAGGATGCTCTGGCCCCGGAAGCGCTCGTCGGCCGGCGCGTTCTGGGACACCACCGCCACCCGCTCCTGCAGCACCTTCTCAGCGATCGAGCGCGGGACCTGGACTGCCTGGGTCTCGCCGACCCGGCTCCGGGAGATGGTGGGGACCAGGTCGCCGGTCTCCTCGTTCAGCAGCACGATGGTGACCCGGTCCACGGTCATGATCTCGAAGGTGGTGTCGACCACCGTACGGAGCAGCCGGTCGAGATCGAGCTCGGCCGACAGCTTCTGCGACACCTCGAGCAGCATCTGGAGCTTGAGCGCCTGGCGGGCCTGGGCGCTGGTGGCGTCGAGCCGAAGCTGACCCGATGGCGGACCGTCGCGGCTGGTGATGCCCGGGGGCAAGCCGCCGCTCACCACCAGCTGGCGGACAATCTTGCCGCCCTGGGGACCGAGCTCCGCGGCGATGGCGGGCCGCTGGATGGCCGCCCCGGGCGAGCCCCGGGTGGTCAACCGGAACGTCACCTTGCCGAAGGTGATCGAGTCGTCCAGGGCCAGCCGGCCTTCCGCCACCCGGGTACCGTTGATGCAGGTGCCGTTCGAGCTATCGAGGTCCTTGACCTCGACCGTGTCGGCGCCGACCGTCAGCTCCGCGTGGCGACGCGAGATGGTCGGATCGTAGATGGCGATGTCGCTGGTGACGCCCCGGCCCACCAGCAGGGTGCGGCCCTCGGGTAGCTCGAACGACTGGTCGCCGGTACTGCTGAGGAGTCGGAGCAGGGGCATGGGCGGAATATACGGCGGGATGGGAGGGGCGGCGGTCCCGGCTCGCCTCAGCCCGTGCCGGGGCCGTCTCGCGCCCCGGCCAGGGCGAGAGCCAGCAGCACCGCGCGGGCCTTGGCCTCGGTCTCCCGCCACTCGGCGGCGGGATCCGAGTCGGCCACGATGCCGGCACCCGCCTGCACCCAGGCCCGGCCAGCCCGCATGATGCAGGTGCGGATCGTGATGGCGGTATCCATGGTGCGGCCGCCCCACCCGATGTACCCCACCGCGCCGGCGTAGGGGCCGCGGCGGACCGGCTCGAGCTCGTCGATGATCTGCATCGCCCGCACCTTGGGCGCGCCCGAGACGGTGCCGGCCGGGAACGAGGCGGCCAGCGCGGCCACCGCGTCAAGCCCGTCGCGCAGCCGGCCGCGCACCTCGCTCACCAGGTGCATGACGTGAGAGTAGCGCTCGATCGTCATGAACGCCGTAAGCCGGACCGTGCCGAACTCCGCCACCCGGCCGACGTCGTTCCGCCCCAGATCCACCAGCATCAGGTGCTCCGCCCGCTCCTTGGGATCGGCGCTGAGCTCGGCGGCGAGCGCGGCGTCCTCGTCCGGCGTGGCCCCGCGCGGGCGGGTGCCGGCGATGGGCCGGAGGGTGACCTCGCCGTCCTCCACCCGGACCAGGATCTCGGGTGAGCTGCCGATCACCTGGATGTCGTCGCAGTGGAGGTAGTAGAGGTACGGCGCGGGATTGAGGGCCCGGAGGTACCGGTAGGTCAGGAACGGGTCGGGCGCGGCCACCTCCAGCCGGCGGGAGAGCACGGTCTGAAAGGTGTCGCCGGCGGCGATGTAGGCCTTGATCCGGCCGACGTCGGCCTGATACCGGTCGTCGGCATAGGGCGAGACGGCGCGCGGCAGGGCGTGGCCGGGCTCGATCGCCAGCGGCCGGATGGTGCCCGGCACGGCCAGCCGGTCGATCCAGTCGTCGATCCGGGCCGTGGCCGCGGCATACAGCCGGCGGAGGTCGTCGTCACCCGATCCCGGCGCCACCTCGACGTTGGCGATCACGGTGGCGCGATTGTACAGATTGTCGAGCACCAGCAGCGTATCGGTCACCATCATCACCGCGTCCGGCAGATCGCGATCGTCGGCCGGCGGATCGGGCAGCGACTCGATCGTCCGGACGATGTCGTAGCCCAGATAGCCGACGGCGCCCCCGGTGAAGCGGGGCAGGCCGGGCACGTCCACCGGCGGGTGGCGGCGGAGCAGCTCGCCGAGATGCTCGAGCGGGGCGACCTCGCCCTCGATCGGCTGCCAGCCCTGGATCGCGGTCCAGCGCTCGGCCCGGCGCCCGCGATAGCGGAAGACCTCGCGCGGGTCGGTCGAGAGGAAGGTGTAGCGGGCCCAGCGCTCACCGCCCTCAAGCGATTCGAGCAGGAAGCCGTAGGCCCCGCGGTGGAGCTTGGCGAAGGCGCTCACCGGGGTGTCGCCGTCGAGCACGACCTCCCGGGTCACCGGCACCATGGCGCCGCCCTGGCGGGCGCGGGCGGCAAAGGCGTCGAAGCTCACGGCGTTTCCGGCGCGGCCACCAGGTAGGTGCCCGGCGCCCTCACCGCGGCCTGCAGGTTGTCGGGAGCGGGACGGGTCGTAGGGAGGAGCGACAAAGTTTGCCCCGTTCCGCCGAGCAGGCCGACGGCCAGCGCCCGCTCGTACAGCACGTCGCTGCCGTAGACGGCTCGGCCCCGGGCCGGCGCCAGGAAGTAGCGGGGATAGCGGAACACGATGGTCGCGCCGCCGGCCAGGGGCACGCTGCTGCGGAGCTCGAGCCCGTACACGCCGGGCCGTGGCCGGAGCTCGACCTCGACCGGCTGGCCGCTGTCGGCCCGGAAGGCCGCGGCCCCGAAGGTGACTTCGGCGAACACCACGTTCTCCGGCGGGCCGTGACGGAGCACGATGGTCCGGGGGCGACCGGCGGTGAAGCTCACCGCGGTGTCGGCGGGCGGCGGACCGGCAGTCTCCAGGACGATGGCGGCCGCCAGGGGAACGACCCGGACGCCGGTCGGCGCCACGTCCCGGGCCGCCGAAGCCGAGCGCCCGCCGCAGGCGGCGGCGCCGGCCGCGGTGGCCAGGCTCAGCCACCGTCGGACCGACCGGAAGGCGGCCCGGGCGGACCAGCGAGAGCCCGCGGGACTGCTTGCCGGGCCGGTCGGCTCCCGGGATATTCCCGTCATCCACCCTGCCAGCGTGAGAGGTGCGCAGTGCGACGTGCGGTCCGTGTGGCGATCCTGCTGCTGGCCAGCCACCCGGTCCCGCTGCTCGCGCAGAGCTGGAACGCGCCGCCGGCGCTGGCCCTGGTGCGCCGGGCCACCGAGCGGCGGCTGACGTCGCAGGCGGACTCGACGCTCCGGAGCTACCGCACCCGGGCCCACGGCTTCGTCTTCTTTCTGGCGCAGGTAGGCGAGGGGCTGGCCGAGCCGCCCCGGCTGGTCAAGGCCGACGAGCTGCGCGTGGAAGTGTATTGGCGGGCCCCGGACCGGAGCAAGCAGGTCATCCGCGGCTGGCGCGACGGCGCCTTCCTGCCGACCGACATCAGCTACCACCGCGATCACCTGGGCATCGTCACCAACAACTTCGGCAACGTCATCCGGATCGGGGAAGGCGACGAGGTCCGGGACGTGCCCCATCCGCTCTCGCCCGAGGGGCTCGCGGCCTACGACTTCGCCCTGGGCGACTCGCTCGCGATCCGAACCGCGGCCGGCGAAACCGTGGTGCGCGAGGTCCAGGTCCGCCCCCGCTCGTTTGCCCGGCCGCTGGTGGTGGGGACCCTCTATCTCGACGTCGCCACGGCCGACCTGGTCCGCTTCCGGTTCAGCTTCACCCCGCCGGCGTATCTCGACCCCCAGCTCGAAGACATCAGCATCGTGCTGGAGAACTCGCTGGTCGAGCACCGCTACTGGCTGCCGTACCGGCAGGAAGTCGAGATCCGCCGAAGGACCCGCTGGCTCGACTTTCCGGCCCGAGGGATCATCCGCGGGCGGTGGGAGATCGAGGGCTACGACCTCAACCTGGCCCTGCCCGACGCGAGCCTGACCGGCCCCACCATCGGCGGCCTGACCCGGGCCCAGCCCGACGACAGCTCGTGGGGCGGGCCGCTCAGCGGGGCGGTCGCGGGCGTGGCCCCGCCGGTCAACCGGCAGGACATGGACGCCCTCCGGGTGGAGGTGGAGCGGATTGCCGGTGCCCGGGCGCTGAGCGGCCTGCCCGCCAGCCGGCTGGCGGCAGGGTCGGTCAGCGACGTGGTCCACGTCAACCGGGTTCAGGGCCTCACCCTCGGGGTGGGTGGCGTGCTGGGTGTGAGGGCCCGGCGGATCGGCCTCCGCCCCAGCCTGGCCTATGGCACCTCCGACCACCGGGTCACCGGCGGCCTGACCCTGACGGCCGGCCTCGGCGCCACCCAGGTGAGCGTCACGGGCGGCCGCGAGATCCGCGACCTGAGCGACCGGCCGGTGATCTCCCCACTGCTCAACTCGCTGCTATCGCAGGAGGCGGGGCGGGACCACGGTGACTACGTGCTGCTGACCGGCGCCACGGCCAGTCTCCGCCACCGGCTGAGCGGTCGGACCGCGCTGGGGCTCTCGGCGGGCGCCGAGGAGACCCGGTCGGTGGTCACCCGGGCGACACCCGCCAGCGGCCGGTACCAGCCGAACCCGGCCCTGGGCGCGGGCACCTGGGGGATCGGCCGGATCGAGCTCGAGCGGGCCAGCGGCGGGATCGCCGTCGCCCGTGATCTGCAGGGGCAGCTGGCCGTGGAGGGCGGCGTCGGGCCAGGGCCGGATGAGTACGTCCGGGCTACGGCAGACGGACGGTGGCTCACCACGGTGGGGGGGCACGATCTGGTCACCCGCGTCTCGCTCGGCGCGGCGACCGCCGGGATGCCGGCCTACCGGAGCTTCGTGCTGGGCGGGCGCGGCACCCTGGTCAGCGAGCCCTACCGAGCCTACGGGGGACGCCAGGCGGCGCTGGGGCAGGTCGAGTGGCGGTTCGACGTGCCGGTGCCGGCCCTGCCTCTCGGCTCGTTCGCCTCCACCGGGCGGCGGCTGACGGTGGCCCCGTTCTTCGCGGCCGGCGCCGCCGGCCGCTCCTATCCGGGGCTGCCCTGGAGCGCGAGCGACGGGATCCGGCCGGTCGCGGGCGTGGCGCTGGAGTGGTTCATGCGCCTCATCCGGATCGAGGCCGGGATCGGGCTTCGGCGCGGCGATTTCGGGCTCACGGTGGACGTCAATCGGGACTGGTGGGGGCTGTTGTAGCGGTCTTATCTTCCGGATCGAGGCGCCCTGCCGGCCGTCCCGTGGTCTCCCACAACCGCCAGAGTCCGATCGCGCATGCAGTTCACCGACGAATGGCTGGTCAACACCCTCGAGCCACTTCTGTCCGACGGCACGGTGGCGGCCATCCGGCAGGAGCCGGCGGCCTCGCCGGCCTCGCTGTGGGAGGTCGTGGTCCAGCGCAAGCTGCTGTCCGAGGACCAGGTCGTTCAGGCGCTGGCCCGGCGGTTCCGCATTCCGGTGGCGGACCTGGTCCGGGTGGATCCCAAGCTGCAGCAGGCCATTCCCGAGCAGGTGGCGCGGCGGTTCAACGTGGTGCCGGTCCGCCAGACCGACTCCTATCTCGAGATCGCCACCGCCAATCCGTTCGACATCGACGCGGAAAAGATGCTGGCGTTCGCGACCGGCCGCGAAGTCCGGATGCTGCTGGGCCCGCCGGCCACCATCCGCCAGCGGATCGACGAGCTGTACCGCAACGAGGACGCGGTCAACCGGCTGCTCGAAGGGATCGGCGGCGACTTCGAAGTCAAGGAGATCGCCGAGGAAGACGACATCGCGGGGGCCAGCGCGGAGGAGGCCAGCCGGCGGCCCATCATCCGGCTGGTGGACGTCATGCTGGCCGATGGGGTGACCAGCCGGGCCAGCGACATCCACGTCGAGCCGATCGAGGGCGGCGTGGTGGTCCGCTACCGGATCGACGGCGTGCTCCGCCAGGTCATGAAGATCCCCCGCAACGCCGGCCTGCCCCTGATCTCCCGAATCAAGATCATGTCGGGGATGGACATCGCCGACCGGCTCCGGCCCCAGGATGGCCGCGCCCGGGTGAGCGTCAACGGCGAGCCGGTGGACCTCCGGGTCAGCACCCTGCCGGCCTCGCTGGGCGAGAAGGTCGTCATCCGGATCCTGAGCCAGCGCGCCACGGTCCTGAGCCTCGACGCGCTGGGCATGCACGCCGACGAGCGCGAGGCGCTGGCCCGGTTGCTGACGTGCAAGGAAGGCATCATCCTGGTCACCGGGCCCACCGGCTCGGGCAAGACCACCACCCTCTACTCGGCGATCCGGCTGGTCCAGAGCGAGGGCGTCAACATCGTCACGGTGGAGGACCCGGTGGAGTACCGGCTGGGCGAGAACATCGTCCAGGTCCAGGTACACGAGAAAGCCGGCCTGACGTTCGCTTCGGCGCTGCGGTCCATCCTGCGACAGGACCCGGACGTGGTGCTGATCGGCGAGATCCGCGATCAGGAAACGGCCCAGATCGCGCTGCAGGCCTCGCTCACCGGCCATCTGGTGCTGTCCACCCTCCACACCAACGACGCGCCCAACGCCGTCACCCGGCTGGTGGACATGGGCATGGAGGCGTACAAGATCGCGTCCGCCCTGCGCGGCGTCGTCGCCCAGCGGCTGATGCGGCGGCTCTGTCCGGCCTGCCGCCAGCCGGCCACCGGGTCTCCGCCGGAGCGGGTGGCGGCCTTCATCCCCGCCGGGGCCACGCTCTACCAGGCGGTCGGGTGTGCCGAGTGCACCCAGACCGGCTACCGCGGCCGGTTCAGCATCGTCGAGGTGCTGACCGTGAGCCCGGACATCGAGCGCCGTATCGGCGAGGGCGCCACGGCCGAGCAGCTGGCCCGGGTGGCCCGCCTGGCCGGGATGCGGTCGCTGTGGGAGAGCGGGCTGCGGCACGTGCTGGCCGGGCACTCCACCATCGAGGAGCTGCTCCGGATCACCGACGTTCCGCTCGACGACGCGGCCGCGCGGCCACGGGTGGCCCCGCCGGCCCGGGAACCGCGAGCCGCCCCGCGCCAGGCCCCGGCCCCGCCGGTCGGGCCGCCGGCGGCAGGGTTCGCCCCGCTCGACGTGAGTCTCGACCTCGACCTGGTGGACGAGAGCGGCGTGGAGACGGACGTGGCGGCCGGCCGGGGGGGCGGCCGCAAAGTCCTGCTGGTCGAGGACGAGGAGCCGCTTCGCCGGGTGCTCAAGGACCTGCTGGAGCGCGACGGGTTCCTGGTCTACGAGGCCAAGGATGGCATTCAGGCGCTGGACCAGGTGGACCGCCACGGCCCCGACATCGTGGTGCTCGATCTCAACCTTCCCGGGCTCGACGGGTACAGCGTGCTGAAGCAGCTGCGGTCGCGGCCCGCCACGCGCGAGCTCCCGGTCATGGTCCTCACCGCCAAGGGTGACGAGGACAACGAGGTCCGCGTCTTCGAGCTGGGCGCCGACGACTTCATCACCAAGCCGTTCCGGGCGCGGGCGCTGTCGGCCCGGCTCGAAGCCGTGCTCGGCCGCCACCGCGCGTGAGCCGGCCACCCACTCTCCCGGACCTCCCCGCCAGCCAGCTCAGCCCATCGACCCCCGGCCTGGCGGGACCATCGTCCGACGCCGCCGAGGCGCTGGCGCTGATCAAGCCGTCGGTCCGGGCGCAGACGGCGTACACCTTGAGCGCGCCGGCGGCCCGACGGAAGCTCAACCAGAACGAAAGCCCCTGGGACGTGCCGGCGGAGCTCAAGCGGGAGATCCTGACCGCGGCGGAGGCGGCCTCCTGGCATCGCTACCCTGAATTCGCGCCGCCGGAGCTGCTCCGGGCACTGGCCGAGCACTACGGCTGGACGCCGGAGGGGCTTCTGGTGGGCAACGGGTCCAACGAGCTGATCCAGGCCACGCTCGCCACCACCCTCGAAGCCGGCGACGTGGTGGTGGCCCCGACGCCGACCTTCTCACTCTACCGCCTGCTCACCGGCGTGTTCGGCGGACGGTACCGGCCGGTGCCGCTGGGTCCGGATTTCGGCTACGAGGTGGACGCCCTGATCGACACCGCCGTGCGCGAGCGGGCCCGCGTGGTGGTGCTCAACTCGCCCAACAATCCTACCGGCTCGGCGCTGCCCGAGGGGGCGGTCGAGCGGGTGCTGGAGGAGACCGGCGCCCTGGTGGTGTGCGACGAGGCCTACCAGGAATTCGGCGGGCCCACGGCGCGCCCGCTGCTGGCGCGCCATCCCCGGCTGATCGTGCTCCGCACCTTCAGCAAGGCCCTCGGCCTGGCCGGGCTCCGGTTCGGGCTGGCGCTGGCTCATCCCGCGGTGGCGCGTGAAGTCGGCAAGGGCAAGCTGCCCTACAACGTCAACGTCATCACCCTGGCCGCCGCTGCGGCCACGCTCAGGCACCAGGCATTGATGGCGGACCGGGTGCGCCGGATCGTGAGCGAGCGCGACCGGCTGATCCGCCGGTTGTCGGAGCTGCCCGCCCTGCAGGTGTTTCCCAGCGCAGCCAACTTCGTGCTCATCCGCTGCCGCCGACACCCCGCCCGGGAGGTGTTCCGCCGGCTGCTCGACGAGCACGGCATCCTGATCCGCGACGTCTCCGGTGCCGGCGAGCTGGCCCAATGCCTCCGGATCTCGGTCGGGACCTCCGAGGACGTGGACGCCGTAGCGGACGCCCTCGGGGTCATCCTGGGAAGGGAGGCCTAGGTGGCCCGCCAGGGCGAGATCCACCGTACGACCAAAGAGACCGATCTCCAGGTGGTGGTGGCGCTCGACGGGACCGGGGCAGCCACGGTGCACACCGGCATCGGCTTCTTCGATCACATGCTCGAGGCCCTGGCCCGGCACGCCCTGCTCGACCTGACCGTGCAGGCCCGCGGCGACCTGCACGTGGACGGCCACCACACCGTCGAGGACACCGGCATCGCCCTGGGCCTCGCGCTCGAGCGCGCCCTGGGCGACCGCGCCGGCATCCGGCGGTACGGCGATGCCCTGGTGCCCCTGGACGACGCGCTGGTGCGAGCGGTGGTGGACGTATCGGGTCGGCCGTATCTGTCGTACCAGATCGACATCCCCAAGTGGCAGATGCTGGGTGACTACGACGTCTTCCTGACGCCCGAGTTCTTCCGCGCGCTGGCACTCAACGCGGGGCTGACGGTCCACCTCGATCTGATCCGGGGCGACAATCCCCACCATATCGTCGAGGCGGCGTTCAAGGCCTTTGCCCGGGCGCTCGATGCCGCGACGGCGCTGGATCCGCGGGTCACCGGCGTGCCCTCCACCAAGGGCACCTTGTGATCGTGGTGGTGGACTACGGCGTCAACAATCTGGCCAGCGTGGTCCGCGCCCTGGCCGCGGGCGGGCACCGGGCCACCCTGACCACCGATCCCGACCAGGTCCGGCAGGCCGACCATGTGGTGATGCCCGGCGTGGGGCATTTCGGGCAAGCCTCGCGGACGCTCGAGACGACCGGACTCGGCGCGGCAGTCCGCGAGGCGGCGGGCGGGGGGCGTCCGGTGATGGGCATCTGCCTCGGCCTGCAGCTCTTCTTCGGGGCCAGCGCCGAGGCGCCGGAGGCCCGCGGCCTCGGCCTCCTGGCCGGACGGGTGGTCCGGTTCACCACCGGGCTTCCGGTGCCTCACGTCGGCTGGGCCCGGGTCGAGCCCACCGACGCCGGGCGGACCCATCCGGTCATGGCCGCGGTGTTCCAGGGCCAGCCGCAGTTCTTCTATCACGTCCACAGCTATCATCCGACCGACCTCGATCAGGCCGACGTGCTGGCCACCGGCAGCTACGAGACGGCCTTTCCGACCATCGTCGGCCACGACAACGTGCTGGGGGCGCAGTTCCACCCGGAGAAGTCGCAGCGGGCCGGCATCGAGCTGCTGGACGCGTTCGCCCGGTGGCGGCCGTGACCACCGTCCGGGTGTCGCTGGTGGACTGCTATGTCCTCCGCGGCGCGGGCCGCCAGCTCGAGTGTCTGCTGCTCCGGCGGGCGCCCGGCGGCCGATGCCCCGGCTCCTGGGAAGCCGTCCACGGCCACATCGAACCGGGCGAGACGCCGGCCGACGCTGCCCGGCGCGAGCTGGCCGAAGAGACCGGCCTCGCGCCGGAGCGACTCTACAACCTCAGCCGGGTCGAGACCTTCTACCAGCACCGGCTCGACGAGGTGGCGCTGGTTCCGGTGTTCGCCGCCTTCGTCGCGGCGGGCGCGACGGTCCGGACCGGGGCCGAGCACGACCGGTACGAATGGCTTCGCCCGGGGGACGCCCGCGGGCGGTTCGCCTGGCCGCGCGAGGGCCGCGCGCTGGACGACATCGTGGCGCTGCTGGGCACCGGGGCCGCCGGCGAGGTCGAGGACGTGCTCCGGGTATGCTAGCCCGCCGCATCATCCCCTGCCTGGACGTGGCCGAGGGCCGGGTGGTGAAGGGGGTGCACTTCACCTCGCTCCGGGACGCCGGCGACCCGGTGGCCCAGGCCGCCCGCTATGACGCCGAGGGCGCCGACGAGCTGGTGTTCCTCGATATCAGCGCCAGCCCGGAGTCACGCCGGACCACGCTCGACATGGTGGGGCGGGTGGCGGAGTCCATCTTCATTCCGTTCACCGTGGGCGGCGGCCTCCGCTCGGTGGCCGACGCCGGCGCCGCCCTCAGGGCCGGCGCCGACAAGGTCTCGGTCAACACCGCCGCGGTGCGGGATCCGGCGCTGGTGTCCCAGCTGGCGGACAGCTACGGCACCCAGTGCGTGGTGGCCGCGGTGGATGCCAAGCGGATCGACGGCCGCTGGACCGTGATGGTGAACGGCGGGCGCGAGCCGACCCCGCTCGAGAGCGTGGCCTGGGCCCGGCGGCTCGAGGCGTTGGGCGCCGGCGAGATCCTGCTCACCTCGATGGACCGGGACGGCACCGGCGAGGGTTACGATCTCCCGCTGCTGGGCGCGGTCTCGTCGGCCGTCTCGATCCCGGTGATCGCCTCAGGCGGGGCGGGGCGGCTGGAGCATCTGGCCGACGCCTTCGAGGCCGGGGCGCACGGGGTGCTGGCCGCGACCATCTTCCACTTCCAGGGCTCCTCGCTGCCCGAGGCCCGGGCGTTCCTGCGGAGCCGGGGCTACCCGGTGCGGCCGTGAGCGCGCTGCGGGGGCCCGCGATCGTCGCGCTGGCCCTGGCGCTGCCCTCGACGCCGGCGACGGGGCTCGGTGACGGGCGCGCCCATGCGGCCGCTCCCTGCATCCGGCTCAGCCGGCCCGGCACCCAGGTCCAGGGCGATGTCCGGGTCTGCCCGGGCCGGTACCGGATCGCCGATCCGGCCGAGCGCGGCGTGCTCATTGCCGCGGCCTCGGGCACCCGAATCGACCTGGCAGGCGTCACCATCGAGAGCGGCGACTCCGTGCCCGACCGCTACGTCGGGATCGGCGTCGCCAGTCGGGGGGTGGACGCGGTGACCGTTCTGGGCGGTACGGTGCGCGGGTTCCGCTTCGGCGTGCGGCTCGAGGGCGGCCGCAACCACCGGCTGAGCGGCATGGAGCTGTCCGGCAGCCGCCGGCAATCGCTTCGCTCCCGGCCCGAGGCCAGCGACACGCTCGACCGGCTCGACGTCGCCCGGGTGGAGGCCGCCGAGCAGTACGGGGCGGCCATCCTGCTCCGGGGCACGATCGGGGCGTCGGTCACCGGCGTCATCGCGCACGGCGCTCAGAACGGGGTGGGTCTGGTGGAGTCCCGCGATGCCTACCTGGCCGACAACGACCTGTCGGACAACTCCGGCTGGGCCGTGCACCTGTTCCGCGCCGGCCGCAACACCATCGTGCGCAATGTCGCGGGGCGGACCCGGCGGTGCCCCGACCGGGGGACCGACTGCCTCGCGGCGGCCGTGCTGGTTCGGGAGGGAAGCGACTCCAATACCATCGCCGACAACGACCTCACCGGCTCCAGCATCGGCGTGCTGGTCACCGGGCTGCCGCCGGTCGGCCGGCCCTCGGTCGGGACCATGGTGTACCGCAACGACGCTTCGCGCGCTGAAGTGGCCGCGTTCGCGGTGCGGGGGAGCTGGGATGCCAGCCTGATCGAGAACCGGGCGGACAGCGCGGCCGTCGGGTTCGAGCTGACCCGGGTCCGGGCCAGTCTGGTGCGGGGCAATACCGTGATCGGCCCGCGGGTCGCCGCCGTCGAGCTCACTCGCGGGGGCGACACCGAGATCGAGGCCAACGTCCTGCTGGAGGGTCCGGTCGGCATCCGGGCCACGGGGGCGCCCGGCCGCGGCTTCCGGATCGACGACAACATGCTGAGCCGGGTGCAGCAGGCCGTGGTCCTGCGGGGCGTGACCAACAGCCGGGTCCGGGGCAACGTGTTCGACGGGGTGGGCGACGGCCTGGTGATCGACGGGACCGGTCACGCCACCACCGTGAGCGGCAACGTGTTCCTTCGGGCCAGCGGCTGGTTCATCGACGCTCCCGACCTGGTGGCGGGAGGGAACTACTGGGCCACCGGCGATGCCCGCCAGGCCGCGACCAAGGTGCGGGGCCGGGTCAGCCTGCTGCCCTGGATGCCGGCGAGCGAGGCGGGTTACTAGTCAGCACCTGCGAGGCCAGGGCATGGAGCTCGCGCAGGTTGAACGGCTTGCGGGCCCGGGGCACGGGCCGGTCGGGCAGCGGGTCGGGCGGGTCGGCCTGGCCGCTGTAGGTCAGCACCAGCCGCTCGACCGATCCGGGCGACGCCGCCACCAGGGCATGGACGAACAGCTCGGCCGCCGCCGTGGCCCGGGCGTCGGCGATGATGAGGTCGTAGTCCCGCTCGCTCACCAGCCGCAGGCCCTGCTCGCCGGCCCGCACCGCTTCGACCTCGATCCCCTCCGACGAGAGCAGCGCGTTGACCAGCCGGTGCACTCCGGGATCGGCATCCACCACCAGCACCCGGCGGTGCTCGTGCAGGCTGGTGGACGCGGCTCCGCCCGCCTCCGGCTCCGCCTGCTGGTGGAGCGGCAGGACCACCCGGAACTCGGCGCCGCCGTCGGGGGGCGGCTCGTAGCTCAGCTCGCCACCGTGAGCCTTGACCAGCCCGTAGCTCAGCGACAATCCCAGTCCGGTGCCCTGGCCGGCGGCCTTGGTGGTGAAGAACGGGGTGAACAGCGAGGACGCGTGCTGGGGCGGCACGCCGGGGCCGGTGTCCCGCACCCGGAGCGCCGCCTGGCCGTCCTCCCGCGTGGTGGCGATGGTGATCTTCCGGGCCCGCCCGGCCGGGAGCTGGCTCACCGCCTGGACGGCGTTGGTGATCAGGTTGAGCAGGACCTGCTGCAGCTCGTGGCGGTCCCCCAGCACCAGGACGGGCACCGGGCTCAGGGCCTGCTCCAGCTCGATGCCGTGCAGCTGGAGCTCGTAGACGATCAGCTGCGCGCTCCGTGCCGCCACGTCGTTCAGGTCTACGGCCGCCTTCTCGACCACGCCCTTGCGCGCGAAGGTGAGCAGGTTGCGCACGATCCGGCCGGCCCGCTCGGCCTGGTCGTGGATGACCCGGAGGTGCTCGCGCGGGAAGTCGGCCGGTAGCTCCCGCTCCAGCAGCAGCTCGGCCAGGCCGGCGATCGAGGTCAGCGGGTTGTTGAGCTCGTGGGCCACGCCCGACACCAGCTGGCCGATGGACGCCATCTTGTCGTTCTGAATGAGCTGCGCTTCCATCAGCCGCTGTTCGGTCACGTCTTCCACCAGCAGGACCACTCGCCCGGCCCGCTCGGCGAACGGTGCGGCGGTCACCCGGAGCACCCGGCCCGTGCCGTCCAGCCGGAGCACCAGCGGCGGGGTCCGCTCGCCGAGCTGGGCGGAGGCGATCAGCTCCGAGACCGGCTCCGAACTGCCCACCAGCGACTCGGTGAAGCGCCGGCCGATCAGGTCGGCCTCGGGCAGATCCACCAGCGACGCCAGCGCCTGGTTGGCGCGGAGGATCACCTCGCCCGGTCCCACCACCGCGATGCCCTCCGTCAGGGCATTGAACGCCGTCTCCCAGTCCTCCTTGCTCCGGCGGACGATCTCATACAGCCGGCCGTTGGCCAGCACCACCGAGGCGTTGGTGGCCACGGTGGAGAGGAGCCACAGATCCTCGGTGGTGAACGGCCCGCCCTGCCGGTCCGCGACCGCCAGGGCGCCCATGGTGACGCCCTGCGATCGGAGCGGCGCCACCGCGGCCGAGCGCACGGTGACGCCGCCGATCAGGTTCACCGTCGGGCTCCCGACGCCCTGGGCTACTTCGATCCGCTCGCGCAGCATGGCGAAGCGCACCAGCGCCGTATCGGGGTCGTCCATGGTGCGGCCGGCCAGTCCCTCGAGCGTGCCGGCCGCGCCGGCGACCCGCAGGACCCCGCCGCGGTCGTCGTCCGCCAGGACGACCACGGCGCCGTCGGCCTGGAGGAACCGGCCGGCGTACTTGGCGACCTGGTCCACGATCCGGTCGAGCTGAATCGACTCGGACAGGACGTAGCTCAGCTCCTGGAGCGAGAACAGCTCGCTGATCCGGCGGTCCAGCTGGCTGGCCAGCTGGTCGCACTTGGTCTCGGAATCGCGCAGCCGGCGCCGGCCCCGGGCAATGGCGATCCAGAAGCTGGACGCGATGGTGACCACGGCGATCGCCGCCAGCCACCAGACCCGATCGTTGGCGAACCAGGCCACCACGCCGAGCAGGGTGGCGGCGAAGGCGTGGAGCGGAACCTCCCACTCGCGCCGCCAGACGGTGAGCAGCAGGATCAGTCCGGCCGCGATGCCGAGGGCGATCGTCACCACGGCGGAGAGGCCGCCCAGCCGCGAGCCCAGCAGGGCGCTGCCCAGCAGCGCCCAGGCCACCAGGGCCGCGGGCGAGGCGTACCACCGTTCGCGGGGCCGGCGCAGGGTCAGGGCTCCTGGCGGCCCTGGGCCACCCGCTCGGTGACGTAGGCTTCGGCCGGGGCGTTGGGCTTGACCCGGATGGACTTCGCCGGGATGCCGACGTTCACGTGGTAGGGTCGCACGTTCTTGGTGGCCACGGCCACCGCGCCCACCATGGCCTGGCGGCAGACCCGCACGCCGGCGAGCACGGTGGCGTGATAGGTGATGCGGACGTCGTCCTCCAGCACGGTGCGGGCGTTGGTCACGTCCTTCTGGTCGACGATGCTGTGGGTATGGCTGTAGATGTTGGCGTAGTCCGAGATGCTGACCCGATTCCCCAGGGTGATGCCGCCCCGGTCGTCGAGCAGGACGTGGCGGTGGACCACGCAGTCGTCGCCCACCTCGAGATTGTACCCGTAGGAAAACTCCACGAACTGAAAACACTTGAAGTTGCGGCCCACCCGCCCGAACAGGTGCTGGGCCAGCAGCCGCCGAAACCGGACCCCGAGGTGGACGTTGCCGGCGCCCAGGGGCGAACGGTCGAAGCTCTGCCACAGCCAGTGGAGCGGCTTGACCCGGGCGTAGCGGTCGTGATCGACCTCGGCGTAATACTCGGGCTCGAGGGTGACGTTCCTGGGGTCGAGCCCGAGCAGCGCGGCGCGGGTGCCGGCCGGCGTGGCCGGGTCCTGCACCAGGGTGTCGTAGTCGGTCAGGCCGGGGTACCACAGCTCGAACAGCACGTCGCGGCAGATCCGGGACCAGTCGGCGCCGTGGGCCCCGAGCCGGTCGGCCAGAGCCTCCAGCCAGTCGGTGTATACGTGGTCGGTCGCCTCGGGGACGGCGACGGTCCGGAGGGGCAGATAAGGCATGGAGGAGCCTCGCAGGGCGGCCAATCGGGGGGCTGCGGTTGCGCGTCCCAATGATGGGCGGGCGTGGCAGTTGACACCAGTGGCAATGGGGAATAAAGTGGTAGGTCTTTCAGCTGAAAATCGTTTTCAACTGCTCATTGAGGTGTCATGCGCGCCCTGCCACCGATCGCCCTCGCCTGGCTCGTCCTGGGCTCGCTGCCGGTACTCAACGTCCCCGCCGCTATCGCTTCGACTCAGGCGGGTGTAGCCCGGCCGACCTCGCCCGACACCGTGGCCACCGGGCCCGACACCGTGGCCACCGGGCCCGACACCGCAGCCACGGGGGCTGACACGGTCGCCACCGCGGGTGAGGCCGCGGATACGCCCGGGCAGGGCTCGACCAACCAGGAGCCCGATTCGGAGCCGGAGGTCGAGCGCACCACCATCGGCGGCTACGGAGAGGTGCACTACACCAATCCCTCGGGCCCCGACAGCCCGGGCGAGGTCAACGTCGC
>DATAOR010000175.1:0-15162 GCA_036265635.1 Gemmatimonadales bacterium
GGCGGCAGCCGGATGACCGAGACCGGCATGTCGCTGGGCACGCCCTATTACATGTCGCCCGAGCAGGCGATGGGCGAGCGCGAGATCACCGGCCGGTCGGACGTGTACGCCCTGGGCGCGGTGCTGTACGAGATGCTGACCGGCGACCCGCCGTTCACCGGCTCGACCGCCCAGGCCATCGTCGCCCGGGTAGTGACCGAGTCGCCCCGGCCGCTCCACGCCCAGCGGCACACCATTCCGCCTCATGTCGAAGCGGCCGTGCTGACCGCGCTGGAGAAGCTCCCCGCCGACCGCTTCGCCACCGCCGCTGAGTTCGCCGAGGCGCTGGCGGGACGGGGCAGCTCCGGCGTGGTCACGGCGGCGACGGCCAGTGCGCGCGCCACGACCCCGGCGACCCAGACTCGACCCGCCGCATCATCCTGGAAATGGGTGGCCCTCGGCACGTTGGCGCTGCTGGGGCTGGTCTCCGCCGCCGCGGGCTGGAGGTTGACCCGGCCAGCCCCGGCGGCCGTGGTCACCCGCTACAGCCTCCTGCTCCGCCCGGCCGAGACGCTCCGGCCGTCGGCCATCGCCGGCAACGTGGCCATCTCGCCCGACGGCAACCGGATGGCGTACGTCGGCGCGGCCGACGGCGGCACCCGGCTCTGGCTCAAGGAGCACGACAAGCTCCGGCCGACCCCGATCGCCGGGACCGACAACGGGGTGAGCCCATTCTTCTCCCCCGATGGCAGTCAGGTCGCCTTCATTCTCAACGGACGCACGCTCCGGGTGGCGCCGCTGAACGGCGGACCGCCGGTCACGCTGAGCGACAGCCTCAATGCATCGGGCGGCGACTGGGGTACCGACGGCTACATCTATACCGAGGTGCAGGAGGGCCTGGGACGGATCCGGGCGACGGGGGGGCCGGTCGAGGTGCTGTTCCGGCTGTCCGAGGCGAAGAAGGAGACCGGGGCCGAGTACCCCAACGTGATGCCCGACGGGAAGGGCCTGGTCTTCCGCCGGCGGCTGTCGGGGCAGCCCGCCAACGATTTCGAGATCATGGAGATGGCGATCCCGAACGGGACGCCGCGGGTGCTGATGCGCGGCGTGTACGCCCGCTACGCGGCCTCGGGCCACCTGCTGGTGGTGACCGGGGACGGCAAGCTGCTGGCGGCGCCGTTCGACCCGGTCAAGCGAGCCCTGACCGGCCCGGCGGTGGCCGTGATGGACGGGATGCTCCGGACCGGGCCGTTCGAGGTCAATTTCGCGGTTTCGGGCAGCGGCACGCTGCTGTACACCTCCGGCGGCACCGCGGCGGTGAACAGCGCCGTCTGGGTGAACCGCGCCGGCGCCGCCGCGGCGGTCGACTCCAGCTGGGACCCGCAGGGCAACATCAACGCGGTGGCACTGGCTCCGGACGGCAAGTCGCTCGCGGTCGCGGTGGCCCGCGGCGCGGCCTCGGATATCTGGGTCAAGCAGCTCCCCGTGGGGCCGTTCTCCCGGCTCACCTTCGGCGACACCGTCCACTTCCGGCCCACCTGGGCCGCGGACGGCAAGTCGCTGATCTACATGAACGACCTGGGCTCGGGCGCGGGGCAGCCGTCGCTCACCCGGGCCGACGGGACAGGCGTCCCCCGGCAGCTGCTGCATTCGGCCATGCAGTTCGCCCAGGGATTCCAGACCCGCGACGGCCGCTGGCTGGTGCTCCGCCGGTCGTTCGCCGAGCCGGGCGGGGGCGACATCTATGCCGCCAGGATGGGCGACACGACCCTGGTGCCGCTGCTGACGACGTCGGCCCGGGAGATGAGCCCGGCCGTGTCGCCCGATGGCCGCTGGCTGGCCTACGTGTCGGACGAGTCGGGTCAGCCGGAGGTGTACGTCCGGCCGTTCCCCGAGGTGGCGACCGCCCGGTGGCAGGTATCCGCCAGCGGGGGAACGGTGCCGGTGTGGGCCCACAGCGGCCGCGAGCTGTTCTTCCTCAACGGGCGGCAGGAGCTGACCAGCCTCACGCTCACGCCGGGCCCCAGCTTCGCGGTCGGGCAGCCGCGGGTACTGTTTCCCGCCGCCCAGTACGTCCTGACGGGCAACGCCGGCGTGTACGACATCTCACCCGACGACAAGCGCTTCGTGTTCGTGCGGGCATCGACCGGCGGCGGGGGGACCGAACTGGTGGTCGTGGAGCACTGGTTCGACGAGCTCAAGGGACGAATCGGCAAGTAGGGCGTCCGCCGGCGTACGACTGTTCAGAACGCATCTGCCCGCTGTTCAGAACGCATCTGCCTGCCACATTCAAGTGAGCCTGGTCCCCATGCCCGAGACACAGAGCCGCCTGCAGGTCGCCTTGGCCGACCGCTACCGGATCGAGCGCGAGATCGGCGCCGGCGGCATGGCGACCGTCTTCCTGGCCCAGGACCTCCGGCACGACCGCCGGGTCGCCCTGAAGCTCCTCCGCCCCGAGCTCTCCGCCGTCATCGGCGCCGAGCGGTTCCTGGCCGAGATCAAGCTGACCGCCAACCTCCAGCATCCCCACATCCTGCCACTGTTCGACTCGGGGGAGGCCGACGGCTTCCTGTTCTACGTCATGCCCTACGTCGAGGGCGAGTCGCTCCGAAGCCGGCTGAGCCGCGAAAAGCAGCTCCCGGTCGCCGATGCGGTCCGGATCGCCGGCGAGGTGGCCTCGGCGCTCGACTACGCCCACCGGCATGGGGTGGTGCACCGCGACATCAAGCCCGAGAACATCCTGCTGCACGACGGCCAGGCGCTGGTGGCCGACTTCGGCATTGCCCTCGCCGCCAGCAAGGCCGGCGGAAACCGGATGACCGAGACGGGGATGAGCCTGGGGACCCCGCACTACATGTCGCCCGAGCAGGCGATGGGCGAGCGCGAGATCACCGCCCGCTCCGATGTCTACGCCCTGGGCGTGGTGCTGTACGAGATGCTGACCGGCGACCCGCCGTTCACCGGCTCGACCGCCCAGGCCATCGTGGCCCGGGTGCTGACCGAAGCGCCCCGGCCGATCCTGCCGCAGCGGCACACGATCCCGCCGGAGGTCGAGGCCACCGTGCTGACGGCGCTGGAGAAGCTGCCCGCCGACCGCTTCGCCAGCGCGGCCGAGTTCGCCGACGCGCTCAAGGGCCGCGGCACCGGGGCGACCCGGGCGTCGGCGGCGTCCCTCGCGGCCGCTCCCCCGACCTCCCGGCGGAGCGGGCTCGACCCGGTCAAGATCGGGCTGTTCGCCGCGCTGCTCCTGGCCCTGCTCGTGGCCGGGTGGGGCTGGCTCCGGCCGAAGCCCGCGGCCAGCGTCAACCGGTTCAGCCTTTACCTCCCGCCCGCGCAGGCGCTGGCGGCGGTGAACATCTCGGGCAACCGGATCGCCATCTCGCCCGACGGCCAGCGCATGGTCTACGTCGGCCCATCGCAGGGCGGGGTACAGCTCTGGCTCCGGGAGCACGACCAGCTCACCGCGTCGGCGGTGCCGGGGACCGTGGGCGCCGGCTCGCCCTTCTTCTCGCCCGACGGGCGGCAGCTCGGCTTCCTGATCCAGGGGAGCCGGCTCCGCACGGTGGCATTGGGCGGCGGCCCGACGGTGTCGCTGTCGGACAGCGTCAACTCGAGCGGCGGCGACTGGGGGCCGGACGGCTACATCTATATCGAAGTGGACTCCGGGATCTCCCGGCTCCCTGCCACCGGCGGGCCGCTCGAGCTGCTGTACAACTTCCAGGCCCACAAGGAGGCCGGGGCCGAGTGGCCGGTCGTGCTGCCCGGCGGGAAGGGAATGCTGTTCCGGACCCGACGGACCAACCAGGCGATCGGCGACTTCCAGATCGTCGCCATGCCGCTGCCCAAGCCCGGCGGCAAGCCGGTCGAGCCCCACGTGCTGACCCGCGGGGTCTACGCCCGCTACTCGCCGACCGGACACCTGCTGGTGGTGACCGGCGAGGGAAAGCTGGTGGCCTTCCCGTTCGACCCCGACAAGCTGGCGATCACCGGCGCCCCGGTGGCGATGCTGGAGGGGATCGGGATCGAGATCGGGGGGTTCTCCACCACGCTGCAGCTGTCGAACACCGGGACGCTGGTCTACACCACCGGCGCCGCCGCCCGGCCGCGGCAGCCGGTATGGGTGAGCCGCGAGGGAGTGGAGACGCCGGTGGACTCCAGCTGGGAGCCGCCCGGGACCATCACGGCCGCGACGCTCTCGCCCGATGGGAGCGCCCTGGCGACCGAGATCGTGCTCAACGGCAACAGCGCGCTCTGGATCAAGCAGCTGCCCAGCGGGCCGGCCTCCCGCGTCACCTTCGGCGACACGGCCAACCTCCGCCCGACCTGGTCGGCCGACGGCCGCTCGCTGGTCTACGTCGGCAACGCCGGCACCAACGGCGGCCAGCTGATGCGGCGGCGGGCGGACGGCACCGGGACCGCCCAGCTGCTGGTCAAGTCGCCGTTCGCCTTCGCCCAGGCGAGCGAGACGCGGGACGGCAAGTGGCTGCTGGCGCGGCGGTCCTTCCTCGAGGCCGGGGCGGGCGACATCTACGGGGTGCGGGCGGGCGACTCGACGCTGACGCCGCTGGTGACGGGACCGGCGACGGAGGTCGAGCCGACCGTCTCGCCCGACGGCCGGTGGCTGGCGTATGCGTCGAACGAATCGGGCCAGCCCGAGGTGTACGTCCGGCCCTTCCCCGACGTGGGCTCGGCCCGGTGGCAGGTGTCGGTGGCGGGGGGGCGCGACCCGACATGGTCGCACAGCGGGAAGGAGCTGTTCTACTGGAGCACCGGCAACAAGATGATGACCGTGGCGATCCGCCCGGGGGCGACGTTCGGGTTCGACCAGCCGCGGGCGCTGTTTCCGGTGGCGTCGTACGTGCCGGGCGGCGCGGTGGCGTCCTATGACGTGGCCCCGGACGACAAGCGCTTCGTGATGCTGCGGGAGACCTCGGCCAACGAGCGGAGCGAGTTCATCGTGGTGCAGAACTGGACCAGGGAGCTTGAGGCCCGCGCCGGACGTTAGCCCCCGCCGGGCCGGGCGGTGCCGAGCGTCAGCCGGGCGCGAATGCGGCCATGCCGGTCGATGAACGGCTCCAGGGCGCCATCGAGGGGCGCTATCGGGTCGAGCAGGAGATCGGCCACGGCGGGATGGCGACGGTCTACCTCGCCCAGGACCTTCGCCTCGGCACGCCGGTCGCGATCAAGCTGCTGCGGCGCGAGGTCACCGGCCTGATCGGCTCGGGCCGGTTCCGCCGCGAGATCGACATCCTCCGGCGGCTGAATCATCCCGCCATCGTGCCGGTGCTCGACGCGTTCGAGTCCCCGTCGCTGCACTACTACGTCATGCCTCACGTGGCCGGCCAGACGCTGCGCGGGCTCCTGGCCACCGCCGGCCCCCTGGCGACAGCCGAGGCACTGCGGATCACCGGGGTGGTCGCCGGTGCGCTCGACTATGCCCATGCCAACGGCATCCTCCACCGCGACATCAAGCCGGCCAACATCCTGCTCCAGGGCGACCGGGTCCTCGTCTGCGACTTCGGGTTGGCGAGAGCGGTCGAGCTGGCCGCGGCCGACACGGCGTCGTCCAGCGGCCTGGTGTTGGGCACGCCGGCCTACATGAGTCCCGAGCAGGCCACCGGCGGGGAGGTCGATGAGCGAACGGACGTCTACGCCCTGGCGTGCGTGGTGTACGAGATGCTGGCGGGTGAGCCGGCGTTCAGCGGCCCCAACGCCCAGGCGATCGTGGCCCGGGTCGTCGCGGAGGCGCCGCGACCGCTGGCGACCGTCCGGCCCGGGCTGCCGCCGGCCCTCGAGGCGGGCCTCCGCCGAGCGCTGGACAAGTCGCCCCGTCGGCGACCCGCCAGCGCCGGCGCGTTGTTCCGGACGCTCACCTTGGAGACGTGATGTCCCGGTACGTTCCGCCCCCGACCGGCGATGCCAAGCGCCAGGATTCGAGTCCGGCCGCGACTACTTGAACGGCGGCTTGGGTGGCTGCGTGGCATCCGTCGGAGGGTGGCCAACGCCCCCACTCCCACCCTGCCGGCTCTTCTCAAGCGCGTCAAGCTCCCTGAGCACCGCCTGCCCCCAGTCAAACCAGGCTGTGCCATGCTTATTGAGGACCTTGCGCAAGGCCTCCCAGTCGTGAACCGGGTCCGCCGGGGGATACGTGTTTTCGGGACGGCCGCTACCGCCTTGCGCAGGCTGGTTCGGCTGGTTCGGTTGGTTGGGCTGGTTCGGCTGGTTCGGCGGGGTCACGGGGCACCTCCTGGCAGTGGGAGACTCGGGAGCATCGGGGATCTATCGCTGCAAGGCAGCCGTCCGGCGGCGGTATATCGCCGCGCGACTCGCCTCTCCGAGCGCGGCGGCCGCCTCGGCGCGGACTGCCAGGGCGGCCGCCAGATAGGCCAGGTGGATCACCGGCTGTGACGCTTCCAGCCGGCCGGCCACCTGGTCCGCCCTGGGGTAGTCGCCTCTGGCCAGGTAGAGCCGCGCCAGCGTCAGCCGCTCACCCGCCAGGGCTTCCCACGGCTGCCATTCGAGATCCTCGAGTGAGGCATTCGGCGTCAGCCGCATCAGCTGCTGCAAGGCGCCCGTACTGTCTCCCCGAGCCAGCGCGGCATCGGCGGACACGACGTTCGACAGCAGCGAGTCACGCCGCGTCCGCGACGAATCGGAGCGGCGCTCGAGCTCGGACGCGATGCCGGCCAGCGCGGCGGTGTCCCTGGTCGACGCCGCATGGGTGGCCAGGGCCCACAGCACCGGAGACCCCATGCCGCGGTACCCGGTGCCGAACTGCCGGGCGACTTCCCCTGCCCTGCTGCGGTAGGCGGAGTCGATCGTCGCGATGATCAGGTACAGCACGGGACCGCCAATGGCCTCCGAGATCTTCGAGTCCAGCAGCCGGCGGTTCTCCCCGACCCTGCCCCGCGCCGTCAGCAGACTCTGGAGGCCCAGCACCGCTCCCCACTGCTGTTCAGTGCTGCTGCCGGCAGCGTGCAGGACCGCAGTGTAGCCGGCAGTGGCACAGGCAAGCTGGGAGCCGCCGGCGGACAGCAGGTGGGCCGCGCCTACGACCAGGTCCGGCCGCCGGGCCGCCAGCCGTTCCCAGATCGTGGCCGCCGGGCCGCCGCGGACGCAGGCCAGCATCGCCTCCAGGCGAGTCTTGACCGCCGAATCGGGATCGGCCTGGTCGAACGCCCCGATCAGCCGGGTTGCGCCGGGCAGGTCGCCCCGCCGGAGGGCCATCTCGGCCAGATGGAGCAGCGGCGGCGAGAAGCTGGTATCGCTCCGCCTGGCCTCGGTGAACGCGGCCTCCGCCAGCGAATCCGGGGCCGACACATTCGGCAGCAGGTGGTGGTAGGTCTCGCCCAGGGCGGCCCACGCCTCGCTCCAGCCGGGGTCCAGGGCGATCGCCCGGCGATACTCGCTGATGGCGGAGTCGGCTGCCCCCGTCAGATAGTGCTGCAGGCCGAGGGCGAAGCGGGCATACCGGGGCGGCAGCGCCTGCCGCGTCGTGAGGGCGACCTGAACCAGGGCGAGCGCCTCCTGATTCCGCTCGCGCCAGTTGGCGGCCTGGGCGCCCTTGATCGCCGCGATCGCGAGGGAAGAGTCTTCGCGGACCGCCAGCCGGTAGTGCTCGAGCGCGCTGGCGAAGCTGGCCCGGCGGTAGTCGTGCTCGCCCTGCAGGAAGGCCGCGATGGCGGCGGGCCGGCGCTGGGCCAGGGCGCTCAGGTCCACCGGCCGGCCCGGCTCGAGCAGCGAGGGGAGCAGACCCGCCACCGCCTCGAGGCCCAACCGGGGGACGGGATCGTCCGGCGCGCCCGAGACGCCCGCGCGCTTGACGACCGAGTCGCCCTGGATATCGTGGAGCCGGAGCACGACGGTGACCGAGTCGCGCCCGCGGACGATCAGCCCGTCAATGAAGTAGCGGGCCCGCCGCGCGCGGCTGATGGCGGCGGCGGTACCGGGCGGCAGCGGCTCACCGGCCGGGCGTTCGGCGTTCCGCATCCAGTCCCACCCTTCGATCCAGCGCAGCCGCGCCGTGCCCTCCAGGGCATAGCCCACGTAGGTCGCGACCGCTTCCCCCGCCCCGCTGCCCGACTCGTCGTAGAGCGGGAACACCACGACCCGGTTGGGATCCAGCGCCGGCGTCGGGGGGCCGAGCGCGCGGATCAGGCCCCAGGCCAGCAGACCGGCGGCGCCGAGCCCCGGCACCAGGTAGGTCCAGCGCCGGTTCCGGCCGGCCGCCGCCACCCGCGGCCGGCTCCGCGCCGCCGCCTCCAGCTCCCGGCCGAATTCTTCGGCCGTGGCGAACCGGTCCGCCGGCACCTTGGCCAGGGCCCGCTCGATCGCCTGCTGCAGCCGGAGCGACGCAGTCGGGCGCACCACGCCGAGCGAGGGCGGCGGCTCCTGCAGATGTCTGGCCAGGATGACCTGCGCCGTCCGCCCCCCGAACGGCGGCTCGCCGGCGAGCATCTCGTACACCACGCAGCCCAGGGCGTAGATGTCGGACCGGCCATCCAGGTGGGAGTCGCCACCAGCCAGCTCGGGGCTCATGTAGGCCGGCGTGCCGACCGACATGCCGGTCCCGGTGAGGTCGCCCGTGCCGGCCTCGGCCACGGCGCGGGCGACACCGAAGTCGGCCACCAGCGCCTGATTTCCCACCAGGAGAATGTTGGCCGGCTTGATGTCGCGGTGAACCACCCCGTGGCGGTGGGCATGGCCCAGCGCCTCCGCCACCTGGCCGGCGATCCGGATCGCCTCAGGGATGGGGAGTTGTCCCTCGCGCTCGAGCCGCTGGCGGAGCGACTCGCCCTCGACATGAGGCATGGTGTAGTAGAGCAGCCCATCCGACTGGTCCGAGTCGTACAAGCCCAGGATGTGGGGGTGCTGCAGGCCGGCGGCGATCCGGATCTCGCGGAGGAAGCGGGCGGGGCCCAGCTCGGCAGCGAGCTCGGGCCGCATGACCTTGAGGGCGACGGAGCGATTCTGCTTGAGATCCTCGGCCAGGACGACGACCGCCATGCCGCCCCGGCCGAGCTCGCGCACGATCCGGTATCGGCCGGTCACGGCGGCGGCCAGGCGCTCGAGCAGCGCGGCTTCCGTCGGCTGGCCCGGCGATGCGGAGAGCGACTCGTTCACGGACACGCCGGGAAGTCGGCCAGGTCAGGCCGGCCTGCCGGCCGGGCTGAACAGCTCCGCCGCGACCTGGGCCAGGTCGGGCATGACGCCGATGGGGCCATCCTGCGGCGCCCGCGCCCGGCCGGTCCGGACGAGCAGGCTTCGCATCCCGGCGGCGTCCACCCGGGCCTGCTTGGCTTTCACGTGGAGGTGCTGGGCCAGGATCGCCGCACCAGCCACTACGGCCGAGGCCCCGCTGGTGTCCCGGAAGGCGGACGTATAGCTGCGGTTCGGGTCCCCGCTGGCATCGAGGTCGCCGCCCCCGGCCGTGACCAGGCCGGCGCCGGGGGCGAAGCAATCGACCCGGGTCCCGTAGTTCGACTTGCCCAGCCTGGCATGGGCCCCGCCACTCAGGCCCTTCGCGGGCGGGTCGCCCACCGACGCGCCGACGACAATGGCACCCGAGTCACGCCGGCCCGCGGGGAAGTCCCGGTCCAGGGTGAAGCCGCCATTGCCGGCCGGCTCGATGACGGTGATGCCCTTGCTGGTGGCGGCGCAGATGGCGTCCAGCTCGAATTCGCCGTCCAGCAGCTCGATCGGCGCCTCGTCGGACCGCTGGGTCTCGAGCAGCATCACGTCGCCCGCGTCCATGTTGGCTGCGGAGGTGGCGATGGCGTCGGCGACGTTCTCGGCCGACGTCCCGTCCCAGTGCGAGGCGAGACGTACCTTGGTGACGCCGGGCGCGATCCCGACGACGCCGGTGCTGTTGTCCGTGGCCACGACGAGGCCCAGGGCGCTGGTGCCGTGGTCCTCCCAGGTGGGATCGTTCTTGTGGGTCAGCAGCGGTTTCCTGGTCTTGGCCGTGAGGTCCTCGTGGTTCCGGTTCCATCCCATCTCTACATCGGTGAAGGCGATGCCCCGGCCCTTGGCGCCGCGCTGCCAGGCAGACTTGGCGTCGATCCCGGTCGGCGCGGGATCGAGGTGGAATTGCTGGGCGGCGTACTGGTTGTTGGTCCAGGCGCAGGGCGGCCGGCCCACCGCCTCCTGCTCCACCGCCGCGAGCACGCCAGGCGTGGCCCGGAACGCCGCCACGACCCCGTGCAGGGCGATGCCCGGCCCCGGGCTGACGATCCAGTATGCCAGCAGGCTGCGCGCGGGCCGGAACGGTCCTTCCGCGGCATCCGCGTCCAGCTTCAGGATCTGTGGAATGGTGAGGCTGCGCACGCCACGGGTGGCGGTGGCCTGATAGCGCCCGAGCAGCAACTGTATCCCGCTGAAGAGGGGACCTTCCAGCTGCGAGAGATCGGAGAGGTCGGTGGCGTGCGGTGCAGCAGCCTGGTGGGCGATCTCGTGCACCGCCTGGGGGGTGAGCACCACCAGCAGACGGCCGGTGAGATCGGGCGCGCGCCTCGGCGGCATGGTCGGCCTCCGCGAGAGTGCGGTCGGGAGCTCGAGGCAGCGCCTTCGTGCGGGACTGGAGTTCGCGTCCCGCTACAGCGTCGGAATCGAGAGCCTGCGTACGCGGGCGTACCCACGACCGCTGAGGGGGGAGACGTCCCTACTATACCGCAGGGACCGGAAAGCGCCAGCCGAAGCTGCGCCGTGGAACTAGATGGACTGGCCCGCCGCCGCGGGTGGAGAAGGCAGCAGCCTACCGCGGAAACCCCTCCGCCAGGCCGCCGTCCACCGTCAGGATCCCGCCGGTGGTGAAGCGGAAGCGCTCGCCCGCCATCATCACCGCCAGCTCGGCCACCGCCTCGGCCGGGATCAGGCCCACGCCCATCAGGTTGCGCTTCCGGTAGGTCTCGAGCTGCTCCGCCTCGGTCACCCCGCGGCTGGCGGCCCGCTCGCGGACGAACCGGCGGAACAGCGGCGTATCCACCTGGTCGGCGTTGATGGCGTTGACCCGGATGCCGTCCGGCCCGAGCTCGACGGCAGCGACCCGCAGCGCCTGGAGCAGCGCCGCCTTGCTCCCGCCATAGGCGACCGCCTCCCGGCCCGGCACGATCGCCGCCTTGGAGACCGAGGCCACGATCGAGCCGCCGATCCCCTGCCGCCGCATCACCGTGGCCGCCCGCCCGATGGCCGCCACCGCGCCGAGATAGTGGACCTCGAGCTGCCGCTGGAGATCCTCCCGCCGGATGTCGGTGATCGGGGCGAAGCGGGGCGGCAGGCCGGCGGTGTAGAACAGGCAGTCGAGGCCGCCGAACTCGAGCACGGTGCGGCGGAACAGCCGGTCGAGGCTGGCGTCGTCCCGCACGTCGGCATCGGCCGGGCAGAGCCGGCCGGGGAAGCCGGGCGCCAGCTCGGCCACGACGGCCTCCGCGGCGGCGCCATCGAGATCGGCCACGACCACGTGGGCGCCCTCCTCCACGAACCGCTGCGCCGCGGCCCGCCCGATCCCGCTGCCGCCCCCGATCACCAGCACCACGTGCCGCGGCAGCTCCTTGCCGGCGCGCTCGCGGGCGATGGCGTCCTCGACCTTCCGGCGCTCGAGGGGCCAGTGCTCGAACTCGAACACCTCGCGCTCGGGAATGAACTGGAAGCGGTCCACCGCCTCCGCGCCGCCGATGGCCGCGAGGGTAGCGCGATAGCACAGGTTGGCGGTGACGGCGCTGCGCTTGTCGCTGAACGCGGTCACCAGGCCGAGTCCGGGAACGAGGACGACCTTGGCCCAGTCGGCCAGGGGCGCCTCGCCCGGCGCGGCGTGGCGGGCGTGGTAGGCCCCGTAGTCGGCCCGGGCGGCGGCCAGTCCGGCACGCACCTGACCCGCCAGCCCTTCGGCTGAGGCCGACAGGTCGAGGTCGAGCCAGACCGGCAAGCGGCCGGCGCGGAGGAGATGCTCGGGCGTGGCCATGCCGCGGGCGGTGAGCTCCGCGGTCGGCGCGGCGGCCAGGGTCTCGAGCACATCGTCGGCGTCGTCGTAGTGGAGGACGACGCGGTCGGGGACGCCCAGCGCGCCGCGGATGGCAGGGAGCACCGTTTCGGCCAGCCGGTGGCGCTCGGCAGGCGAGCGGCCGGCAGCCCCGACGTGCCCGGCCAGCCGGGAACCGGAGGACTCGGCCGGCCGGGAACCGGAGGACTGGGCGGGCCGGGAACAGGAGGGCTCGGCCGACGCATTCGAGACGCCAGCGGCGAGTGCGCCGGGCGGGAGCGGGAGCCGGGCCGCAGCCCCGACGGGCGTGGAGGCCCGGCTCCCGCTCCCCCCGGGCTCGCTCGCCCCCGTCCCGATCTCACGTGCGACCCGTCGCCCCTGCCGGCAGGCCGCGATGTACTCCTCGATCCGCCCGACCACCTGCATCAGCCGCTGATGCGCCTGCTCGGCGTCGTCACCCCAGACGACGAGGCCGTGATGCGCCAGGGTCAGGCCGATGGCGCCCGGCGGGATCCGCTTCACCATCGCACCGACGGCCCTGGCCAGCGGGAATCCCGGGCGGCTGTAGGGCACGTAGACGATCGATCCCTCGAACAGCTCGTGCACCAGCCGCTCGGCCGTGGCGTCGGGGACGTTGGTCAAGCTCATCGTGGCGACGTCGTGGGTGTGGGCGATGACGCGGTGCGGGAGCAGCGAGTGGAGCGGGGTCTCCACGCTCGGCGCCGGCCCCTCGGCCAGCTGACAGGCGGCCATGAAACGCATCATGTCGGCGTCGCTCATCGCCTCGGCCTCGACCAGGCCGGCCAGTTTGGCCAGCGACAGGCGGGTGAAGCCCGCTGGGCCGATCGTGCGGAGGTCGGTGCCACTTCCCTTCACCAGCAGGGTGTCGCCCAGCTTGATCGAGGTATTGCCGCCGCCCGGCTGGACCAGGCGGGTCTCCTGGCCGAGACGGTGGGAGAGGCGGACCAGGCTGTCGAGGGGATCGGCGGTGGTATCGGTCATGCGGGGGAAGATGGGCGAGGCTGGGCGGCGGCGCGAGCGGGGCACTGAGGCCGGGAACCACCGGAGCCTGAGCAGCGGTCGCGATCGAGCTGTCTCGCGGCCTCGGCTCGGCCCCCTGAGCGCTACTGCAACCGGACGATCCGTCCCACGGACGGCACCCCGCTGCCGTTTACCAGGAACAGCAGGTAGGGCCCGGGGGGCGCCGTGATCCTGGTCGGCAGCGTCACCGACAGCCCGCCCGCCGAGACCGAGAACCCGAGCGGCACGAAGGTCTGCGCCTGATCGAAGGCGTGCGTCACCGAGCCCAGGCGGATCAGACTCACCTTGGCGATGGTCGCGGCATCGGGCGTCCCCACCGCGAGCGTCTGCTCGTAGGTGGCGGCTTCCGGCACTCCGCCGCTGATCACGGGTCTTGGCCCCTGGAACAGATACGGCGGCGAGTAGAGCTCGTAGTTGTAGTTGTTCGGCACCCCGCCCCCGTCCCCGCCCCCGGAGTGCAGCACCCGCCCGTCCGGCAGCAGCAGCGTGGTCGAGTGATAGCCCCGCAGCAGCGGGGCGCTGCTCGCCAGCTGGGTCCACTGCCCAGTCGCCGGGCTCCACAGCTCGGCCACGTTGATCGCGCCCGCAGGATTGGTCCGGTCGCCCAGGCTGGTGCCCCCCGTGACCAGGACGTCTCCGGTCGGGAGCAGCGTGGCGTTCAGGTTCCAGCGGGCGTAGGCCATGGAGCCGGTCTGACTCCACTGGGGATTCGGCTGGGTCAAATCGATGGTTTCGGCAGTGTTGGTCGGCGGGTTGCCGCCGCCGACGTAGAGGATCTTCCCCGGCCGGTACATCACCGCGGCGCCGTACAGCCGCGAGGCCGCGGCCATGGTCGGACCACTGGTCCATTGGCCTGTGCCGGTGACGTCGAGCCAGCGTGAGGGCTTGGCCGCCCCGGCGTAGAACAGCCGTCCGTCGGGGGCCACGAACGTGCGTGGGTAATTGGGCAACGACAGGCTGGCCGTGGTGAGCTGGCGCCAGGTGCTGCCATTCCAGACCTCCGGGACGGCGGCGATGACGCCGGCTTCGTTCTCGCCCGAGAGCACCACCACTTCCCCGCTCGGCAGCGTGGTGGTGGTGGGATACCAGCGGCCCTGTGCCATCGGCGCGCCGCTCTGCCAGCCGCCGCTGACCGGATCGAAGATGGTGGTGGCCGGCAGGCCGTGATTGTTGGTGATGTGCCCGCCGGCCACCAGCAAGCGACCGTCCGGGAGGAAGGTGTGGCCGGAGCAGAAGAGGAGCGCGGGACTCGGCACCGCGCTGAAGCCGGCGGTGGCGGGATCCCAGAGCTGCGGCGAGCCGCCGTGGCCCCAGCTCAGCACCCGGCCGTCGTCCAGCAGGTGGAGATGGAGCTGGATGATGGGCGACGAGTTGAGCGACGACCACTGCCCCATCTGTCCGGTCTGGGACTGGGCCGACACCGTGATGCCGGCGGTGCCCTGGTGCCCTTCGCTGGTCGCCGTGATGGTGGCGCCGCCGGCGGACACGCCAGTGACGAGGCCGCCGGCCGAGACGCTGGCCACGCCGGGGGCGCCGGTGGACCAGCTGATCTCGCGCCCCGTCAGGGGGTGGCCGGCCGCATCCTTCGGCGTGGCGGTGAGCTGGACGGTCCCGCCGGTCGCGATGGTGGCCGAGGTCGGCGCGACCTCCACCGTGGCGACCGGGGCCTCGCTGGCGGCCACGGTCACCCGGGCCGTGCCGCTCTTGCCCTCACTGGTGGCGGTGAGCGTCGCCGTCCCGAGGCCGACGCCGGTGACGAGACCACTCTGGGATACGGTCGCGATCCCGGCGTCGCCGGTCGACCAGGTGACTGCCCGGGGCAGCGGCTCGCCGCCCACGTCCAGCGGGGCCGCCGAGAGCCGGACGGTGTCGCCCAGCACCACGCCGGTGGACTCCGGCGTGACCTGGACGGACGCCACCGGGTTCGTGGTGGTCCCGCCGGCGGCCTTGAGCTCGAGCGCAAGGGCGCCGCCGTTCAGCTTGGTCCAGCGGGCGTCAATGGTGTTGTCGGATGCCGCCTGTTCGGCTTGGAGGTCGGACGGCGGGGTCTCGCCGCTGGCCTGCTCGGCGAGCTCGGTGAACCCGGTGCCGGGCGTGATGCCGGTGGTGGACCTCCGAACGCCGAACACGCCGTAGGCCACGTCGTTCGAGCCGGCGAAGGCGCC
>DATAOR010000176.1:0-2399 GCA_036265635.1 Gemmatimonadales bacterium
TCCGCGCCGGTGCCGAAATACGGGAAGGCCAGGCCCTCGACCCCGTAGCTGCCATAGCCGCCGGTGTCGTCCGGCGTGCTGGACGGGGACATGCCCCAGACGGGATCGTGCAGCTGCTGGGTCGCGTACTTGATCTGCACCTGGGCGGTGCGGGCGTCGGCGAGCCCGAAGCTGCGCGTACCCCAGCTGGTCTCCGGCACGATCTCGTTCGGCATCAGGCCCTCGAACATCCCGCCCGAGTAAGTCGGGATGAACGTCAGGTCCGAACCAGGGTAGGTGTAGTGCCCCTCCCACACCGGGAACTTCTGCCGGGACTGCGGGTCGGTGTAGGTCTGCCAGGAGCCGGCCATCGGCCACTGACCCTGCCAGGAGAAGTCGGGGTCGGTGGACTGGCAGTCGGCGAACGGGGCCGGCGGCGGCAGCTCCCGCCAGCTGCGCCACCACACGTTGCCCGGCATCTGGTGCAGGCCCATGCCGATGTACGCGGAGATCCGCGGGTCGCTGTACAGCGCGCCGTTGTGGTAGTAGTGCGTCCAGTTATCGCCCTGATCTGGGGGCAGCCCCACGTAGTACCCGCCGAACATCTGGCCAGTCGGCTGGTTCCCGGTGATGGCCGGGTTGACGTTGCAGTGCGTCTCGGCCCGGGCGTCGTAGAACAGCCCGAAGTTCATCGGCGCGATCAGGCTGTTCACCAGGTGGCTGAGTTCGGGCATGGCCTGCCGGACCACGATCAGCCCCGAGGCGTACCAGCCGTTGTCCACGTTCGAGATGAAGAAGCAGTTGTCGAAGGCCGGCGTGGTCTCGGTGCAGTCACCCTGGCCGGGGTTGGTCAGCACGTTGCCGTTGGTGGTGTCGTACCACTGGTACAAGAAGCCGTGGTCCCGCTTCAGGTGCGACACCTCGGTGAGGGTGGCCTGGATCCTGGCCCGGGCTTGCGGCTCGCTGACCAGGCCGAGGTCCCGGGCCGCGACCACGGCCCACAGGTAGACCCCGATGTTGGCGGCCGAGGTATAGCGGCCGAACGAGGTCGGGCTGGCCGCACCCCCGGCGAACGTGATGTTGTCCATCGGCAGGCCGGTCGCCTGGTCGACGTCCGCGCCGTAGAACTTCCAGGTGTCCCGCGCGATGGCGAGCAGGCTTGCCCGCTGCGACGACGACAGCCCGCCGTACGGGCTGACCGGGTTCCCGGCTGCGCGGGCGGTGCCCTGGGCCAGCAGCGCGACCACGACCACCAGGACGACGGCCCACCAGTATCTCCGGGCTCTGCTCATCGGTTGCCTCCTTGTCAGGCCCCCCTGGATTTACCTCGTGCGGCCAGCTACCTGAGGCCGTCTATTGAGGACAGCCGCAGCTGCCCCTGAGCTCGAGCCGGACGGGCAGCTCCACCGTCCGCCGGGGCAGCGTCCGCCGGGGCGGGGCGGGGCCGCCGACGCGGTCGGTGAGCATCGCCACCGCGGTGTCGCCGAGCGCCGCCATCGGCTGGACCACGGTGGTGAGGCTGGGGTGCAGGTGACGGCCGAGCGTGATGCCGTCGAACCCGGTCACCGCCACGTCACCGGGGACGCTCAGGCCGGCTTGCTGCAGTGCCGCCATGACTCCGATCGCGGTCTGGTCGTTGGCGCAGACCAGCGCGCGCGGCACTCGCCCGGCGGCGATGATCCGCTCGGCGACCCGCCGGCCGCCCGCGGTGGTGAAGTCGCCGTGGTAGACGGGTGCTTCCGGCAGCCTGGCGGTGGCCCGCCGGAATCCGTCCAGCCTGCGGGCCGAGTCCGGTGAGTCGGGCGGTCCGGCGATGAAGCAGATGCTGGTGTAGCCGTGCCCGTCGGCCAGATGCGCCGTCACCTGGTACGCCCCGGTCTCGTTGGCCACGACCAGGTGGTCGATGGCCCGGTCCGGCCTGCCCCCGCCCTCCTCGGTGGCCAGCAGCACGACCGGGATGCGCGTCGCGACGTGGTCGATCATGGCCTGCGGCGCGGTGCGGGCCAGCACCACGAGCCCGTCGCACCGTCCCGCGATGCTCAGCACGAGGCTGCTGTCGTCCCGGTGGTGGCTGGCCGCGATGAGCACCGCGTACCCGCTGCGCCGGGCGGCCCGCTCCATGCCCCGGATCACCTCGTCGTACCAGTAGGCGGCGTCGCCGTCTTCGGTATCCAGGTCGGGGAAGCACAGCCCGAGCACGCCGGTGCGCCGCGCGGCCAGGTCCCGGGCCGCCCCGCTCGGCACGTAGCCGAGCTCGGTGACCGCGGTGAGGACCTTGTCCCTGGTCCGGGGGAGCACGCGCTCGTACCCCGCCAGCACCCGGGACACCGTGGCCGTCGACACCCCCGCGGCCCGCGCCACCTCGTAGACGCTCGGCTTCTCCCGCACCCGGAGGCATCCCTTCATGTATGCGCATACAT
>DATAOR010000177.1:0-4520 GCA_036265635.1 Gemmatimonadales bacterium
TCGAGGGGCCCGCGCAAGCGGGCCCCTCGGTCATTTCCGCCATCTTCTCTGGATGCAACTCGTCCTGCTCGGGACCGCCGCCGGCGGAGGCTTTCCGCAGTGGAACTGCTGGTGCCCGTCCTGCCGCGTCGCCCGGACCGATTCCGCCCGCGCCGTGCCCCGGACCCAATCGGCCGCCGCCGTCAGCGCCGATGGGGACCGCTGGTTCCTGCTCAACGCCTCGCCCGACGTCCGGGACCAGCTCCGTCATCTCACCACCGCGGTCCCGAGCGGCGTCCGCCATGTCCCGGTCGAGGGCCTGGTCCTGACCGACGCCGAGCTCGACCACAGCCTCGGTCTGGTGCTGCTGCGGGAGGCGCGGCGGCTGCAGCTGTGGGCCACCGACGCGGTGCAGCGGGTGCTCGAAGCGGACTCGCGGCTGCTGCCGGTCACCCGCGCGTTCGCCGAGGTCCGGGCGGAGGTGCTCGAGCCCGACCGGCCGTCCGGCCTGTGCTACCGGGACGGGACCGCCAGCGGCCTCAGGGTGACCGCCTTCCCGGTGCCGGCCGACCCGCCGCGGTTCGCCCGCGAGGAGCGGCCGGGCCACACCGTCGGACTGATCGTCGAGGACACCGCCACCGGCGGGCGCTGCGCCTTCGTGCCCGGCTGCGGCGGACTGGACGATCGGCTGCTGGCCCGGCTGGCGGGGGTGGACCTGCTGCTGTTCGACGGGACGTTCTGGACCGACCGGGAGCTCATCACCCTGGGCATCGGCGAGCGAACGGCGCTCGAGATGGATCACCTGCCGGTATCGGGCCCGGCCGGGAGCCTGGCGTGGCTGGCGGGCCTGCCGGTCCGCCACCGCGTCTACACCCACATCAACAACACCAACCCCATACTGCTGGAGGACGGGCCCGAGCGGGCCGCGGTCCTGGCCGCGGGCCTCACCGTCGGGGCCGACGGCATGCGGTTCACCCTCTGATGCGCCCATGACCACCACTCTCGTCGCCTCCCAGCTTGCCACCCCGCCCCGGCCGCCCATCCCCGCGCTCGAGCGGCCGCTGTCCGCTCCCGCACTGGAGGAAGCACTCCGGTCGTTCCACGGCTCCTATTACGTCCAGCACCCGTTCCACGTGCTGATGTACCAGGGCAAGCTGTCGCAGCGTCAGTTCCAGGGTTGGGTGGCCAACCGGCTGGCCTACCAGCGGGTGGTGCCGCGGAAGGACGCCGCCATCCTGTCCAACTGTCCCGACCCGGAGGTCCGCCGCGAATGGATCCAGCGGATCGTGGACCACGACGGGACCGGGCCGGGGACCGGCGGGATCGAGCTGTGGGTCCGGCTGGGGGTCGCTCTGGGCGTGCCCCGCGAGGAAATGGAGGACGAGCGGCATGTCCTGCCGGCGGTGCGGCTGATCTGCGAGTCCTATGTCACCTTCTGCAAGAGCAGGCCATGGCAGGAGGCCTGTGCCTCCTCGCTGACGGAGCTGTTCGCCCCCAAGATCCATCAGCAGCGGATCGAGGCATTCCCGGTCCACTATCCCTGGATCCCGCCCGAAGGTCTCGACTACTTCAGGAGCCGGCTGATCCAGGCCCCGCGGGACGTCAACCACGGCCTTCGGATCGTGCGCCAGTGGGCCACCACGCCCGAGCGGCAGCAGCGGGTGTTCGAGGCGCTGGCGTTCAAGCTCGAGATGCTGTGGGCGATGATCGACACCATCCACAATGCCTACCGCGAGGACTGAGGTGGCGCTGACGCCCGACACGGTGCCGCACCTGTGGCGCCTGGCCCGGCTGGATTTCGATCCGGCGCGCCAGCGGCCGGTGCTGCTCTACCCCGAAGGCGCCGTCCTGCTCAACGACACCGGCCAGGCCATCCTCGAGCTGGTGGATGGTCGCCGGACCGTGGCCGAGATCGCGGCCGAGCTGGGCGCCCGGTACCAGGCCGACGTGAGCACCGATGTCATCGAGTACCTGTCGCGACTGGCCGAGAGGGAGCTGATCCAATGACCGACGAGCGTCCGACCACCCTGCTGGCGGAGCTGACCCACCGCTGCCCGCTGCACTGCCCCTACTGCTCCAATCCCCTCGACCTGCTGCGGGCCGAGCAGGAGATCGGGACCGAGGAGTGGCGCCGGGTCTTCAGCCAGGCCCGTCAGCTGGGCGTGCTCCAGCTGGGCCTGTCGGGCGGCGAGCCGATGATCCGCAAGGACCTGGAAGAGCTGGCGGCGCACGCCCGCGGGCTGGGCCTCTATACCACGCTGGTGACGTCCGGCCTCGGGCTCACCCGGAAGCGCGCCGAGGCGCTCCGGGGGGCCGGGCTGGAGCACATTCAGGTGTCGATGCAGGACGCCGATCCCGAGACGGCCGAACGGATCGCCGGGGTCAGCTCGGTCAAGCAGAAGCAGGCGGCGATGGCCCTGGTCAAGGAGCTCGGCTTCGCCTTCTCCATCAACGTGGTGCTCCATCGGGCCAACCTCGACCGGATCGGCGAGATCATCGACCTCGCCGCCGGCTACGGGGCCGACCGGCTGGAGCTGGCCAACACCCAGTACTACGGCTGGGGGCTCAAGAACCGCGCGGCCCTGATGCCGACCCGCGAGCAGGTCCTCCACGCCCGCGACGTGGCCCAGGACCGGATGCTGCGGTACAAGGGCCAGATGCAGATCACCTTCGTGCTGCCGGATTACTTCGAGCAGCTGCCCAAGGCGTGCTACGGCGGCTGGGGGCGGTACTACATCGTGGTCGGGCCCGACGGCACGGCGCTCCCCTGCCACGGGGCCTACGCCATCCCCTCGCTCACGCTGCCCAACGTGCGGCAGCATTCGATCGACTGGATCTGGCACGAGTCGGGCGCCTTTCAGGCCTTCCGCGGCGACGACTGGATGAAGGAGCCGTGCCGGAGCTGCCCTAGGAAGGCGGTCGATTTCGGCGGCTGTCGCTGCCAGGCGATGGCGCTCACGGGCGACGCGGCCAACACCGACCCGGTCTGCAGCCTCAGCCCATCGCGGCACCTGATCGACGAAGCGATCCAGGAGCACGCCGGCGGCGACAGCTACGTCTATCGCCAGTACGCCACGGAGCCGCAGGGCGCGTGACGGCCGGCACGCCGGCCATCGTCACCCGGGGGCTCGGACGCGACTACGGCAGCGTCCGGGCCCTCGACGCATTGACCATGGAGGTGCCGGCCGGCGCGCAGGTGGGCCTGCTCGGCCCCAACGGTGCGGGCAAGACCACCTCGATGCTGCTCCTGGCCACACTGCTCGCGCCGACTCGCGGGACCGCCACCCTGTTCGGCCGGGACGTGGTCCGCGAACGCGGCCAGGTCCGCCGCCGGCTCGGCCTGGTGTTCCAGGAGACCAGCGTGGATGGGCTGCTCACCGTGGAGGAGAACCTCCGGTTCGCGGGGCGGCTGGTCGGGTTGGGTGGGCGCCAGCTTCGCCAGGCGGTCGGCGCCGCGATCGAGCGGGCCGGCCTCGGACCGCTCGCGGGCCGGCCCGCCCGGCAGCTGTCGGGCGGCTGGCGCCGGATGACCGACATCGCCCGGGCGACGCTGCACCGGCCCGAGCTGCTGATCCTGGACGAGCCCACCGTGGGGCTCGATCCCGAGCACCGGGAGCTGATCTGGTCGATGCTCGAGACCGAGCGGCGCGAGCGGGGCACCACGGTACTGTTCTCGACCCACTACCTGGCCGAAGCCGAACCGGCCGACCGGGTGGTGCTCCTGGCCGAGGGGCGGGTGGTGGCGGACGAGCCACCCGACGCCCTCCGCGCCGCGGTGGGGGCCGAAGTGGCGGAGATCGAAGGCGAGGGCGCCGAGCGGCTGGTCCGTGCTCTCCGCGGGCTGGGCGCCACGGGGGCGGTCCTCCGGACCGAGCGCGGGTTCCGGGTGGGCATCGCCCGGGAACGGGACGCCGTGATCGAGCTGGCCGGCACGGCCGCCGGCATAGACCGGCTGGCGTTCCGGCCCGCCAGCCTGGAGGACGCCTACTTCGCCCGGACGCGCGGGGTCGCGTCGTCGTGACCCGGGGACGAGGGGGTCCGGGCCGCGCGATGCGCCGGCGAGCGGAAGTCGGTTGGCCGCGGCCGGCCAGTGCTGTCGGCCGCTCGCGAGGCGGGATGTTGCTGGGCATGACCGGGAGTCTCGGGTGAGCGGCTGGAACGCGATAATCGGGATCGTCGCCCGCGACCTGGCCCGGACCACCCGGCAGACCAGCCGCCTGCTGGGCGGCCTGGCCCGACCCTTCATGTGGCTGCTGCTGGTGGGCACCGGGTACAACGCCATTGCCAGGGTCGAGGGCGGCCTGACGTACCAGGTGTACGTGCTGCCCGGCGTGCTGGTCATGGCCACGCTGTTCGGCGCCATGCTGACCGGCGTGGCCACGGTGTACGACCGGGAGTTCGGCATGCTGCGGCTGATGCTGGCGAGCCCGGCGGGGGTCCCGGCCGTGCTGACCGGGCGGGCCGCCGCCGCCGCGATGGTGGGCCTGCTCCAGGGCGGCGTGGTGCTGGCGATGGCGCCACTGATCCTCGACGCGCCGGCG
>DATAOR010000178.1:0-4247 GCA_036265635.1 Gemmatimonadales bacterium
GTCTGCGAGATGCAGTTCATCGACTTCGTCTCCTGCGCCTACAGCATCCTGACCAACTACGTGGCCACCGCCCGCTATCGGGCCTTCCTCCCCTGTCCAATGGTGGTCCGCGGCCCCAGCGGCGGCTACGTCCGGGGCGGCCCGTTCCACTCGCAGAACCCCGAGGCGGCGTTCCTCCACACGCCGGGACTGAAGATCGTCTATCCCAGCACGGCCAGCGACGCCAAGGGGCTGATCAAGAGCGCCGTCCGGGACGACGACTGCGTGCTGTTCTTCGAGCACAAGTACCTCTACCGCCGGATCAAGGAAGAGCTGCCCCAGGGCGATCACCTGGTGCCGATCGGGCAGGCCCGGCTGGCCCGCGAGGGTCGCGACCTGAGCATCATCACCTACGCCGCCACCGTCTGGAAGGCGCTGGAGGCGGCCGAGCAGCTGGAGCGCGAAGACGGGCTGTCGGTCGAGGTGCTGGACCTCCGCTCGCTCCTGCCGATGGACGACGAGGCCATCGTGGCCACCGTCAAGAAGACCAACCGCGTGCTGGTGGTGCACGAGGATACCGTGACCGGCGGCATCGGCGGCGAGATCACCGCCCGGATCAACGAGCTGGCGTTCGAGTGGCTGGACGCGCCGGTCCGCCGGGTGGCCGCCCACGACGTGCCGCTGCCCTACGCTCCGCCGCTCGAAGACTTCGTGCTGCCGCAGACCCCGGACATCGTGCGAGCCGCCCGCTGGCTCGCGGCGTACTAGCTGGAGACCGACCAATGGCCAAGATCGACGTGATCATGCCGCAGATGGGCGAGTCCATCGCCGAGGGCACCCTGTCCCGCTGGATCAAGCAGGTGGGCGACGCCGTGCAGCGCGACGAGCCCATCTTCGAGATCTCGACCGACAAGGTGGACGCCGAGATCCCGGCTCCGGCGGCAGGGGTGCTGGCGGAGATCCTGGTGACCGAGGGGCAGACCGTCCCGGTCCAGACGGTGGTGGCCAAGATCGAGACCGAAGCCGGGGCCAGCGCCGCCGCGGCGCAGGCTGCCCCGCCAGCCCCCGCCAAGCCGGCGGCCCCGACCCCCGCCTCGTCGGCCCCGGCCTCGGCGGCCCCGGCACCGGCCGCGGAAGCCCCGCGAGCGCACGCTCCGCCGCCACCCACCCCCTCGCCGAGCGCCCCGGCCGCGCCCGCCAGGCCGGCCGCCATGCCCGTCGCCGCGGCCGCCACCGGCACCGCCGCCGGCAACGGAGCCGAGACGGCCGAAGAGCGGCTCCGGCGCAAGTCGACCCCGCTGGTCCGGAAGATGGCGGCGGAGCACAACCTCGATCTCAGCGCGATCCCCGGCACCGGCCTCGCCGGCCGGGTGACCAAGCACGACATCCTGAGCTATCTCGAGGCGGGGCCGACCACCGCGCCCGCCGCCGAGGTTTCGGCCCAGGCCGCCCAACCGGCCCAGCCGGCAGCGCCGGCTGCCGCTCCGGCGCCAAGCCCCGGGCCGGCGGCTCCAGCGGTCCCCGCCGCCCACGCGCCCTCGGTCGAGGCGTGGCCCGGTGACCGGGTCGAGCCGTGGAGCCGGATCCGGAAGCTCACCGCGGAACACATGGTGATGTCGCGGCGGGTCTCGCCTCACGTCAACACGATCTTCGAGGTCGACTACACCCACGTGGCCCAGGTCCGGGCCCGGAAGAAGAAGGAGTACGCCGAGCGGGGGGTGAACCTCACCTACCTGGCGTTCATCGCCAAGGCGACGGCCGACGCGCTCAGGGCCCACCCCGGGCTCAACGCCGCCGTGAGCGGGGAGAGCACGGTGATCCGCCGCGACATCAATCTCGGCATCGCGGTGGCGCTCGAGTGGGGGCTCATCGTTCCGGTCATCCGCCACGCCGACGAACTGTCGCTGGTCGGGGTGGCCCGGGCCATCAACGACCTGGGCGAGCGGGCCCGGACCAAGAAGCTGAGCCCGGATGACGTGCAGCGGGGGACCTTCACCATCACCAACCCGGGCGTGTTCGGCTCGGTCATCGGCACCCCGATCATCAACCAGCCGCAGGCCGCCATCCTCTGCGTCGGGACGATCGAGAAGCAGCCGGCCGTGATCACGGTGGACGGCAGCGATACCCTCGCCATTCGTACCCGGGGCATGCTGTCGCTGGCTTTCGACCACCGGATCGTGGACGGCGCCGACGCCGATCGGTTCATGGCCGACGTCAAGCGGCGGCTCCAGGAGTTTCCGGAGAGCGCCGCCTGACCGGTGCCGGCTGACGTGCCGCGGACGCTGACCGTTTCGCGGGTGCGGGTGGCTCCCGAGCGCGAGGGCGAGTACCTCGCCGCGGTCCGGGAGTTGGCGGCGCTGCACCGGTCGCGGGGACGGCAGCTCTGGCTGTTCCGGCGGGCCGGGCGGACCAACGAGTTTCTGGAGTGCAGCGAGAGCCGGGACGGGCCGACCCATCGCGCCGTCGCCGTGCCACCCGAGGACGAGCGCCGGCTCGAGGCGCGGATCCGCACGGTCGCCGAGTACGAGAGCGGCGCCTGGGACCTGTGGGAGGAAGTGAGGAGCGAGCCGTAATGCCGAGACGGATGATCGAGGTGGCGGGGCAGACCTGGGCCGTCGCCGTGAGCGGACGGGTGACCCAGTACCTCAAGGACGAGTTCGGGCTGGTCTTCACCCGCGGCACCGGGCCGGACCGGGAAACCCGCCTGTCGCGCTACACGCCGCTGGGCGCCAAGAGCCGTGAGCTGTCGTTGAGCCAGCTGAGCGACCGCGAGCTGACCGAGCTGCTGGCCCACTCGCAGCCGTCGTGGACGGCGCCCGAGCTGGGGTACCGCCGCTGACCGGGCTCGATGCGGCCGGCCCCGGCCCGGTGGACCTGCACGTCCATTCGACGGCGTCGGACGGCAGCCTGACGCCGGCCGCGGTGGTCGAGCGGGCGCGGCTGGCCGGGCTGTCGGCCATCGCCCTGACAGATCACGACACGGTGGCCGGCGTGCCCGCCGCGATCGCCGCCGGCGAGGCGCTGGGCGTCCGGGTGGTCGGCGGCTGCGAGTTCAGCTGCGCGGCGCCGTGGGGCGAGATGCACGTGCTGGGCTACTTCCTTCCGGCCGACTCGGCCGAGCTGGAGGACTTCCTGGAGCGCCGGCGGGCCGACCGGGTGCGGCGCGGCCGCGAAATGGTCAGCCGGCTGCAGGCGCTCGGCGTCCAGCTCGATTTCGAGGACGTGCTCCGCCAGGCCAAAGGCGGCGCCGTCGGCCGGCCCCACGTGGCGCGGGCGATCGTCCGGTCCGGGGCCGCGACCGACATCCATCAGGCATTCGACCATTACCTGGGCCGGGGACGTCCGGCCTACGTGGACAAGATTCTGCCGTCCCTTCGCGAGGTGGCTGAGCTGGTGCACGGCGTGGGCGGCATCGTATCCGCGGCCCATCTCAAGGACCGCGCCACGCGGGCGGTGCTCGAGCGCTTCCGGGAGGACGGGCTCGACGCCGTGGAAGTCCGCCATCCGAGCCACTCGCCGGAGCAGCGCGCGAGGCTCACCGGCCTCGCCAACGCCCTCCGGCTGGGCCGGAGTGGCGGCAGTGACTGGCATGGCGACCAGTTGACCGATACCGATCACGCGACGATCGGCTCCCAGCAGGTGCCTGCCGAGTGGCTGGAGCTGCTCGCCGCGCGGCGGCCGGCGCACACCCCCACCAAGGCATCGTCATGACACTCCTCTCCCCGGGCGACATCGCGCCGGATTTCACCGCCGCCGCGTCCGACGGCCAGACGTATCGGCTGCAGGATCTGGCGCGGGACTCGCGCGTGCTGCTGGTCTTCTATCCCGGCAACAACACCCCCGGCTGAAACCGCCAGCTCTCCGCCGTGCGCGATGAGATCGGGCAGTACCAGCTAGAGGATGTACGGCCGTTCGGGGTCAATCCCGCCTCGGTCGAGCAGCATGCCGCCTACGCCAGGAAGCTCGGGCTGCCGTTTCCGCTGCTGTCCGACCCGGGGCGTCAGATCGCCACGGCGTACCACGCGGTGAACCCGATGCGCGGCATCTCGCGGAGCGTCTACCTCATTGATCGGGGCGGCATCATCCGGTTCTCCGCCTCTGGCGCGCCGGGCGCCGATGTGAGCCTCGAATCCCTCAGCCGCCAATGACCTCCGCCGCGGAGTCGTTCGGCGGGAAGGTCGTCCTCGTCACCGGTGTCGGGCGGGCGGGGCAGATCGGCAACGCCGTCGCGCTGGCCTTCGGCCGGGCCGGTGCCCGGATCGTGGCCT
>DATAOR010000179.1:0-6628 GCA_036265635.1 Gemmatimonadales bacterium
ATCTGCACCGAGCTGTGGGCGCTCGAGACCTATGCCGACTACCCGCGGCAGGGGGTGCAGCTCATCCTCGCCCCGCGGGCGACCTCGGCCGCCACGACAGGGAAGTGGCTGGCGATCGGGACCGTGGCGGCGGTGCGCTCGGGCGCCTTCAGCCTGTCGAGCAACCGGGTGGATCCGATGGGCAATTGTGGTGGGGTCGGCTGGATCATCAGCCCGGATGGCCAGGTGCAGGCGAGCACCACGGGCGAGGCGCCCTTCGCCACCGTCGACATCGACCTGGACGCCGCGACGGCGGCTCGGGCCGGGTATCCGGGTTATGTCCTCCGTGAAGAGAAGGCTGACGCTAGCCTTCGCCGGACCCGGGCCGCGCGACCCGGCCGTTCCCCTGACGGCCGTCACCCCGGACATCGGGCGCCCGATTCTGCACGTATCGCCAGCCGAACCGACCCTTGATGCAGAGGTTGCCCCGGGTGATCTCGTGATCGAAGGGCGAGGTCACCTTCACGATCTCGTTGTCCTGCACGTGGAGCTGAAGCGTGCAGCCGACGCCGCAATAGGGACAGATGGTGTCCGTCACCGTCTGGCGCGACTCGTCCCAGGTCCCGGCGTCCCGGTGGTCCCGCTCGCTCTTGAACATGAGCGCGCCCGTGGGACAGACCGCGATGCAGTTGCCACAGTACACGCAGGCCGACTCGGGCAGCTGCACCGCGAACTCGGTCGAGATCCGCGCATCGAACCCCCGGCCCGCCACCGTCAGGGCGTAGGTGTTCTGGTAGTCCTTGCCGCACGCCTCCACGCACTTGTAGCACAGAATGCACTTGCCGTAGTCCCGGATGTACAGCTCGTTATCCACCTTCACCGGCTGGCTGATCGTGGCGGCATACTCGGGATCCGGCGGCGCGTGATGCCCCGGCTGGAGACTGTCGCGCAGCCCCGGCGGTGAGGGCGGCGCCGGGGGCCCATAGCGTTCGGGCCGGGCGCCGTAGTCGGCCAGCCAGCGGTCCACGTCGGGCGTGGTGGAGAGGTCCACCGACGAGGCCAGGAACTCGAGCACCATCTTGCGGCTGTGGCGGACCCGCTCGGAGTCGGTCTTGACCACCATGCCGGACTCGACCGGCCGGGAGCAGGATGGCACCAGCACGCGGGACCCCTCCACCTCGACCACGCAGGCCCGGCAAACGTTGACCGGGTGAAGGGTGTCGAGGTAGCACAGCGTCGGGATCTCCTTGCCCTGCCGGCGGCACACGTCCAGAATCGTGCTGCCTTCCGGCGCCTGCATCGTCTCGCCGTCGATGGTGAGCTCGACCGTGCGGCGGGGCGGCCGCAGCGGAACCAGGGGAAGCTGATGAGCGGGGGCAGTCATGCCGGCCGGGTCCCGTTGAAGAGGTGGAGACGCTTGATCGCCGTTTCGACCGCGCTGTACGCGGTCTGGCCCAGCCCGCAGATCGAGGCGTCCCGCATGGCGACGCCGATCTCCTCCAGCAGCGCGGCCTCGCCCTCGACCCCGCCGCGGGTGCGGCGGGCCAGAATGCGGTGCAGCGCCTCCTCCTGCCGGACGGTGCCGACCCGGCACGGCACGCACTGGCCGCACGACTCGTCCCGGAAGAACGCGGCGATCCGCCGGAGGATGTCGACCATGTCGACCGTATCGTCGAACGCCATGATCACGCCGGAGCCGAGGGTGGCCTGCGCCGCGCGGGTACCCTCGAAGGTCAGCGGCAGATCGATCTCGTCGGGCCGGACGAAGCCGCCGGCCGCGCCGCCCAGCAGGACGGCCTGCAGCGGCCGCCCGCCGGCGATGCCGCCGGCCAGATCGAGCATCTGCCGCAGCGTGGTCCCGAAGGGCACCTCGTACACCCCCGGCCGCGCGACCATCCCGCAGAGGCAGAACAGCCGGGGCCCGGTCGATCCGGGCGTGCCGATGGCCGCGTAGGCCGGTCCGCCGATCCGGAGGATCTCCAGGACGTTGACCAGGGTCTCGACGTTGTTGATCAGGGTCGGCTTGCCGAAGACGCCCACCTGGACCGGGAAGGGCGGCTTGTTTCTCGGCTCGCCCCGGAGGCCCTCGATGGAGTTGAAGATCGCCGTCTCTTCGCCACAGATGTATGCCCCGCCGCCGCGGCGGATCTCGATGTCGAAGGAGAAGCCGCTCCCCATGACGCTGGGTCCGAGGAGGCCCCGATCCCTGGCGGAGTCGATCGCGTGCTGCAGGCGCTCGGTGGCCAGCGGGTATTCGCCCCGGATATAGATGAAGCCCTGGGCGCAGCCGGTCGCGAAGGCCGCGATGGTCATCGCCTCGATCAGGCTGAACGGGTCGCCTTCCATGATGACCCGATCCTTGAAGGTGCCCGGCTCCGACTCGTCGGCATTGCAGATGAGGAAATGCGGCCGGGCCGGCTGGCGCGCCACCGCGTCCCATTTTCTGCCCGTGGGAAAGGCGGCCCCGCCGCGGCCCATCAGCTTGGCGTCGGCCACCTCGCGGATGACGCCTTCGGGCCCCAGCCGGAGCGCGGTGCGCAGCGACTCGTAGCCGCCGTGGGCGCGGTAGGCATCGAGGCTGGTGGGATCGATCACGTCCACCCGCCGGAGCAGCCGGAGGGAGGGGTCGCCCGCCTGGGGCAGGCGCCCCCGCGGCTCCAGGCTCGCCGCCAGCTCGCCGCCAAGCAGGCGCTGGAGGCCGGCCGCATCGGCATGACCGAACAGGCGCTCCACCGGCTTGGCCCCTGCCACCTGCAGGAACGCCGCCGGCGCCTGGTCGCACAGCCCGAGGCAGGGGCTGCGAAGCCAGACTGCGTCGTTCTCGCCGAAGGCCACGTGGTCACCCTCCGGCCCGTGGTGATAGGCCGGCCCAGCGGTCCGCTCGAGCTCCTGGCACAGCTCGGCCGCGCCCTTGCAGCGGCAGGCGATGTCGTCGCACACGTGCACCACCCGCCGGGGCCGGGGCACGGTGGAGAGCAGCGCGTAGAACGTGGCCACGCCGTAGGCATCCGCCGGCGGCACCATCAGCCGCTGGCAGATGTAGTTGAGCGCACCCTCGCTGATCCACCCCATCCGCGCCTGGACCGCCTGCAGCGCCGGGAGCAGCAGGTGACGCCGCGCCCGGGCCTCGTGACCACCCTCGGCGGTATGGGCGTCGCGGGCGTCCCGCAGGCCGCCCTCCCAGCCCGAGGTGGGGGCGCCGAGGAAGAGGTCGACCGCTTCGCGTTCCTCCTCGGTGGGCTCGGCCTCCATCAGATGCAGATCCAATTACCCTCCTGAGCGGGCGGCGTCGACGCCCGAGCCGACCGCGCCGGCCGACCGGATCGGGTCGATCCGCACGGCACAGGCCTTGAACTCCGCCGTGCCCGACCGCGGATCGGTCTCGTCGATGGTCAGCGTGTTGACTCTCACCTCATCCTGGAAGTGGAACGTCATGAACACGAGGCCGGGCCGGAGCGAGCGATCGATCCGGGCCGGCGCCACCACGCTGCCGCGGCGGGAGGTGACCCGGACCGGGTCTCCGTTCATGATGCCGAGCCGGTCGGCGTCTTCGGGAGAGATGTCCGCGGTCTCGCCGCGCCGGAGCGGATTGTCATAGCCGCCGGTCTGGACCCCGGTATTGTAGGAGTCGAGCCGCCGGCCCGTGGTCAGCGTCAACGGGTATTCGGCATCCGGCCGCTCGACCGGCGGGTCGTGTTCGACCGCCGAGAACGGCGCCGGTCGGCCCTCCAGGGGATCCCGCCAGAGCCGGCTGTGGAGAAACAGCTCGCCCGGGTGGTTCAGATCGTAGCAGGGCCACTGCAGTCCGCCTTCCTGCTCCAGCCGCTGGTAGCTCATCCCGGCGAAGATCGGGGCCAGGGACCGGACCTCGTTCCACACCTCCTCCGCCGTGGGATGGCCCCAGTCGCAGCCCATCCGGCGGGCGAGCTCGGAGATGATCCAGGTATCGTCCCGGGCATTCCCCGGCGGGTCGAGCGCCTTCCGAACCCGCTGGACCCGGCGCTCGCTGTTGGTGACGGTGCCCTCTGCCTCGCACCAGCTCGAGGACGCCGGAAGCACCACGTGAGCCAGGCGTGCGGTGGCGGTAAGGAAGATGTCCTGCACCACGAGGTGATCGAGCCCCTTGAGCAGCTTCTCCGTGCGATGCTGGTCAGCCTCCGCCTGGGCGGGGTTCTCACCCAGGGCGAACAGGGCGCGCAGCTCGCCGCGCTCGGCCGCATGGAACATCTCGGTGACGTTGAGGCCGTACTGCGGCTTGAGGGGCACGCCCCAGGCCTGCTCGAACTTGGCCCGGACAGCCGGCTCGGTGGTCCAGTCCTGGAAGCCGACCAGCCGGTTGGGGATGGCGCCCATGTCGCCGCCGCCTTGGACGTTGTTCTGTCCCCGGAGCGGATTGACCCCCGACCCGTACTTGCCGACGTGGCCGGTGAGCAGCGCCAGGTTGATCAGCGCCAGCACGTTGTCCACCGCATTGTGGTGCTCGGTGATGCCGAGCGTCCAGCAGATGATCGCCCGGTCGGCCCGGGCGTAGCGGTGGGCCGCGTCCCGGATGACGTCGGCCGGCACGCCGGTCTCCTGCTCGGCGAGCTCGAGGGTGTAGCGCTCGACGCAGCGGCGGTACTCCTCGAAGCCGCTGGTGGCCCGCTCGATGAAGGCCTGGTTCGCCAGTCCGGCGTGGATGATCTCGCGCGCCATGGCGTTGGCCAGGGCGATGTCGCTCCCGATGTGCAGCCCGAGCCACTGGTCGGCCCACTGGGCCGAGGCCGTTCTCCGGGGGTCCATGACGAACATCCGGGCCCCGTTGTGGATCCCCTTGAGCACATGATGGAAGAAGATCGGGTGATTTTCCCGGGCGTTCGCGCCCCAGAGGAAGATCACGTCCGTCTCTTCCACTTCTTGGTAGGAGCTGGTGCCCCCACCGGCACCGAAGACCGTCGCCAGACCGACGACGCTAGGAGCGTGTCACGTTCGGTTGCAGCTGTCGATGTTATGGGTGCCGAACCCCAGCCGGGTCAGCTTCTGGGCAAGGAAATTGACCTCGTTGCTGGCTTTGGAGCAGCTGAAGGTGCCGAGGGCATCGCCGCCGTAGGTCACCTTGGTGCGCCGGAAACCTTCGGCGGCGCGCTCCAGCGCTTCCTCCCAGCTGGCGGGGCGCAACTCGCCGCGGTCATCGCGGACCAGGGGCTCGGTCAGGCGGGTGTACTTCATGGCCATGGGGCAGGGTCTCCGTGGGGCGTCGTCGGAACGTTTCGTCCGCTGGCTAAAGATAGACGCTTCGGGAAGGGAAGTGCTTGCCAATCTATAGCATATATGAGGTCATAGACCAGATCTATCAGCGGGCGCAACCCAGACCCACCGTTTCAGCCACCGCTCCGAAGCAGGTAGCTCAGTCCGAGCGCCCAGCCATACAGTCCGGCACCGAACACGGTGTGTGTCACCAGGCTCTTCAGCCTGGCCTGGGTCGGATGGGCCGTTCTCGATGAGGCGATGCCAAGTCCGAACGACGGCTGCATGACGAAGAAGGGGAACGCTACGGTCGCCACACCGTAGAGCAGCGCCGGCCAGAGCCTCGGTCGCGCCAGCCACTCCGCCGACACGAGCGCCACGAACGCCAGCGCGAGTACGGCCCCGATGGTGTAGTGTGCGATCCACCCGGCGGTGCACTCATGGGGCTGCGGTGACGCGGCGCCGATGCTCGCATGCCTGACTCTGCCACGCAGCGAGTGGCGAACCCAGCGCCCGAGCAGGCAGTAGTTGAGGGATGGAATGCCGAACGCACGTTTCAGGAGCAGATTCCACAGATCCATCGTCAGGGTGGCGCCGAGACCGATGGCGATGGCGGCGGCGACGTGGGCTGGGGCGCTGCTCATGAAGCGGCTCCTGCACAGCTGGAGGAGGCTGCACGCTATGTCTCTCGCCGCGGAAAATGCCGAACTACCGCGCCCGCTGACTGCTATCGGCCCGGCTCGCCAGGGTCTGTGGTGGCTGCTCGCGGAGATCCTGCCTGGCTGAATCGCCAGCCTCGGTCCGCGCCCGAGGGAACCGCCCGGCCACGGTCCAGCAGGTGGTGGCCGAGCTGAACGAGCAGTCCGGCGCCTCCAGCCCCGCGGTTCTGGTAGACTGAAGACCCGCACCACACCCGCTCAGGAGTGTCGCCGCCAGCAGGTGGGTCACGGTCGAGCTCAATGGCTTCAGCATCGGTCTCCTAGGGTATGGCCAGGCGATCACTCACCGCGGCCGCTGTGCCACGGCAGCCGCTCGGCGGTCCTCTCTCAGTAGCCCACCGCCATCCCGTCCTTCCGCGGGTCGCTCGCTGCGGCGAATCCCTCGGGGAGTCGCACGATCGCCTGCGCTCCGCCGAACGCGCCGGCCGGCTGGTCAACGACCACATGCCCCATCGCCCTGAGGGCCGCGCGTACCGCATCGCCCACCGGCGCCTCGAGCGCCACCCGCTGGCCCTCGTAATGGCGGAACCGCGGCGCGTCGATGGCCGCCTGCAGGTCCATCTCGAAGATGAAGTAGTTGAGCAGGAACTGCACGTGCCCCTGCGCCTGCATCCCGCCGCCCATCAGGCCGAAGCTCATGTAGGCCTGATCGCGTCCTGACACCGTGCGGGTGACGAAGCCGGGGATCAAGGTGTGGAACGGCC
>DATAOR010000180.1:0-51482 GCA_036265635.1 Gemmatimonadales bacterium
GCCCGCGAGCTTCGGGGCGAGCTCGACGAGCTCTACGAGCGGGTGGATTTCCTCGAGCGCGCCCTGGCCGCGAGACGGCCGGCGGCCGAGCTGCCCGAGTCACGGACGCCGGTGTGACGGATGGCTGGCCCGGGCTGCCGATGGCTGCCGTGGCTCGGCATCGGGGGCGCGGCCGCTTACTGGCGAATCCAGGTCGGCCGAAGGTCCCGGGTCACGCCGGCCACGAGCTCGTCGACCACCTCGCCGTAGGCCTCGTCGGGATTCCGCACCGAGACCGACGGCAGCCGGCCGCCCGTGGCCAGCCGGCCGACCGTGCGGCTGGCCGAGGCGCTCGAGCGCCAGACGGTGCCCCCGCTCCCGATAGACAGCAGGCGGACCGACAGCTCGGCCGAGACGGCGGCATTGAGATGGAGCGTGGTTGGAGCGGCGAGATGGCCCCGCGGCTGGATGCCCGACACCTTGAGCTCGCCCAGGAACACCGCGGCGACCTTGCGGGCGGCCAGGGCCTCGAGCGCCGAGTCGGTCGGCTGCAGCTCGAGCACCTCGAAGCCGGTCTGGCTCCGCAGCAGGGCCTCGGCGAATCGCTGGGTGGCCAGCGCGCTCAGGTCCCGGTTGCCGTTGTTCTCCGAGAAGGTGATCACCGCGACCCGGCCGTAGGGCTGGAGCGCCAGTCGCGGCGGGACCTGGCTGTACTTGGCCGCGCAGGCCGACAGCGCCGCCATGCTGCAGAACGCGGCCGCCCATTGCAGGCCAGTGGCCCGGAAACGCCCTTGCCGACGCATGGTACCCCGCCTGGTTGGAGAGCGGGGCCAAACGGGCAAGAGATGCGCCACGAGGCACTCCGGGGGCGGTTGATCCCAGCCGACGCAGCACGCCGGCGCCCGTCGGAGGCTGAAACCTGGCGAGCGGTGGCCGCGTCGTCTCGCCCACTACGGCAGGCCGGCCTGAACCCCCCAGGAGGACACATGCAACGTCGGCCCGGAGCTGCGCTGGTCATCGCGGTGCTGGCCATGGTCGTGGGCATGCTCGCCGCCGCGCAGGCCAGTGACCGGGTTCGCTGGGTGGACCTCGTGACCCTCTTCGGCAGCGGCTTCGGCGCCGGCGCCGGACTGGTGGCCGCCATCGGACAGATGCGGCGGAGCCGAACGGCAGACCGACCATGAGATTCAAGCCAAGTACCTGGCACCCGATTGCCATCGGGCTCAGCGTCGTCAACCTGATCGGGCTGGGTCTGGCGGTGGGCGCGTCCGAGCTGCCGCACGCGGGCATCCACGCCGTCCTCGCCCTGGCGTTCGGCCTGTGGGCGCAGCGTCTCCGGCCGGCCACCGCCGTCGGCGGGGACGAAACGGCCCGGCTCGACCTGCTGGAGGCCGACGTGAGCCAGCTGCGGCGCGAGCTGAACGAGACGCAGGAGCGGCTCGACTTCACCGAGCGGGTGCTGGCCCAGGCCGCGGCGGCGCGGCGGGTGGAGCCCTAGACCCCGCCAGCTCGACCGAGCGGTCGCCGTGCGGTGTCGCCGGCTAGCCCCCGGCGGGCTCCGCCCTGACCTTCGAGGTCCGACGGAGGATGCCGAGCCCCGAGAGGGAGTCGCTGGTCAGGTCCGGCTCGGGCGGCAGCCTGGTTTCGCCGGTGAGCCACCCGCGGAACATGCGGAGGCTCTCCGGCGTGAGCTCCCAATTGACCTCCGGTGCCATCCAGTCGAACAGGACCCGAGCCACGCGCTCGTCGTCCGGATCCGGATGAAGGCGCTCCGAGGCCACGATGATGAACGCGATGATCTCCAGCGCCGAGGGAGGGAGACCGCCGGCCAGCGCCGCGTCGCACAGCCGGACCAGCATGGCGGCGTTCACCACCAGGTCGTCGCCCGGCGGGAGGTCGAGCACGTGGACCCGCCGATGGCGGTTGGCCAGCGGCTCGACGGCGCGGCTGATGGCCGCGCCGACCCGGTCGGCCGGGATCAGTCCGGCGAAGAAGTCGCGCAGCATGGCTTCGGGGACGGGCGGCCAGGCGGGCTCGGGCATTGCGCTCGCGGGCGGCATGCGATGGTCCAGGGTCGAGGCTGCCCAACATAACCAGCCGCGCGGCCCGGGCGCGAGCGGGGCACCTAGGCCACAACCTGTTCGCACTGTCGGGCCGGCCCCTATCGCGGGGGCGGCCCTTTCGGGCTCAACACCGTCCAGGCGTTTGTCCGGTTTGCCCAGGCCATCGGATTGCCCAGGCCATCGGCCAGCTACCGGATGGGTCTGGCGCGGGTCACCGGAAGCGGAGCGGGCCCCGCTTGGCCCGAGGCCGGGTCAGATCCGCTGAATGGGGTGGGCCGGCCCACCACCGGCCGGGTGCAGCCGGATCCACGTCGGGCAGGCCGCCGCCAGCCAGGCGATGACGGCCCCGAGCAACCCTGCACCGAGTGTCAGCCCGGCGGACAGGGCGAAGAGCTGCCCGTGGGTGATGGTCCGAGGCAGGCCGCTGATCTCGATCGGCAGAAAATCGCCGAGGATCGAGTCGGAGCCCGGCGGCGCCAGGGCGATGGCTCCAGCGAGGATGGCGCACAGCGCGGCGGTGATACCCGCGGCGATCAGGGCAGCGCATGGAATGTTGCGTGACATCGGACCAGCTCCACCGAGAGGTACATCCAGTGTGCCTCCGGGTGGATGAAGGAAGGCTGAGACCGACGTGCGGATCGCTTCAGGAAGCCGAGCTTCGGCCGGTTCAGGGCGAGCGGGCCCATTCGTCCACGGTGCCGTCGCTGTAGCGGACGACGATCCGGCTCGCCGGCCCCGCCCCGCCACCGACGAACCGGACCCGAACGGCGGGGTCCGACGCCAGCTCGAACAGATCGTCCGCCAGCGGGATCATTGGTGCCGGGGGCGCCGGTCCGCCCTCGTAGTACAGTCTGCCGTCATGAAGTGTCACGGTCCGGTCCCGGTAGGGCCCGGCGAAGCGCCTCAGCCTCTCCGGCCCGAGCCGCACCGGCCGGGCCCGGGCTGCCAGCCGCGCCTCGGTCCACCGGATCTGCCGGGCCGCCTCGTCCTCCGCTCCGCCCACCTGGCCAGCACGGCGATACCACGCCAGAGCCGAGTCGAGCCGGCCGGCCTTCTCCCAGGCCCGGCCCAGGGCGAGCCGGCCGTCGGCGGAGCCCGGCGTCGCGGCCACGGTCCGCTGGAGCAGCTCGATCGCCAGCGGGGCCAGCCCGCGGGACGACAGGTAGTCGCCCAGGGCCAGCGTCTGGTCGAAGGTGGGGCGGGTGGCCGGGGCGGCGGCCATCGCGGCCAGCCGCCGGCGGGCGGCGTCGGCGCCGCTGTCGGCGGCCGCCCGCTCCACCGCCCGCTGGGCTGCCAGCCGCGGATCGTCGTACCGGTCGAAGGTGGCCCAGTGACGGGGCGGATGGTCCGCCCCGAATACCCGCGGCGCCAGTGCCGCCACCAGCGACGTGCCGTTGGGCGCATTGGTGAAGTAGACCAGGCCGAGTCCGGTCGCGACGTTCCCCGCCATGTATGAGGTGAAGCGCCGGCCGTTGTTGCCGCTGTGATAGAAGATCCGTGCGGCCGGCGGTCCTTCGACCCGGATCCCCAGGCCGATCGAGATCCCGGGGCTGGTTTCCCGCACCGGGGTGAGGAAGGCGCGCCACCCCTCGGGCGACAGGCCACGGCCCGTCAGCACGGCGGTGACGAACCTGGCGTAGTCCCCCGCGGTGGTGAGCAGGGAGGCCGCGGCGTTGGCATCGGCGTAGCGGATGGCCGGCGCGGGTCTCCGAAGCCAGTCGGTCCCGTAGGCGGCGTCATCGCCGAAGGCCGGTCGCCACCGGTACCCCGACCGCGTCATGCCGAGCGGCTCGAACACCTCCTGGCGGGCGAGCTGGTCGAGCGACTGCCCGGTGACCCGCTCGACCGCGCGCTGGAGGTAGACGAAGCCTTCGCCCGAATAGCCGTAGGCGGTGCCGGGGTCGAACCCGAGGGTCAGGGTGTCGCCGCCCCAGTTGGGCAGGCCGGTGGCATGGGCGAGCACCATCCTGGCCGTGATCCGTCCGGCTCGCGGATCGTGCGCGAGCCGGGGATATTCCACCAGCTGGGCCAGGGGCCGATCGAGGTCGAAGGCGCGGCGATCGGCCAGACGGAGGACCAGGTAGGCGAAGACGGGCTTGCTGAGCGAAGCCGCCTCGAAGATGGTCTCCTGGTCCACCGGCGTGCGGCCGGGGTCGTTTCGAGTGCCGAACGCGCCGGTCCAGACCACCCGGCCCTGCTGGACCACCGCCACCGACAGCCCGGGGATATCGGCGGCCGCCATGAGGGCGGGGATCTCGCGCGCGAGCACGGCGGTGTCGGGCAGCGGAGCGGCCGGCGGGGAGGGACGGGTGGCGGAGGCAGGCTGGTCGGGCACGGAGCCCGGCCGGTCGGGCACGGAGCCAGGATCGCATGCGCCCGACCCGGCCAGTCCGACCACCACCAGGGCGAGGCCCGAGGCCGAGCGTCGTCTCCTGGAGGGCGCCGCGGCGGAGGCGGTCACGACAGGCAGATCCCGGGGTCGCTGGTGGGGGAAGGAAGGACGCATCTTCGGCTGGAAGCTATCCCAACCCGTTGCGGGGCGGGTACTGGCGGGTTGGTGGGCAGCCTCGTTCGCGTGACCGGGGCGAATGCAGCAAGGCCGCCCGGCGGCGATGTGCCACCGGGCGGCCCGGCCCAGGCTCGGCTCAGTTCAGCTCTTCCGAACTCGGCTCAGCTCTCCCGAATCAGGATGCCGCGCTCGATGTCGTACACCCGCAGGTGGACCACCACTCCGGGGCGCCGCTCGTCCACCACCCGGACATGCACGACCTTCCGGTCCTCGGTGGGGCGGTAGACGATCAGGCTCCCCGCCGGCGCGGTCCGCTCGATCAGGGTGCAGCTGCGGGCCTTCGGCTGATGTCCCGGCGGCGTCCCGGGCAGCCACACCCGGCACTGCCCCGGCGCCGGCAGGTGGCCCGGGGGGATGCCGAGCGTGGCGGCGGTGCTTGGCCCATGCCCGCGGCCATGGCCCCGATGGGCATACTCCGCCTTGGCCGGTTCCGGCTGGGCGGGCGGGCTGGTGTGGATCGAGCTGCAAGCCGTTGCAGCGACAATTGCCATGACCGGGGCGAGCAGACGGGTTGAACGCATGGATTCTCCGGGCTGAGGACGCGAATCCCCGCCAGGGAGGCAGAGAACGTGCCGGGCGACCTCCCGCCTCATGGAGCGGACTGACGATGCCTTCCGAGCAGCGTGGCTGGGATCCCGAGGGCGATCCCCGGGTGTATTTCGCGGCCGAGCGGACCATGCTGGCCTGGCTCCGGACCGGCATCGCGGTGATGGCGTTCGGGTTCGTGGTGGCCCGGTTCGGCCTGTTTCTTCGGCTGCTCCGGGTCCAGGGCGGGCTGGAGGCCGGTCACACCCTCTCGCCCTATCTCGGCGCCGCGCTGGTCGGGCTCGGGGTCGTCGCCACGGCGGGCGGTGCGCTCCAGTTCCGGCGCTTCGTGGCCTCGCTGCCGGCCCGGGACCGCCCCGCGAGCAGCGGGCCCTGGTTCGTCCTGGGACTGAGTGGGGCACTGGTGGCGATCGGGGTGGTGCTGGGCGTGGTGCTGCTGGCCTAGCCGCCGCGGCAGGCCCGCTGCCCGAAAGACGGCAGGCTCGGCCGCCGTAAAAGCCGAAGTCCGGCCGGGTGGAGTGCACCCGGCCGGACTTCAAGCGGTAGCCCGAACTTCGGGCCAGCCCTTACGCCAGCTTGACGACGTTCTCCGCCGCCGGGCCCTTCTGGCCCTGGACGATGTCGAACTCGACCCGCTCGCCCTCGGCGAGGCTCTTGAAGCCCTGGGCCTGAATCGCCGAATGATGGACGAAGCAGTCCTTCTGGCCGCCTTCGGGGGTGATGAAGCCGAAGCCCTTCGCGTCGTTGAACCACTTCACGGTGCCGGTGGTACGCATTGCCTTACTCCTGGATGTACGATGTAATCGGAGCTCGGCGGGGCCGTATGGACCGACTACTTGTTCCCGTGACCTGGCCTCACGAGGGGGCTGCGACGGCTGGAGAGCCATTAAAAAGGGCCCCGGCGTAACTCCCCGGGACCCTGATAGCTCCTTGGAATAGCGTCGTGCGTCTCGGCACGACTGTCGCAGGGAACAATGTAACCGGTCGGGTTCCCGTTTTACAGGGGGGGGGGTGGGAGGAAACGGCCAAGGTGGCCCGGCCGGCCAAGACCGCGGCGGTACCCCGATCCCGGCAGTCTGTCCCGCAAGCGCGAGAGCCTGAGGAGGGCCTGATGACCAGATTCAGAGCCGGCCGGCCGGAGCTGCATCCGGACGGCGGCCATAGCCGCCGACGTGGGGGCGCCGCCTCGACTTGCCGGGGTGGCCGCCCGTGAGCCGGCTCCTCGCGTGGCTTGGCGCCACCGTCGTGGGCGCCGTGGGCTGGTGGGCCGGAGCGCCCGTGGGCCTGTTCACCGCGTTCGTCCTCAGCATGGTCGGCACCGGCCTCGGTCTCTACCTCGGCCATTGGCTGGCGGACCGGCTGGTGGACTAGGGGAGGGCAGGGCTCTCCTCGAGTGATCGGCATCTCGCCGGCTCACCCGGGAGCCGCGAGGGCGACCGATCGCCGCCAGGGCCTGCTCCTCGGCTGAGCCCGGTTGCCGTGCGGTCTCGGCAACCCTGAGGTACCTTCCGGAACCGGGGCGAGTCCCGTCGCACCGGGCAGCGCCTCCCTCGCCAGAAAGCAGGCCGCAGCATGGCAGCCTTCATCGCCACCATCCAGCGCTCGAACCGGAAGGACCTCGCCAACGTCGAGGTCGAGGTGACCATCACCGACCTGAGCCCGGGCCGGCAGACGTGGAGCGGCGAGTTCATGTCCCGGAGCGCCGACGGGATCCTCCCCAACGAGCGGCTCGCCCTGGTCTTCGACACCGGCCAGCGGGGCACGGCTCAGGTGAGCGAAACCGAGTACGACAGCCGGAAGCCCGAGGCCACGCTGATCCACTTCACCGGCACCGGCCCGCTGGTGTAGCTCCGGGCCGTCTTGCGGTCGGGGTCACGCCCGGTTGCGACAGCGCCGGCTCGGCCCTCATCGCTCGTCCCGCACCAGCCGGGCCCAGACCACGATGACCGCTACGCTCAGGGCGAAGATCACCGTGGCCGCGGCATTGACCTCCGGCGTGATCCCGCGCCGGAGCAGGCCCCAGATCTGCAGCGGGAGCGTGTTCTGCCGGCCGATCAGGAAGAAGGTCACCGCGATCTCGTCGAGGCTGAGGGTGAACACCAGCAGCCCGGCGCCCAGCACCGCGGTCCGGATGCTGGGGAAGGTGATGTAGCGGAAGGTCTGCCACTCGTTGGCGTAGAGATCCTGGCTGGCCTCCTCCTGGGCCCGGTCGAGCCGCTGGAGCCGGGCGAAGACCTGGGTGATCACCACCGAGGTGAGCGCCGCGGCGTGGCCCAGCACCACCGGCCAGCCCGGCACCAGCGGAAAGCCGCTGGACAGACCGAGCCCGATGAAGCTGAAGAAGGTGAGCAGCGAGACGCCGGTGATGATCCCCGGCAGGATCAGCGGCAGCAGGACCAGACGGCGGAACGCGGTCTTGCCGGGGAACTGGTAGCGGTCGAGCAGGAACGCGCCGGGCACGCCCAGGATCAGCGCGAGGACGACGGCCAGCAGCGCCAGCTTGAGGCTGGCCAGGGCGGCCTCCAGCATGCCGCGGTCCCGGGCCAGGTCGGCAAACCAGTGCAGGGTGCCCAGCCGGAGCGGCCAGGCGATGATCGGGGAGTCGTGGAAGGCATACACGATCACCACGGCCAGCGGCAGGTAGATGAAGGCGAACACCAGCCCGCCCGTCAGCCACAGCGCGGGCGTGATCCGGTCGGCCGGCCGGGCGGGGGCGGTCACACGCCGCGCCCGCCCACGCTGACCGCTCGTCTGTCGGGCGCGCCGGCCACCTCGCCGCCGTAGTTCATCGCCGTCTCGACCCGATTGGCCAGCCATAGCAGGAAGACGGTCAGCAGCAGCACCACGACCGACACCGCCGCCCCGAGCGGCCAGTTGTAGGCCACCCCGAACAGGCTCCAGACCAGGTTCGAGACCATCAGGGCGCTGTCGTTGCCGCCCAGCAGCTGCGGCGCAAGGAAGTCGCCCATGCTGAGCACGAACGCGAAGGTGCAGCCGGCCAGCACGCCCGGGATCGAGAGCGGCAGGACGATCCGGCGGAAGGTCTGCCACCGGCTGGCGTAGAGATCGGCGCTCGCCTCCTTGAGGGCGGGGGGAATGGCCTCGAGCACGGCGTAGATCGGCATCAGGGTGAACGGCGTGTAGATGTGGGTCAGCGCCAGGATCACCGCCCACCGGCTGTAGAGCAGAAAGGTGAGCGGCTGGTCAACGAGTCCCGCGGACTGGAGCAGTCCGTTGAGGATGCCGGACTGGCCCAGGATGATCTTCCAGGCGTAGGCCCGCACCAGGTAGCTCACCCAGAGCGGAATGATCACGGCCATGTACATCAGCTGCTTGTGCCGCCGGACCTTGAAGGCCAGCAGGTAGGCCAGGGGGTAGGCCAGCAGCAGCGAGCACAGCGTCACCCGCAGCGCGACGCCGGCCGAGAACAGGATGGTGTCGGGGTAGAGCGAGGTGCCGAACAGCCGCCGGTAGTTGTCCAGGGTCCACTCGTGGGTGATGACGCCACCCCGGAGCCGCCAGAACGAGTGGACCAGCAGCAGGACGTAGGGCACGAACAGCAGGGCGGTGACGAAGCCCACCGGCAGCGCGGCGGCGACCGCGGTCCGGATCCGGGGGCGCGCCCGGATCCGGTCGAGCAGGGTGGGGGCAGCGGGCAGGCTCATGCGGCCTCCGCGGTCGTCCTCGTCCTACTCGCCCACCACCCGTCCCAGCTCGACCGGCCAGGCCAGGGTGACGGCTCGGCCGTTCGCGGCCGTCGTTCCCGACGGCACGTTGGCCACCACCCGCCGGCCATCGGCCAGGGCCACGTGGACCCGGAGGGCGGCGCCGGCATAGACCGCGTCGGCCACGGTGCCGGCCAGGGCGTTCTCGCCCGGGTGCGGGCCGGCCGAGTCGGCCAGGCGGATGGCCTCGGGACGGACCGTGAGCCACGCCTGGTCGCCCGGCGCCAGCGATCCTCCGGCCGCGCCCCGGAGCACCGCGTCGCCCACCCGCAGCGCCGCCGCCTCGCCGCTCTGCTCGACCACCGTCCCGGCCAGCAGGTTGGTGTCGCCGATGAAGTCGGCCACGTAGCGCGAGGCCGGCCGGTCGTACAGCTCGCGCGGCGTTCCCATCTGGGCGATCCGGCCTGCCCGCATCAGCACGATCCGGTCGCTCATGGTGAGCGCCTCCTCCTGATCGTGCGTCACGTACACGAAGGTGATCCCGAGCTCGGCCTGCAGTTGCTTGAGCTCGAGCTGCATCGCCTTGCGCAGCTTGAGATCGAGCGCGCCGAGCGGCTCGTCCAGCAGCAGCACCCGGGGGCGGTTGACCAGCGCCCGGGCCAGGGCCACCCGCTGCTGCTGCCCGCCGGAGAGCTGCCTGGGCGAGCGGCCGGCCAGGCCGTCGAGCTTGACCATGGTCAGCGCCCGGCCCACCCGCTCCTCCCGCTCGGCCGCCGGCACCCGGCGCATCCGGAGGCCGTAGGCAACGTTGTCCCGCACGCTCATGTGGGGAAACAGGGCGTAGTGCTGGAACACGGTGTTGATGTCGCGCTTGAACGGCGGCAGGGCGGCGATGTCGACGCCGCCCATGAGGATCTGACCGGCGGTCGGGGGCTCGAAGCCGGCCACCATCCGAAGCGTGGTGGTCTTGCCGCTGCCCGAGGCGCCGAGCAGGGTCAGAAACTCTCCCGCCGCGACCCCGAGCGAGAGATGGTCCACCGCCGCGAAGTCGCCGAACCGCTTGGTGAGGTCGCGGAGGTCGAGGATCGGGGTCACGGGGACTACTTCGCGGCCTTCACCTCGTTCCAGATCTCCTGGTACTTCTCTCGCCGCGGGCTCCACTGCCAGAAGTTCACCTTGCTGCCGTAGTCGCTGATATCCCGCTGGCTGGCCGCCTGCGCCTCGGTCATGTAATCCTTGGCCTTGGGATTGGCCACGATGTACGCGGTCACGTCGTACAGCAGTTTCTGGGTGAACGGCTGGGCCGAATATTCCAGCCAGGCGTAGGCGGCCGCGAGATTCTTGGCGCCCTTGGTCAGCACCCAGTGATCGGCCCAGGCGGTGGTGCCTTCCTTGGGGATGGTCTCCCCGGCCGGAAACTTGGCCTGACGGAGCTGGTTGGTCATCAGCGGCCAGCCCTCGCCCATGACGACCTCGCCGCCCTGGAACAGCTGGGTCATGTCGCCGGCCGTGACCCAGTACTTCCGCACGTTGGGCCGAAGCTCGAGCATCTTGGCCTTGACCCGGGCCAGGTCCTCGTCGCTCAGGTTGTAGAGCTTGCTCGGGTCGCCCGGGTCGTCCAGGCCGAGGTACTGGGCCACCATGTAGAGGGTGGCGATGTCGTCCTGGAGCGACAGCTTGCCGCGGTACTTCTTGTCCCACAGGATGCCCCAGGAGTCGGGCGCCTTGGTGATCTTGGTGGTGTCGTAGATCAGCGGGTTGGGCCCGAAGGCCCAGGGCACGCCGTAGACGGCGTCGCCCTGGCGGGCCACCTTGAGCTGGCGGAACCCCTCGCTCAGGCCCCGGTAGCTCGGGATCCGGCCGAGATCGAGCGGCGCGGCGAGGCCGGCGTCGATGATGGCGGTGGCCGCGTCGCTCGAGGGCGAGATCAGGTCGATCGTCTCGGCCCCGCCGGCCCGGAGCTTGGCGACGAGGTCGTCGCTCGAGCCCATGTAGGTGGCGTTGACCTTGACCCCGCAGGCATCCTCGAACGGCCGGGTGAACAGGGTGTCGGTATAGCCTTCCCACACCATGAAGTTGAGCTCGCCGCCGATCGGCTTGGGGCACAGCTTGGCGAGATAGGTCTTCGCGTCGGCCCGGGCGTCCTTGGTGGCGTCGATGGTGATCTTCTCGGTCTTGGCGGCCGGCGCGGCCGGCGCCTTCTCCCCGGGGCCGCATCCCGCCAGCCCGCCCGCCGCCCACACACCCGCCAGGGTCAATGCTGCGGACAACCTCGAACGCCGCCAGGTCATGGGACGGTGCTCCTTACGGATGGGGCTCGATCGGGAGACCGGGCCGGTTGCGCTGCTCGGTGGATGGAGAGACGCCCGCGGTACAATGCTACATCTGGAACTGACGGCGGAAAAGCACGGGGGTGGCGGGGCGCCCGGGGCGTCGATACTGTCTACCCGTACTCCAGCGCTCCGCCTCGAGGTCCTATGCCCGGCGTCATCCAGCTTCAGACCGAGATCCCCGGCCCCAACAGCCGTGCCCTGCTCGCCCGGCGGGCCAGGGCGGTCCCCCGCGGCGTGCCGGCGGTGACGCCGATCGCCGTGGTCCACGCCGATGGCGCCGTGCTGACCGACGCCGACGGCAACCGGCTGATCGACTTCGGCGGCGGCATCGGCGTGGTCAACACCGGCCACCGGCATCCAGGCGTGGTCGAGGCGGTGCGGCAGCAGCTGGACCGGTTCGCCCACGTCTGTTTCCCGGTCTCGACCTACGAGCCCTACGTCGAGCTGGCCGAGCAGCTCAACCGGATCACGCCCGGCACCCACGAGAAGCGGACCTTCTTCGTCAACAGCGGGGCCGAGGCGGTCGAGAACGCCGTCAAGGTGGCCCGCTCGTTCACCGGGCGGCCGGCCGTGCTCTGCTTCGAGCACGGCTTCCACGGCCGGACCAATCTGGCGATGGCCCTCACCAGCAAGGTGACGCCCTACAAGAGGGGCTTCGGGCCGTTCGCCGGGGAGGTGTACCGGATCCCCTATCCCTACTGCTACCGCTGCGCCGAAAGCCCCGATGGCGGCCGCTGCTGCCAGGCTGACGCCGGCCGGCTCGAGGCGATCCTGGCGGCCACGGTGGACCCCGGCTCGGTGGCGGCCGTCATCATGGAGCTCGAGCTGGGCGAGGGCGGCTTCGTGCCGGCGCCGGTCGAGTACGTCCAGATGCTGGCGGCGTTCGCCCAGAAGCACGGCATCCTGTTCATCGCCGACGAGATCCAGACCGGCTTCGGACGGACGGGCCGGCTGTTCGCCTGCGAGCATTACGGGCTGGTGCCGGACCTCATCACCACCGCCAAGTCCCTGGCCGGCGGGCTGCCGCTGGCGGCCGTGACCGGCCGGGCGGACGTGATGGAGCAGCCCGGGGTCGGCGGGCTCGGCGGCACGTACGGCGGCAACCCGCTGGCTTGCGCCGCCGCCCTGGCGGTGATCGAGGCGATGGAGCGGGAGGGGATCCCGGCGCGCGCGGCGCGCACCGGCGAGCGGATCCGGACCCGGTTCCGCCAGTGGGCCGAGCAGCTCCCCTGCATCGGCGACGTGCGCGGGCTTGGGGCCATGATCGGGATGGAGCTGGTGACCGACCGGGAAAGCCGGGCGCCCGACAAGGCCCTGGCCGGCCGGGTCCTGGCCGCGGCGCTGGAGCGCGGCCTGGTGCTGCTCTCGGCCGGCACCTTCGGCAACGTCATCCGGGTGCTCGCGCCGCTCACGGCCGACGACGCGGTGATCGACGAAGGGCTCGACGCGATGGGCGCGGCGCTCGAGGCCGCGGTGGGACGGGCGCCGGCGCTGGCATGATCCTCGACCGCGGCCGCCTCGCCGAGCTGCTGGCGGACGAGGAGCGGCGGTTCCGGGCGGCGCACCCCCGTTCGCTGGCGCTGGCCGAGCGGGCCCGGCAGTCCCTGCTCGGCGGCGTGCCCATGCAGTGGATGACCCGCTGGGCCGGCGGCTTCCCCCTGTTTGCCGCGGAGGCGGAGGGGGCCTGGCTCACCGACGTGGACGGCCAGCGCTACCTCGACCTCTGCCTGGGTGACACCGGCGCCATGACCGGCCACGCGCCCGGCCCGACGGTCGAGGCGGTGCGGGCGCAGGTGGGCCGCGGGCTGACCTTCATGCTGCCCACCGAGGACGCTGTCTGGGTCGGCGAGGAGCTGGCCCGGCGCTTCGGACTTCCCTTCTGGCAGTTCGCCCTGACCGCCACCGACGCCAACCGGTTCGCCGTCCGCTTGGCACGAGCGATCACCGGCCGGCCCAGGATCCTGGTCTTCAACTGGTGCTATCACGGCACGGTGGACGAGACCTTCGCTACCCTGCGCGACGACCGGGTGACGGCCCGGGACGGCAACATCGGGCCGCCGGTCGATCCGGCCCTGACGACCCGGGTGGTCGAGTTCAACGATCTGCCGGCGCTGGAGGCGGCGCTGGCCCCGGGCGACGTCGCCTGCGTGCTGGCCGAGCCCGCGCTGACCAACGTGGGGATCGTGCACCCGGAGCCGCACTATCACGCGGAACTCCGCCGGCTCACTCGCCGGGCCGGCACCCTGCTGATCATTGACGAGACCCACACCATCTGCGCTGGGCCGGGCGGCTACACCCGCGCCTTCGGGCTCGAGCCCGACGTGCTTACGCTGGGCAAGCCGATCGGCGGTGGCGTTCCCTGCGCGGTATACGGCCTCAGCGCCGAGACGGCGGAGCGGGTCCGCCGCCACAGCCGGCTGGACACGGCCGACACCGGCGGCATCGGCGGGACACTGGCGGCCAATGCGCTGGCCACGGCCGCCATGCGGGCCACCCTGGACCGCTTACTGACCGAGGCGTGCTACCGCCGGACCATCCCGCTGGCCGAGCGCTTCGCGGCCGGCGTGGAGCGGGAGATCGCGGCCGCGGGGCTGCCCTGGATCGTCCAGCGCCTCGGCTGCCGGGCCGAGTACTGGTTCCGTCCGGCGCCACCCCGGAACGGCGGCGAGGCCGCCGCGTCGGTCGATCCCGAGCTCGAGCGCTACATGCACCTGGCGGCGCTCAATCGCGGGATCCTGCTGACGCCGTTCCACAACATGGCGCTGTTCGCGCCGGGGGTGACCGAGGCCGACGTGGACCGGCACACCGCCGTCTTCCGGGAGAGCGTCCAAGCCGAGGGACTGTACCGCTGACCTTGCGAGCGCCGGGCCGGCCCTGGAACGGCACTGCCACGCCGAGGGACGGCCGCCTCGGACGGCGGCCAGCGCGCCCGGTCGGATGATCGAGCGCTGCCTCTGGACCGAGATGCTGCCGGCTGCGCCGACCCGTACGCCGGTCGAGCCGCCGGCCCGGACCGACGTGGCGATCATCGGCGGCGGATATACCGGCCTGGCGGCGGCCCGGGAGCTGGCCCGGCGCGGGACCGACGTGACGGTGCTGGAACAGCGGACCATCGGCTGGGGCGCCAGCAGCCGGAACGGCGGCTTCGTCCTGCCCGGCTTCAAGCCGGACGTCGAGAGCCTGGCCCGGTCTCTGGGTACGGCGGAGGCGCGGCGGCTGTTCAACCTGTCGCTCCAGGCAGTGGCTGCCCTGGAGACGCTCGTGGCCGGGGAGCGGATCGAGTGCGGCTTCGCCCGCTGCGGCACCGTGACACTGGCCGCCCGGCCTTCACACCTGGCCGGACTGGAGCGGAGCCGCCGCTGGCTCCGGCTCGAGCTCGGCTACGAGACCGCGATGCTCGGCCGGTCCGAGCTGGCGGCGGAGATCGGCTCGGCGCGATATCACGGCGGGTTGCTCGATCCGTTCGCCGGGTCGGTGCAGCCGGCGGCGCTGGTCGAGGGCCTGGCGGCAGCGGCGGAGCGGGCGGGAGCGAGGCTGGTGGAGGGGGCCGAGGTTCGGCGGGTTCGCCGGGTCGGCAGCGACGGGTCCGGCTTCGAGCTGGCGCTGGGCCCAGCCGGCAATGTTCTGCGGGCGGCTGCGGTCCTGGTCGCCACCAACGGGTACAGCGGCGCCGCGATCCCCGCTCTGCGCCGCCGGCTCGTGCCGGTAGGCAGCTACCTGATCGCGACCGCCCCTCTCGAGCCCGCGGTTGCGGCGCGACTCATCCCCAACCGCCGGGTGCTGAGCGACACCAAGCACCTGCTGTACTACTTCCGGCTCTCCCCCGACGGGCGGCTGGTCTTCGGCGGCCGCGCCGCCTTCACCCCGGCACCGGTGGCGCGCGCCGGCGACATCCTCAGGCGCGGCATGATCTCGGTCTTTCCCGAGCTGGCCGGCACGGCGATCGAATACGCCTGGAGCGGACGGGTCGCCTTCGCCCGGGACCACCTGCCGCACGCCGGGGTCATTGACGGCGTGCACTACGCGCTTGGCTACGGCGGGCACGGGGTCGCCCTGGCTACGTGGCTCGGCGGGGAAATGGGGAGAGCCCTGGCGGGCGCGGGCGAGCTCCCCCGGCTGACGGCCAACTTTGCCCCGCTGCCGACGGTGGCCGGGCGGCCCTGGTTTCTCCCGCTGGTCGGGGGCTACTACCGGGTGCGGGACTGGCTCGGGCGTTAGGTCCCGATAAACTGCAAGAATCGACCCGTGGTAAGTTCTTCAGGGTCCTCGACCGCACGGCAAGGCTGCCGGCCGGGCCCCGTCGTCCGGGTATGCTCACCCTTCCCAAAGGAGCGCCGATTAATTGCGTCTGCCGAATGCCGAAGTGCTGCAGCACACGAGCCGGTACCTGGAGCTGATCGCCGGCCGTGAGATGTCGCTGGAGGAGAAGCAGGCGTTCATCGCCGAGACAGTGGACAGCTACGAGCGGTACTACAATCGCGGCTTCATCACCTACCGGAAGTCGGTCACCCAGGCCGGCCAGTTCGCGGCGCTCGAGTGGAGCGGCCAAGGCGCCATCCTGCGCGACCTGCTCGGCCGCGAGTACATCGACTGCCTGGGCGGCTACGGCATCTTCAGCGCCGGGGTCAACCATCCCCGGATCATCAAGGCGCTGACCGACCAGCTCCAGCGGATGGCGCTCAACAGCCAGGAGCTGCTGGAGCCGTGGCGGGCCGCCCTGGCCAGGGTGCTCGCCGAGGTCACCCCGGGCGCGCTGCAGAACTCCTTCTTCATCAACAACGGCACCGACGCGATCGAAGGCGCCATCAAGCTGGCGCGGCTCTATACCCGGCGAAACACATTCATCTCGACCCTGGGCGGGTTCCACGGCAAGTCGATGGGCTCGCTGTCGCTGATGGGCAAAGCCTCGTTCCGCGAGCCGTTCCAGGGCGGGCTCCAGGACGTCCGGTTCGTGCCCTACGGCGACGCCGCGGCCCTGGAGGACGAGCTCCGCCGGTGCGATGCCGTCGGCACGCACATCGCCGGCGTCGTGCTCGAGCCGGTGCAGGGAGAGGCCGGCGGCGTGGTCCCGCCCGATGATTACCTCCCCCGGGCCCGGGCGGCCTGCACCCGGTACGGCGCCCTGCTGATCGCGGACGAGATCCAGACCGGCATGGGCCGGACCGGCAAGCTCTGGGGCGTGGACCACTGGAACGTCGAGCCCGATATCATGTGCCTGGGGAAGTCGATCGGCGGAGGGGTGATGCCGCTGTCGGCTTTCATCGCCAACCCGACGGTCTGGGAGGTGATGATCCCCAACCCAATCATCCACTCGACCACGTTCGGCGGCAACCCGCTGGCCTGCGCCGCCGGGCTGGCGGCGATCCAGGTGACCTTGGAGGAAGACCTGCCCGGCCAGGCCGCCGCCAAGGGCGACTATCTCCTCCGCGAGCTCGGCAGCCTGCAGCAGAAGTACCCGCAGGTGCTGGCCGAAGCTCACGGCAAGGGGCTGCTGATCGGGATGGAGTTCCCGGTGCAGGAGATCGGCTGGCAGGTGGCGGCCGGCCTGTTCAAGCGCGGGGTGCTGGTGGCGGGGACGTACAGCAAGGCGCAGGTGATCCGGATCGAGCCGGCCCTGGGCATTCCGCAGGCCCTGCTGGCGGAGATGCTCAATCGGCTGGAGGATACGTTCAAAGAGGTGGCGGCGGGGCTCGGGTGAGGGCGCGAAGGGGCACGCGGCGGCGCGTGCCCCTTCGTTCGCCTTCGGGCTCTGCGGCTCGGCTTACTCTGACGGCGCTTCTTCTTCGGCCGGACCGTAATCCTTGGACCAGCTGATGGTGACGCCGCCCCACAGCTTGACGTCCTTGGTCTTGGTGGGCGAGGTCACTTTGGTGAGGTCATCTCCGTTGATGACGACGTGCAGGGCGGGCGTGAACGAGAAGACGCCTGCCGTGAACGGGACCCCGGCCGAGAGGTCGAGGTGGGTGAAGCCGTCGCCCGCGAAATTGAAGGAATCGTCGCCCGAATCCGGTTCGCCCTGGCCGGCGCTCAAACCGGCCAGCGCACCGAGCACCACCGAGACCTTCTCGCTCGCTGGGACGGTGTGGGAGATGCTTCCTTCGAAATAGGCTCCGTTGATCTTGTCCACGTCATACCAGACGGCCAGCTTCGGGCTCAGGGGGACGTCGAACGCCGCCTTGCCGTAGAGCTCGAGCGTGTTGGCATCCTTGGTCAGGCCCGCATCGTTGGGATAGATGTACGCCGTCGCGCCCGCCGTGAGGGTGGTTTTCGGCCCCACCGGGAAGCTGACTTCCGCCCAGGGATCGAACTCCGCGAAGTTGAAGGCGGAGAGGCCGCCGCTCTCACTGATGTCGTTGTTGGGGTCGTCATACTTCCCCAGATCGATGCTGGCCCACCCACCGAGGGTCACCGAGGCATTGCCCGCGGGGATGGTCACGTACAGGTCCGGCTGCGCGACGGGCTTGTTGGTGAGGCTCAGCCCCCGCCACACGTACGAGCTGAACAGCGCGAGATCCGCGCCGACCGTCTGCCCGGCGGCCGGCGTAGTGGTCGCAACGGTGCACGCGACGAAGGCAGCTCCCAGAACGTACGCTCGCTTCATGGTCTCTCCCGACGGTGAAGTGGTGACGGTCCGCGTGGCAACAAAAAGGCCCCCTCGATCTGGTCGAGCGGGCCGCGGGAACTACCGTACTGTCATGCTCCCGAAACGGCTCGACGGCTACGTGAACGCGTAGAAATTGACGCCGCGATTGCGATTCGAGTTGCCGATGGGGTGCATGCGACCAATGTACCCGGCGACTCTCGACCGTCAAGACGCCGCGGATTCCCGGGATCACGCGCGTCATGTCGAGCGACAGTCCTGTCGCAAATCGGTTAGTGGTGCCGCACTTCGCGTCACCTGCAGGGCTCCTCCGGCTCCGGTGTCCCCTTGGTCCCCCGCCACCCCGGGGGAGGGGAGCGCTTGCGGCCTCGTCCGGCGGCGTGCAGCTTCAAGCGTCCCTCCGGAGAGGCTCAGTGGACCCGACCGCGACGTTCATCAAGCGCTTCGGTGACTTGGTCGCCCTGCTCCGGGTCGACCCCGGCAACGACGCGGCTCAGGACCTGGCCCTCACGGCGGCCTGCGCCGCGGTCGAGCAGACCGCGGTCGAGGTCGAGGCCGGGCGGGCCGCAGGCGGCGACGATCTTTCCCTCCCGGCCCGGCTGCGGGCCCGCCAGATCGCCCGGGTGCGGATCCAGGCCGGAACCGCCCCGCATGAGCTGCTGATGCTCGCCCGGGCCCTGTCGCACGATACCGAGCCGGTCCGGACCTCGACCGGCATCCGGCTCGCCCCGCTCGAGAGCCGGTTGCCCGCGCTCGACGGCCGCCCGCCCGCCCTAGACGGCCGCCCGCCCGCCCTCGACGGCCGGCTGGCTCCCCTCGACGGCCGGCCGCCCGACCTCCGCCGCCGCGCCGCCGATCGGCGAGGCTGGCACGACCGCCGCCAGCCCGGCCGCAGCCGGCATCTTGGGCTGGAACGCCGTCGTACGCCCGACCGCCGTGCCACCGGCGAGCGCCGGCTCGAGCTGCTCCGCGATCAGCAGTTCCAGATCTCCCAGCTCCACGGCGCCCTCGTCCGCACCGTGCGGAGCCTGGCCTGGGAAGCGACCCTCACCACCGCGCTGGCCCTGGTCCGGCTGGCCCCCCGGGTTCCGCTGGCCGAACGGCAGACCTTCGGCGACCAGTTCCGGAGCGCCATCCCGAGACGGGCCGTCGAGGCGCTGGTAGACCTCGGCGAGCGGGAGGCCGAGCAGCGTGCGCCGGTGACCGAGGTGCTCCAGTGGCTCGGGCTCGAGGCCGCCGAGGTCGTGATCGACCGGCTGCTTCAGGGCCAAGGCCTCGGCGTGCGGGGGTTCTACTACGATGTGCTGAGCGGCACCCCGGGGGTCTACGCCCTGATCACCCCGCTGCTGGGGAGCCGCCGGCCCAATACGCTCCAGCACGCGGCGGCGATCCTGGGCCGGCTGGGCACGCCGTCGGCCATCGACGACTTGGTGCCGCTCATGCGCCACGAGGACGAGAGCGTGCGGAGCGCCGCGGTCCGGGCCATCGGCGAGATCCACGACGGCCCCGCTGCCGAGCCGCTCCGGCAGGCTCTACATCACCCTGATTCGCACACTCGGGCCGCGGCGGCCCAGGCGATCGGGGGCTGGCGGGGCGGCAGCCTGGTCCTGCTGCTGGTGGCGGCGCTCGATACCGAGCGCGATCGGGACGCATGGCAGGCGCTGGTCACCGCCCTGGGCCGGCTGGCCACCGTCGAGGCCTGTGGCGCGCTCGGGTCGGTCGCCGTCACCCGGCGAAGCGCTCTGCGGCGGCAGGGCTATACCACGACGCAGCGCCTGGCCGCGGTGGAGGCGCTAGGCCTCGGCTCGACCCGGGAGGCTCGCGCCACGCTCGAGCGCCTGGCCCGCGAAGCCGAGGGGGTGGTGCGCTATGCGGCTGACCGCATTCTGGAGGCGGAGCGCCAGCGCGCGGGCTGACCGTGTGCCGCCGGGGTGGGACGCACGAAGGGGGCATGCCCAAGGGCATGCCCCCTTCGAGTTGGCGCAGCCGACTGGCCGGTGGGTCCGGCGCCGCCGGGCGATCTGGCTCAGCGATGCACGTCGAACCCGTCGATGTGCAGGTCCAGATTGTGGTTCACCCGAAGGCCGACCTGGCCGTCGGTGTCGCCCGGCTTCGCGGCCATGCTGTGCACCTCCTGCCCGTTGACCAGGAACCGGACTTTGGTCGGGTCGGACTTGTTGTCGACCTCGAGCTTGTTAATGGCGGTGCCCTTGGCGTCGAGCTGCTTGACCGCCGGCGAAGCGACCCATCCCTTGGTGATCTCGGTGGTCTTGTCGCCGTCCCGCTGCTTGACCAGGTACTTCCCGTCCTGCCGGACCAGGAAGTAGACGTACTTCTCCCCGTCGCCGGCCAGCGCCTTGCCGCCGTAGAACAGCCCGTATCCTTCCGGGTGGGCGACCTTCTTGGTCTGGGTGAAAGTGGCCAGGGTGTGGAACGAGCCTTTCCCGTCGTGCTTGGCCTGATAGAGAATCACCGCCGGTCCCAGGGTCACGTGCATGCCACCGCCCATGGGCGCGACCTTCACGTTGGCGGTGCCGGCGTGGTCGTCCGCCCGGGCGGTCCACCCCGCCGGGATCGCGCCGCCGCCCGCAACCGCGTGGTCGGGATCGCCGTCGTGGCCGTGGCCGTGGCCGGCCGCGTGGGCCGAGTCCTGGGCCGCCAGGGGGACGCCCAGCGCGAAGGTCAGACCGGCAAGGAGGAGCAGGCGGGACGCCATCGGTGCGGGCATGTCAGGTCCTCGGAGTTGAAGTGAAACGGGTTGCGGAGCCGGGCCAGGCCGGATAACCTACGGCGCGACCCACCCCCGTCCCCGGAGACGCGCGATGTGGTACTGGATTGGAGTTCTGCTGGCCTCGATCGGCGCCACGCTCATCCTGAGCGCCCTGGCGTTCGTCTCGACTCTGGTCGGTGCTCTCATTAATGCCATGATCGTGATCGTGAGCGGTCCCCTGATCGACCGGTTCGTCGCTCGAGGCAGCCGGACGGTGCCCGCCCGGTAGACTCGGGCTTGGCCTCCGGGCCGTCGGCTTCCCGCCGCCGGCCGCCGACCAGGCTCACCTCGACGGTTCACGACGCTTCCCGCCCGTTTTCCCACACGCCCCTCTTGCCCTGCCATTCGTCAGCCCGAGCCCTCGGGCTCGGCGTCCGCCCCCTGCTCGGGTGTGGAGGCGACCCGTACGGCGGCGTCGTAGTTGATCTTGAGGCTCGCCTGCAGCTCGCGCAGCCCGCGGACTTTCATCTGCAGGCCGCCACCCCGCCGGACCATCGTGCCCATCAGGCCGGCGGTGGTGGCCAGGCCCGACAGGCTGAGCGAGCCGGACTCCGACTTGATCTGGTCGAGCAGGCGGGCCAGCCCCCGGACGACCACGTCGTCGGCCCGGAGCGAGGACATCTCCTCGATGACCGCGTGAATCTTCTGGAATCGCTTGGGCAGGGTTTCGAGATAGGCAAGTTGCGCCACCTGCCGAGATGAGAGCTTGACGGCCATGACCGACCGGAGATTCGGGGAACGGGTAATCTAACGAGACCAGTGAATCTCCTGTTTCTGCGTTTCGTACGGCGACGGTGAGCCCGGATTCCGGGCCTCATCTTCCTGGTATGTATGGTCGGCTACTACTAGCGGGCGGCCCCTGATGAAGCTCTCTGACCTGTCCATTCGCCGGCCCGTCCTCGCTAGCATGGCGAGCCTGGCGCTGGTGCTGTTCGGCGCCCTGGGCTACACCCGGCTCGCGGTACGGGAGTTCCCCGACGTAGACGCCCCCATCGTCTCGGTCACCACGGTGCTGCCGGGCGCCAATCCTCAGGTGGTCGAGTCTGCGGTCACCGACATCCTGGAGGAAGAGCTCAGCACCGTCGAAGGCCTGCGGACGCTGACCAGCTCGAGCGGTGAAGGGGCCAGCAACATCACCCTGGAGTTCAACCTCGACCGGGATGTGGAAGCCGCGGCCCAGGACGTCCGCGACAAGGTCGCCCGAGTGCGGGAGCGGCTGCCGGAGGACGTCGAGGAGCCGGTGGTGGCCAAGCAGGACGCCGACGCCCAGCCGTTCTTCTGGCTGGCGCTGTCGGGCGAGAACTACGACCTGCTCCAACTGTCCGACATCGGCGACCGGCTGGTCAAGAGCCGGCTGCAGACCCTGCCTGGGGTGGGCCAGGCGCGGATCTTCGGCGAGCGCCGGTTCTCGATGCGGGTCTGGCTCAGCGCGTCGGAGCTGGCGGCCCGCGGTCTCACGGTCCAGGACGTCCAGGCGGCCATCCGTAGCCGCAACGTCGAGGTCCCGGCCGGCCGGATCGAGTCCGACCGCCGGGAGTTCACCGTCCGCTCGCTGGGCGAGCTCAAGACGCCGGACGAGTTCGCCGAGCTGGTGGTGAGCAGCGCCAACGGCGTGCTGACCAAGCTCAAGGACCTGGGCCGGGTCGAGCTCGGTCCGGAGGACGAGCGGAGCGCGCTCCGCTACAAGGGGACCGCGGCGGTGGCGATCGGCGTGGTCCGCCAGTCGAAGTCCAACATCATTCAGGTGGCCGATGCCATCCGGCACGAGCTGCCCCGGATCCAGCAGTCGCTGCCCCCCGGCGTGCACATCAATACCGCGTTCGACCAGTCGATCTTCGTCAAGCGCTCGATCCAGGAGGCCGAAGAGACGCTGATGATCGCGGCCGGCCTGGTCGTGGTCATCATCTTCCTCTTTCTGCGGAACCTGCGGGCGACGCTCATCCCCGGTCTCGCCATCCCCACCTCGATCGTGGCCGCGTTCGCGATCATGTACTTCATGGGCTTCTCGATCAACAACTTCACCCTGCTGGCGCTCACCCTGGCGATCGGCATCGTGGTGGACGACGCCATCATCGTGCTGGAGAACGCCTACCGCCACCAGGAGGAGCTGCACGAGTCGCCCGAGGTCGCCGCGATCAACGGCACCCGCGAGATCGGATTCGCCGTGCTGGCCACCACGGTGGCCCTGGTGGCGGTGTTCACCCCGCTCGCCTTCCTCACCGGCTCGACCGGACGGCTGTTCAACGAGTTCGGCATCGCCGTGGCCGGCTCGGTGATCATCTCCGGCTTCGTCGCCCTGACGCTCACGCCGATGCTTTGCGCCAAGATCCTTCGGGTGCCGCCTCGTCACGGCAGGCTGTACCGGATCCTGGAAAGCGGCTTCAACGGGCTGGCCTCCGGTTACGCCCGGGCGCTTCGGCTGGCACTCCGGCACCGGCTGGTGGTCGTGGTGATGGCCGCGGCGGTGACCGCCGGCGCCGTGGTGGTGTTCGGCACGCTCAAGCGCGAGTTCGTGCCCCCCGAGGACCGGGGCTGGTTCTTCAACTTCGTGATTGCTCCGGAGGGCTCGTCGCTGGCCTACACCGACGGCTATCAGCGACAGGCCGAGGCCATCCTGGGGAAGACCAAGGGCGTGGAAAGCTACTTCAGCGTGGTGAACCTGGGTGACGGCGTGAGCCGGGGGATGATCTTCACCAACCTGGACGACTGGTCGAAGCGGACCCGGCCGGTGCAGGACATCATCAACGAGGTCCAGGCCCAGTTCTTCCAGATCCCGGGCGTGTTCGTCTTCGCCAGCAACCCGCCGGCCTTCGGCTTCGGCAACCCGGTCAACTTCGTGATCCAGCATCCCGACTTCGACTCGCTCAGCCGGGGCAACGACACCCTGCTGGCCCGGGCCCGGCAGATCAAGGGCCTGGTCAACGTGGACAGCGACCTCCGGATCAACAAGCCGCAGCTCGAGGTCAACTTCGACCGCGACCGGGCCGAGGATCTCGGCGTGCCGGTGGGGGACGTGGCCACCACGCTCCAGGTGCTGCTGGGCGGCAGCAAGACCAGCACCTTCACCCGGAACAACAAGCAGTACGACGTGATCGTCCAGCTCGATCCGAGGGCCCGGGCCACCCCCAGCGACATGACCGGCCTCTACCTCCGGGGCCGCGACGCCTCGCTGGTCAAGCTCGAGGCGCTGGCGCAGGTGAAGGAGGGCGTTGGCCCTCGCGAGCTCAACCACTTCAACCGGGTCCGGGCCTCGACCATCACGGCCAGCCTCACCCCCGGCTTCACCCTGGGCGAGGCGCTGGATTCGCTCGAGCGGATCGCCCAGGAAGTCTTGCCCCGGGGCAGCAGTACCGCCCTGGCCGGCGAGTCGCGGGAGCTGGAGGAGAGCGGCACCTCGCTCTACTTCGCCTTCGTGCTGGCGCTGGTGGTGGTCTTCATGGTGCTGGCCAGCCAGTTCGAGTCGCTGGTCCACCCGTTCACCGTGCTGCTGTCGGTTCCGCTCGCGGTCACCGGGGCCCTGTTCACCCTCAAGGTGGCCGGCTCGACCATCAACGTGTACAGCCAGATCGGGATGATCCTCCTGATCGGACTGGTGACCAAGAACTCGATCCTGCTGGTGGAGTACATCAACCAGCTCCGGGAACGCGGCATGCCCACGATCGACGCGGCCCAGGAGGCCGGCCGGATCCGGCTCCGGCCGATCCTGATGACCTCGGTCGCGACGGTGATGGGTGCGCTGCCCATCGCGCTCGGCCTCGGCGCCGGCTCGCTCAGCCGCCGGCCACTCGGCTTCGCCATCGTGGGTGGCTTGGTGTTCTCGACCCTGCTCACGTTGTTCGTGGTGCCGGCGGTGTACGTCATCTTCGACGGGCTGCTGGCCCGTCTCCGCGGCCGCGCCCGCCAGCCGCAGACGCTGATGCCCGCGGAGGCCGAGTGATCGTCGGCCTGCTGCTGGCGCTCCAAGTCACGGTGTCGTCCCCGCCCGCATCCGGCCCGGCCACTCCTGATCCGGCCCGGTCCGGCGACGCGGTGCCGCGGGTGACCCTGGCCCAGGCGATCACCCGGGCGACCCGACTCGATCCCAACTACGTCCAGGCGATGGGCCAGGTGGACAACGCCGAATGGGGACGACGGGCCGCGCTGTTGACCCTGGTGCTGCCCTCGCTCTCGGCCTCGCTCGACGCCACCAAGTACTCGACCGAGTTCTTCAACGTCGGCACCGGCCGCAACCAGGCCGAAGCCGTCAATGCCAGCCTGGTGGCGCAGTACGACCTGTTCAACGCCCGGAAGTTCACCGACCTGGGCCGGACCCGGGCCGAGCTCGAAGGCGCCGAGGCGACCGAGCTGGAGCAGCGGTTCCGCACCGCGCTCCAGGTGGAGTCGGACTACTACGCGGTGCTCCAGAACCAGGAGCTGTCGCGCGTGGCCGCCGACCGCGCCCGCCGGGCCGAAGCCGGCCTGGCCGTGGCCCGGGCCCGGGTGGTCTCGGGCGCGGCGGTCCAGAGCGATTCGCTCCAGCTGGTGCTCGAGCTGACCCAGGCGCGGACCGACCAGCTCCGGCGGGACGCGGCGTTGCGGGTCTCCCGGTTGCAGCTGGGTCGCCGGATCGGCGAGCCGGGACCGGTGGACGCCGAGCCGGTGGACACCGCGGCGGCCCCCGAGCTGCCGCTGAGCGCGGACCAGGCCGTCCAGGTCGCCCTGGGCCAGGGCCCGCAATACCGGGCCGCCCGCGCCAGCGAGCGCGCCGCCTCGGCCTTCCTCAGGGGCATCCGCGGGCAGTACCTGCCCCAGGTGACGCTCACCGGGACGCACCTCCGATTCGACGACAGCTTCTTCCCCAGCGCGCGGACCGTGAACTCCCTCGCCCTGACGGTGTCGCTGCCGATCTGGAACGACGGCCGGCGGGAGATCGCCGTCAGCCAGGCCCGGGTCAACCGCGACGTCGCCCGCGCCATCCGGAGCGACCTCGAGCGGGCCGCGCGTCCCGACGTCACCGCCGCGGTGGAGGCCTATGCGACCGCGCGGGCCACTACCGCGCTGTCGCAGACCGGCGTCGTCGTCGCCCGGGAGAACTACCGGGTCCAGGACTCACGCTATCGGGCCGGCTCGACCACCATCCTGGACGTGCTGGACGCGCAGCTCCGACTGACCCAGTCGGAGGCCGACCTGGTGCAGTCCCGCTATGCCGCCCGGCTGGCGCTGGCCGGGCTCGAGGCCATTCTGGGACGCCGACTCTTCACCAACGGGGACCAGTCGTGAGACCGATCTATGCATGGGCCAGGGCGCTGACGCCGTCACTCGCCTTCGGCTGCCTGACACTGGCGGCGTGCAACCAGGCCGCTTCCTCGGACAAGCCCGACGGTGCCGGCCCAGGGACCGGCGGGCCGCCGGCCATGCCGGTGGAGGTGGCGGTCGCCCGGACTGATACCGTGGTGGACGCGATCCTCGCTACCGGCCAGATCGAGGCGATGCAGTCGATCGAGCTCCGGCCCGAAGTGGAGGGGCGGATCGCCCAGATCCTGGTGCGCGAAGGCGCCTTCGTCGCGGCCGGTACCCCCCTGTTCAAGGTGGACGACGCCGAGCTGCGGGCCCAGGTGGCCCGGGCCGAGGCCGACCGCGACTTGGCCCGGCAGTCGCTGGTGCGGACCAAGGACCTGCTGGTTCAACGGGCCTCGTCCCAGTCCGAGCTCGAGCGGGCCGAGGCCACCGCGCGCGGCAACGAGGCCGCGGTGGCTCTGCTCAAGGTGCGGCTGGCCCGGACCACGGTGCGGGCCCCGTTCGCGGGCGTGGTGGGCCAGCGTTTCGTCAGCCTGGGCGACTACGTCAAGACGGACAGCCGGCTGGTCACCCTCCAGACCGTGAGCCCGCAACGGGCCGTGTTTCAGGTGCCCGAGCGCTATGCCGACCGGCTCAAGCCCGGCCAGCAGGTGACCTTTCGGGTGGCGGCGCTCCAGGGGCAGGAATTCGCCGGCCGCGTGGACTTCGTCGATCCGGTGGTGCAACTTCCCGGGCGCACCATCATGGTCAAGGCGGTGACGGCCAACCCGAAGCGGGTGCTCCAGTCGGGCATGTTCATCGAGGCCCGGCTGGCCACCGCGGTCCGGCCCAATGCCATCGTCATTCCGGAGGACGCCATCGTGGCGCTGCAGGGCTCGACCTTCGTCTGGGTGGTGAATCAGGGCAAGGCGACACGCCGCCAGGTCGATATCGGCGTGCGCACGCCCGGGTTCGTCGAGGCCCGGAGCGGGGTCGAGCCGCGGGAGCAGGTCGTGGTCGGCGGCCAGGAGCGGCTGGGCGAGGGAGCGCCGGTGAACCCCAAGGTGGTGGACCGGGTGCCGGTCCGCCTGCAGGAGAGCTGATTCGCCCGCGGCCGTCCCGGCGCGCCGCGACCCTTGGCGGCGTGAGGGGCGGACCCGTCCGGCCGGCCAGACGCGCCGCCGGACTCGCGTTGCTGGCCTCGATGGCGGTCCTTCGCCCGGCTGGCGCCCAGGTCACCCGCGCCGAGCGCACCGGCTATCGCGAAACCTCGTCCCACGCCGACGTGCTGGCCTTTCTCGACTCGCTCCAGCGGGCCGGCGCCGGGATCCGGGTCGGCACTCTGGGGATCAGCGTGGAAGGGCGCCGGATCCCCTGGGTCCTGGCGGCCCGCCCGCTGGTGGGCGGAGCGGGCGAGGCGCACCGGACCGGGAAGCCGGTCGTGTGGCTCCAGGCCAACATCCATGCCGGCGAAGTCGAGGGCAAGGAAGCGGCGCAGATGCTCCTGCGCGACCTCACTCGGGGCCCGCTTCGCCCGTTGCTGGACAGCCTGGTCCTGATTGTGGTGCCGATCTACAACACGGACGGCAACGATCACTGGGCCCCCGGCGACACCAACCGCCCAGGCCAGAACGGGCCCATCGTGGTGGGCCGCAACCTCAACGGCCAAGGTCTCAACCTCAACCGCGACTACGTCAAGATGGAGGCGCCTGAGACCAGGGGCGCCGCGGCCCTGATCGAGGCGTGGGACCCCGACGTCTTTCTCGACCTCCACACCACCAACGGCAGCTATCACGGCTACGCGCTGACCTATGCCCCGGGCCTCAACCCCAACGGCAACTCGGCCCGCGACTGGGTCCGCGACCGGCTTCTGCCGGAGGTCCGTGAGCGGATGAGGACGCGTCACGCCACGGCCGTGTTCGGCTACGGCAACTTCCGCAATCAGGATCCGGACTCGTTGGCGCAGGGCTGGGAGACCTACGACGCCCGGCCGCGGTTCGGCACCAACTGGATGGGACTGCGCGGCAAGATGGCGGTGCTGAGCGAGGGCTACAGCTACGCGGACTTCCGGACCCGGGTCCGGGCCACCTACGACTTCGTCCACGAGGTCCTGAGCGACGTGGCCGAGCATCGGGCCGCGGTGCTGGCGGCAGTCGAGGCGTCGCGGCGCCAGGAGGCGGACTCGGTGACGGTGCGCTCGGTGCTGGGTCCGGCCACCCCGGGCGACGTCGTGGCCGAGCTGACCCGGCCGGCGGGCGAAGGCAACGGCGGCTACGCCCGCCGGATTCGGAGTGGCGTCTACCGCACCGTCCGGATGCCGGTGTTCGACCATTTCGTGGCGGCGCGTCGCGAGGCCCTGCCGGCGGCCTATCTGCTGCCGGCCCGCTTCGGTGATCTGGCGGTCCTGCTGCGGCGTCAGGGGATCCTCGTCGCCCGGCTGCGCCAATCCTGGACCGGCCCGGCCGAGCGATTCGGGGTGGATACGGCAGTCCTGCAACCCCTGTTCGAGGGCCATCGGCCGGTGACCGTCGAAGGGCGTTGGGCGGCGGCCGTACCGCTCACCGCCGGCCCCGGCTGGTTTCTGGTCGCGACCGACCAGCCCCTCGGCCTGCTGGCCGCCTACCTGCTGGAGCCCGCCTCCGAGGACGGGCTGGCCACATGGAACCTGCTCGACCGGGAGCTCCAGCCCCACGCGGACTACCCGGTTGTGCGGGTACCACGCCCGGTCGCGGTCGCCGCCGACCTGGTGCCCTTTCCCTTCGAGGACGCACACTGATGCTCGAGCCCGGCAGCCCTGCCCCGGCGTTCACCCTGACGGACGGCGAAGGCCGCCCGGTCTCCCTGACCGACTTCGCCGGCCGTCAGCTGGTGCTCTACTTCTATCCCAAGGACGACACGCCCGGGTGCACCAAGGAGGCCTGCGGCTTCCGTGACGCCTGGCGCGAGCTCCAGGACCTCGGCGTCGCGGTGCTCGGAGTGTCGGCGGACGACGCGGCGTCGCATGCCAGATTCGCGTCCAAGTACCGGTTGCCGTTCCCCCTGCTGTCCGATCCCGACCATCGGGTCATGACCGCCTATGGTGCCTACGGCGAGAAGACGATGTACGGGGTGAAGAAGGTCGGCGTGATCCGGTCCACCGTCTGGATCGGGCCGGACGGCCGGTTGCGGCACCACTGGGCCCGGGTGGCCAACGCCGAGCGCCACCCCGAGCAGGTGCTGACCACGCTCCGCGACGGGATCTGATCCGCCATTCGGTTATACTTGAACGTTCCTTTTTCCCGGACCTCGGCATGACCGCTCGCTCCACGAGCCCCAGCGCTTCCCCTTCCGGTTCTCCTGCACCCGCCGGTCCGGCGCGCTCCGCCGTCATCTGGGCGTGGGAGTGGACCAAGTCGATCGTCGTCGCCCTGCTGGTGTGGTTCCTCCTCCGCACCTTCCTGGTCGAGGCATTCCGGATTCCCTCCGGCAGCATGGAGAACACCCTGCTGATCGGCGACTTCCTGTTCGTGAACAAGGCGCTGTACGGCGCGGAGGTCCCGCTGATCCACACCCGGCTGCCGGCGGTGCGCGAGCCGCGCCGCAACGACATCCTGGTGTTCGACTCGGTCGAGGAGGAAGGCCTCAAGGTGGTCAAGCGGCTGATCGGGATTCCCGGCGACACGCTGTCCATGGAAGCCGGCCAGCTGTACCGCAACGGACAGCGGGTCGACGAGCCGTACGCCCTCCACGGCGACCCGCACCGCAGCGAGGACCCGGTGCAGCGGGCCAAGATGCGCGAGTGGCAGGTTCCTCATCTGGCCCGGCGCGACACGGCCAGCTACCAGCCGGACCTGCAGGACTGGGGGCCGATCGTGGTCCCGGCCGACTCGTTCTTCATGATGGGGGACAACCGGGACAGCTCGTACGACGGGCGGTACTGGGGCTTCCTGCCGAGGACCAACGTCCGGGGCCGTCCCCTGGTGGTCTACTTCAGCTATGACCAGAACAGCTGGAAGTCGTTGCCGTTTCTCACCGCGGTGCGTTGGGGGCGGATCTTCACCCAGCCCCAGTAATCGAGCACCGGCTGGCGATCAGACGTGGCGGGGCGATTCCGGCATGGCGGAAGGGCTCAGGGTGCGGGCGATATAGGCCGCCGTGCGGCCGCAGGCCGAGCAATGCAGGGTCACCCGCCCGCCTTGGGCGTCCTCGGATGAGGACCTGATCGGCGTCCGTTCGACCTGAGGGGAACTGCAGGAGGGACAAACCAGCGGTTTCTGGTCCCGATCTGCGGCGATCAGAATCAGCGCTTCCGGCGCGCGGTACTCCTTAATGCCCCGACGTCCCACAGTCGGCCCTTCCGGCGGGGTTTGGTGGCACGGATGTAGCTACCCCACCTTCCTTCACAATGTACCGAAGCCTTCCGGTCGTGCAAAGGTCTGCGCGATTCTTGCGAGAGGGGACTCACACGTGCGTGCCGTCAAGTCGTTGTTGGTCTTGAGCATGGTGTCGCTGCTCGGGACGCGCTCGGCCGGAGCGCAGGCGACCCATGTGGTCCGCCTGATTACCAACACCAAGAACCAAGTCTATCGATTCGAGCCGGCCCAGGTGGTGGCCGCTCCGAACGACGTCATCGTGTTCCAGGTGGTGAGCGGATCGCCGCACAGCGTGGTGTTCGAGGGCGAGGGGATGTCGGCCGGCGTCCGGGGCGCGTTCAACAACGCCCTGACGGGCCGCTCCGGGGACCTGAGCAGTCCACTGCTGACCGCGGCGGGCTCCTCCTACAGGCTGGTGGTGCCCCAGGTACCGCCGGGTACCTATCGCTTCTACTGCCTGCCCCATCGCGCCTATGACATGCGGGGCTCGCTGACAATCAAGTAGCTATGTCATGGCTTGACAAGCAGATATCTCTGCGGAGCCCGCCGGAATCGTCGGCGGGCTTTGCCTTGATATGTCACAAATGTGTTAGTAGTATACGTATTGACTACTAGCGAACGCGCCGCCACCGTGCGAAGATTCGGGCCGAGCCGGGATACATCAAAGTGGTAAACCGCAGGGGTAAGGAGGAGGCGTGGTGTCGGAACTCGGGGGCTCGCAGATCTCGACCTTGCTGGAAACGTTGCCCGGCATTGCCAACGTGCTCCGGAGCCCCGTGGCCGACGCCTTGGGCAACGTGATCCGGGCCGGTGCCCGGCTGGCCGACTTCAACGTCCAGGACGCGGACGAGCTGGTCAAGTACGCGACTCGGCGCGGTCTGCTCGGTCAGGACGAAGGCGATAGACTGCTGGCCGAGGTCCATGCCGCCGAGCAGCGGCGGATCGACAAGGCGGCGGAGCGGGAGCGCACCCTCAAGGCCAAGGCCCGCGCCAAGGGCAAGACCGTCAAGGCCGTGAAGAAGCCGAAGAAGCCGACCAAGGCCAAGAAGCGCTAGCCCCGGACCGACCACCTCGGCAGTCGCACGCCCACCCGAAGCGGGTGGGCGTCGTCGTATCCGGGAGGCCGCCTCATGTCTTGAACTCCTGCATCAAGGCGGTGAGCCGAGTGGCGCCCTGGAGCAGGTCGCCCGCGGCCGCGGCCATCTCCTCGGTACTGGCGGTCTGCTGGCCGGCCGCGGCCGTGACCTCTTCGCTGGCCGAGGCATGCTCGCCGGCGCTCTGACTGACCTCACGGGTACGCAGGCCCAGCTGCTCGACGATGGCCTGGTTGGCGGCCACCTCGCGCGCCACCAGCTCGGCGGCGTCGTGCACTTCCGCCACGGCGCGCGAGATCTCCTCCAGCGCGCGGGCGGCCGCCACCGCCACCCCTTCGATCCCCTGCACCTTGGTCGAGCCGACCTCCATCGTGCCCGCGACCTGGTGTACCTGGTTCCGGATGTGGCGCACAGTCTTGGCGACGTCTTCGGCGGCGGCGGCGCTGGAGTCGGCCAGCCGGCGAACCTCTTCGGCCACCACGGCGAAGCCGCGACCGTGCTCGCCCGCCCGGGCCGCCTCGATGGCCGCGTTGAGCGCGAGCAGGTTGGTCTGGGACGAGATCTGCTTGATGAGGTCGATGAACGCCGTGATCGGCTCCGACAGCCGGGCCAGCTCCTGGACCTGCTCGGCCGACGCCCGGACCACCTCGCGGACGCCAAGCAGGGTCTGCCCAGCGGCGGCGACGTCCCCCCGGTGGCGGGCGGACAACTCCTGGATCCGGTCGCCCAGCTCGGCCACCCTGCTGGAGGCGCGGGCATTGGCATCGGCGATCTCCCGGAGGCTCACCAGCAGGGCGTCGGCCTTTTCCATCCCGCTGACCTGCTGCTCGGCACTGGCCGCGATCTTGACCATGGCGGTGGAGATCTCGCCGCTGCTGGCAGCGAGCTCCTCGCTCATGGCGCTGAAGTCGCTGGCGCTGTTGCCGATCTGACTGGCCTCGCTGACGACCGAGACCACGACGCCGCGCAGCCGGCCGCCCATGTCGTCCATGGCGCTGGCCAGCCGCTCGATCTCCGTCGGCATGCCGCCACCCAGCTGGATCGGCCTCAAGTCGCCGCCGCCGAAGCGTTCGGCGGCGCCGATCAGCTGGCTGAGCGGGCGGTCGACCGAGCGGACGGTCCAGAAGGAGGTCAGCGAGCCCAGCAGGAGCGAGACCAGGAACAGTCCCCACAGCGCGTTGCGCCGCCGCGCGGCCTGGGCCCGCAGCGCTTCGGCCCGCGCCATCGACCGGCTGCTCTGGGCCAGCCCCAGTGCCCTGACGTCGCTGAGCATGGTGTCCGCCGGCGCGCGGGCGCGGTCGGCCATCCGGCGGGCCTCGTCGGCCCGGCCGACGTCGACCAGCGCGTGGGCCAGACCGTAGGCCACCTCGATCTCGGCCTGGGTGGCGGCGATGCGATTGACGATGAAGCGGTCCGAGGTGGCCAGCGCGTCGAGCGAGCGATAGCGCCGCTGGTAGGCGTAGGCCGAGTCGCCCTGTTCGATCATCGCGGTCCGCAGCCGGTTGTCGGGCCGAACCAGGTACTGCTCCGACGAGCGGATTTCGGCGGCCACCGATGACACCAGGCCGTTGCCCAGGTCGGTCCGCTCGAGCACTTGAGTGACTTCGTAACTGACGCTCTGGTCCAGCGCCCGGATCGAGTTGACGCCGAGGAGCGCGATGGCGAACACCAGCGCGACCAGCAGCAGCATGCCGGCAATGACCCGGCGGCGGAGGCTTCGGAACAGCATCATCGCGAGCCCACCACCGTCTCTTCGGCCCCGTCGAGGACGGTGACGGCCCCGTGCTGGACCTGCCCGATGTACACGTTCTGATTGGGCACGTCGCCATTGGCGTCGAACGACACCGTGCCGGTTACTCCGTCGAACGGTGGTGTCACCGAGCCCACCATCGCCAGCGCCCGTCGGACCTCCGCCCGGCCGGTGCCCGCGTGGGCGATCACGTTCCGGAGCAGGAAGATCGCGTCGTAGGTGGCCGCGGCGGGCTGGTTGGGGACCGCGCCGTACTTCCGCTTGAAGGCCTGAACGAAACGCCGGTTGGCGGCGCTCGGAATCGAGGGGAAATAGGGCGAGCTGAGGTAGACGCCCTCGGCGAGGGCCCCGGCTTCCTCGATCCCTTCGAGGCCGTCGCCGCCCAGCACCGGCATCGTCAGGCCGCGCTTCCGCGCCTGGCGGAGAATCTCCTCCGCCTCGCCCCGGTTCCCCGCCACGATGATGAACTCGGGTCGGGGGCTATGGGTCAGCCGGTCGAGATAGGGCCCCACGTCGGGGCGGTCGCCCAGGTAGGGGTCAACCGCCTCGAGCTCGCCCCCCAGGCGGGTAAACTCGGTCACGAACGTCTGCCGGATGCCGCGCCCGTACAGGTCGTTGAGGTAGAGGACCGCGCCGCGGGAGAGATGAAGCCGGTCGCGGACCCAGTGGGCCAGGGATTGCCCGTGGGCCAGGTCGCTGGGGCAGACGCGAAAGGTAAAGTCCCCGGCGTCGGTGATCTCGGGCGAGGACGACGATGGGCTGACGGCGGCCACCGGGTCGTCGCCCCCGTTGTAGACCGGGGCGGCCGCGAGCGTGAGTCCGGAGAACAGGTGGCCGACGACGGCCGATACCTTGGAATGGTAGAGATCGGTGGCCACGAACACGGCCGAATCTGGGTCGCCGAAGTCGTCCCGGACGACCAGGTCGAGCCGCTTGCCGCCGACGCCGCCTGCCGCGTTGATCTCTTCCATGGCGAGCAGTGCCGCCTGCTTCATGGGGAGACCGATCGGATCGTTGAACGAGCCGGCCACGCCGATCCGGACGACGTCGTCCTGGCTCGGCCGGCAGCCTCCGAGGGTCAGGCTCGCGGCGACCCAGGTGGCGAGCAGGGCGCCGCGGCGGGGCGCAAATAGCCTCAAACGCTCGAACAATGCCAAGACCCGCTCCGGGGCTGTGACGGCGAGACGCAAGTAGTTGGATGAAAAGCAGTTGCCGGGACCGATCGAACCGGGGCCAAGGCTGGCTTACCGGGCGGTGGATCAGCAGCCTGAGCCGGCGAGACAGGGCAGGGTGCAAATTACGTACTCACCTCGAGGCGAAGCGGAGATGCTCGACTGGACCGACCGACCCCCTGGAGCCACCTTCGACCTCCACGGTCAGACCGTCGGGGAGGCGGCCGTCAACGCGGAACGGTTTCTCCGGACTCAGGCGCGGGCTCGCCCCGGTGGGGTAGTCAGGCTGATCACCGGCCGCGGCCGCGGGGGCGGCGGCGCGCCGATCCGGACCCGCGTGCGCACCCTGCTCCGAGGGCTGCGCGAGCAGGGGGTAGCGGTTCGGGACTACGAGCTGGAGGCGACGGAGGGGAGTTTTCTGGTCTGGCTGCGGTGAGCCACCCTCAGCGCCGGCCCTTCGACCGGGTGCGTCCCCAGGTGTCGAGCACTCGCCCGTCCACCAGGCTGACGGAGGCGGCCCGGCCGCCCCGCTCGACCCGCCAGGTGAGCCGCATCATTCGGCCCCGGCGGACCCACTGCATCATCCATTGGGGGCCCTGCACCTGCGCGTCCACTCGACCATAGCGGCGCTCGATGGTCTGCCGCCAGCGATCGAGCTGGTCCGCCGCCATGGTGGTCGACAGGGTGATCACGCCGGCCGTGCTGTCGATGGCGGAGATCCAGACGTTGACCGAGGGGCCCAGCGACGGGTGCCTGACGACGGCCCGGCACTCGCTCACGTGAGGATCGGCCTTGGCGCGATCGCACCGCAGCGTGCGGCCGGCGTAGCGACGCACCAAGGCGTCGAGATCGGCCAGGCTGGCGCCGGCGCGGAACCCGTGAAACTCGAGCGACGTGCTGTCGGCCTGGCGGGGCGGAGCGGCCAGCGCGGTCGAGGCGCCGAGCAGAACCAGCAGCGCGAGCAGGCGGGCGGCCATCATGGAGGTGGCGACCTCGGTGACGGGGAACCGAAGGCCCCCGCCGGTGGCGGGGGCTCGGAGAACATTGCGCTGCGGTGAAACGGGAAAGGGCGGGAGCGCCGGGGTGTCAGACCTTGCGGACGTTCGACGCCTGGAGGCCCTTGGGGCCCTCGACGACCTCGAACTCTACGTTGTCACCCTCGGCCAGCGAGCGGAACCCCTCGGCGATAATGGCAGTGTGATGCACGAACACGTCCTTGCCGCCGTCCTGCGCGATGAAGCCGAATCCCTTTGCATCATTGAACCACTTGACCGTGCCCTTCGCCATTGTTGCAACCTCTTGAAAAGGGAGCCCGCAGGCTCCGGGGAAACCCCGGCCTTCGTGGCCGGGCGACACCGCCGGGCGACAGCGCCCATAGAACAAAAAGCCGCCCGGACCCAAGGTCCGGCCGGCGGCGATCAGCTCAAGATTGCAAGGGATGGACTTCGCGGAGCATAGTCTAAGGTCATGTCGGGTTTGGGATTTGTCAATACGGCCTAGCGGAGCACCACTCCGGCCGTCCGGAGCTCGTGGTCGAGCAGCCAGCGCTTTCGGGCCAGCCCCCCACCGTAGCCCACCAGGGTTCCGTCCTTGCCCACGACCCGGTGGCAGGGGATCAGAATGGCGAGGTGATTGGCAGAGACCAGCCAGCCGATCTGCCGAGGATGCAACCTGGTGGCCCGGGCGATGTCCTCGTAGGACCGGGTCTCGCCCAGGGGGATCTTTCGGAGCGTCCTGAAGACCGCCACCTGGGCAGGCGATAGCTCGAACCAGCGCTTCAGGTGTTCGGGGAAGGGAAAGGGCCGGGCGCTGCCGGCGAAGTACTCGTCCAGCCAGAGCGAGGTGACGCGGCAGGGGCCTTGAGCAATGTGGAGCTCGGGGATGGCCGACCGAAGCCGCACCGCCCATTTCACGCTGGCGGCCCGGTGCGGGAACTCGACGACCAACGGCCCCGCCTCGCACTCAACCACGGTGAGTGCGCCCACCGGCGAGCCATAGGTCGTCCACTCCACGTGCATGCGCATCTCCAGAAGAGCAGCACCGCCTTTAAGGTATCCCGCGAACGGTGTCGAGGCCATTGCGCGTGATCGCCGCCGCTGACGGAGCGGCAGTTCCCCTTTAGATTGCGGTATATGACATCTCCCCAAGCGCTCGTAGTCCGGACCTTCACGGACCGGGCCGAAGGCCTGTCCCACTTCGTGCTCCGGGCCGGCGAGGCTCCCCGCCTGCTGGCCTTCGACGACGCCCTGGGCTGCCCGGTCGAGACCGCCCTGGCCGCCCTCGAGTGGACCGGGGCGGTAGGTATCCTGCTCGACGACGACCAGGTTCAGGCCGCCCGGCTGACCAGTGAGACGGCCGCCGCCGTGATCGAGCGCAAGGGGGCCGAAGGCCGGCGCTTCGTGTATCTCGGGCCCCGGCTCGACGCGCCCCCGATGGATGTGTTCGAAGGGGCGGTGCTGTTCGATGAGCCGGGAGTGAAGGCGGTCGAGTTCACCCAGCGGGCTCATGCCCTGGCCCACTTTCTCCGGGCCACGGCCGGGGCCGGTGCGCTGCTGGCCCTCCTGGGCCGGCGCGCTCCCGAGATCCGGCACCTCCGCCGTTGGCTTGGGCCCATCATTCAGCAGCTGGATGTCCCTCGCCCGCTGGTGGCCGGCTGGTTCGCGGCCAGCAACGCGGGGTGCCTGTTCGGCTCGACCGAGCCGGACCCGACCTACCGCTACATCGAAGTAGGGCTGGAGCCGTGAGCCGCCAGGCCGTGAGCCGCCATGTGGGAATGGGGATTCGGGCTGCGGGTGTGGATTCACATCTCCACATTCTGTGGACGGAGCCGCTAGCGTGCGTGGCCGGGCCGGGTTAGCAATCCACATCTCCCACAGTCCAAGTGACGTAACCCGAATAAAATCAGGCACTTGCGAGTTTATCGCGGGTGCCTATTTTAGTTCCACGCGCTGGGCAGGACACGTGCTGAGACCCCGAGTCACAGTGGCGGCCGGCCGAGCGGGTCCAAGCGGGATATCAGGGGAGAGAGCCGACGCAACCAAGGGCTCAGGCGCTCGTTGATCCTGGTGGTCACCCCGGCTGGGACAGGTGAAGCCAGTCGCGTGCTTCATCCACTCCGATCTGGCGCCTCGGGGTGCAGTGCGAACGGTCGGTCCGCGACCCGATCCGACTCGCAGCGCTCGAATGGACGAACCAGGTGGGATGGCCATCCGGCCTGGGGATGGAGAACGAGGCCACACCGCGCCCTCCCGAGCGGCGAATCAGCCAACCGGTGGCAGGTGGGAGAAGAACGGCGGCAGCGATGCCCCGACCTCGGATAGTCCATACGTGGGACGGCCGTCTAGCCACGACTAGGCGGCCGTTCCGTTTTTTCATCGAGCCCGTTTCCCTACCGGACGGCGGTTGAGGTCGGCGGGACTTGCTGTAGGTTCTCTCGCATGCCCCCCATCCATCTCCTCGTATTGGAGCGTGATCCCGGCCGGCGCGACGCGCTGCTGGGAATGCTCCGCGCCGCGGGCCATCACGCGGTGGCCGCACCCAGCGGCGCGGCGGCGGCGACGGCGCTCGAGGCGCCGGGGTTCGAGGCGCTGCTGCTCGATCTCGGGCTGCCCGAGCTGGATCTGGCTCGCCTGCGGGAGGCGCTGGCCCCGGCGGAGCCGGCGGAGCCGGGGCCGCTCGAGGAGGCGGAGCGCCGGCACATTGCCTTGATGCTGCGGCACACCGGCGGCAACAAGCGCCAGGCCGCCCACCTGCTGGGGATTTCCCGATCGACCCTGTTGCACAAGGTGCGGAAGTACGGCCTGACGGGGGCCTTGGTGCTGTCATGGTGGCTTCCCCTGCGGCTCGCGGCGCTGGGAGCTTCGGTGGTGGGCTAGGGCGAGTCGTCCGACGCGCCGGGCCTCGAGTTGCCCCGGCGAGCCGAGAGTAGGCCAGATGAATCGAGCGCGCGACCCCTCACCGAAGGTGCCGTCAGCCTTCGTGCAAGCCGAGGGGCCGCGCGCTCCTGCCGTACTAGCGGTCAGGCCAGGTCCCGCGGTTACGGCGTGATCCGGAGCCGGCCGAGCCGGGAGACCACGACCGCGCGGGTGGCCGCGCCCCGGGTGAGCCGGAAGGTGGCGTTGGCCAGTCCATCGGTCAGGCCCACGGGCGAGAACGACAGGGTGCGCGCCGGACCGGTCAGAGTCACGCCGTCGAGCGCCGGTCCGGGCGTTCGCCAGAGGGTGAGCCCGCCGCCGCGCTCCCGGATGACCAGGGTGTCGGCGGCGACGGTCAGCTCGAGCGGCCGGCTCCGGATGATCGCGCTCAACCTGGCGCGACGATGGGCCGAGACGATGGCCAGGGTTGCCTGCTGGACCGCCAGGCTGTCCCTCAGGCGTTGGAAGGCGGGCAGGGCGATGCCGGTGGTGAGGCCCACAATGGCCAGCACGAGCAGGAGCTCGATCAGGGTAAAGCCGCGTCGCATGGGCCGAGGATAGCCTGGCCGCGGCCCGGATCTGGCAGCCGATTCCTGCCGACGGCTGCGAGAAATTGCGCACCCTTGCCTGGCTGGTGCCGGTGGGCGATACTAGCTAACCGCCCCCCTCTTACGGAAGGACGAGATCTGTTCACGCCGCAGCAACTCTTCGGTGAGAGCGAGCCGTCTGCCGACGTGCTGACACACGCGCCGTTTCTGGAGCGCGCGCGCGAGGAACACGAGCGGGACCGCGAGGTGTCCGCCCGACTCGCCCTGGGGGCCTACCTGGTCTCGCGGCTGGTGGATCGATGGCTGACCCGGGAGGAGAGCGAGGCCGCCCGCGAAGGCACCCTGTGGCAATTGGACGCCGTCCGGCGGCACCTGCGCGAGCTGCCGGCCACCGCGCCCGAGAGCGCGCACCTGCACGGCATCACCGACGCCATTCCCGGCGGTTCCTCGTCACTGGCCAGCCTTCGGCTCAGCCTGATGGCCTACGCCTATTTCCTGGAGCACGAAGGGCGGCTGGAAGAATCCCTCGAGGTGCTGAAGCTGGCGGTTCGGACGCACAACGCGGGGGTGCCGGCGGGCGAGTTCGCCTCGGCGGCGCTGTTCGCCGGGCGGCTCAACCGTCTGCTGGCGCGCTGGGCGACGGCCACGGCTTGCTACGGCGCCGCGGAATCGGCCGCGCGGGCCGGGGCCGACGCAGTGCTCACCCTCCGGGCCCGGCTGGGCCGGGGCGCCGTGCTTCGCGGGCAGGGCAACCTGCCGATGGCGCAACAGGTGGCGGAGGAAGTGGCGGGGTCGGCTCGGGAGGCGGGCCTCCGCGAAGTCGAGTCCATGGCCTACGCCGACCTGGGTTCGGTCTTCGCCAACGAGGGCCGGCGGGTGGAGGCCATCCAGGCCATCTATCGCTCGTTCCTCCTGAGCGACGACCTGCTCCAGCGGACCCGGATGCTGGGCGACCTCGGTGTGGCGCTCCGGGAGATCGGGGCCTACGACGCGGCCCGGACCGCCTTCGACCTGGTGCTCCGGTCGAAGACCAGCTTCATGGTCCACATGAACGCGGTGCTCGAGCTCATGACCATGGAGTCGGCCCTGGGCGACCGGATGGCGTTTCAGCGGCGTCGGTCCGAGGCGGACTCCGCCCGGGGCCGGATGCCGCCCAGCATGCTGGCGGACTTCTATTTCAAGTCGGGGATCGGGCTGACCCGGTTCGGCCGGTTCGAGCGCGGGCGGGAGCTGCTGGAAGCCGGTCGCGATCACGCCGAGCAGCACCGGCTCAACGCCTGGTACTTCCGGTTCGAGCGGGCGCTGGCGGACCTGGCCCGGGCGCCGCAGGCCGAGCCCGACCCCACCCCTGCGGTGGCCGGCAGTCCTCCCCCGGCCATCCAGGAGGTGGCGAGCGGGCTTCGGGAATTCGCCCTGCAGGAAGCCTAGTTGTTCGCCCCTTGGGTCTCGAACGAGGCGGCCGGCTGATCCGACGGCCCGGTTGCATCGGTGCGCGTGCAGGCCGCAGACGTGAGGCTGGCCAGGGCCAGTGAGGCGAAAACCAGCCACTGCGTCGTGGTACGCGACATGGGGTGCCCTTTCGTGTGACGGTGCGCTGGGGGTGCCCAGCCAATCTGCCGGGGGCCGTGGGGTCGGATTAGGCCTTTTTTGCGACAAATAGGGGCCGTTTTGCGACATCTCCTCCTCGCCGCCGTGCCCGCCGAACGGCTTTTCCGCCTCCGGGCCCTCGATCCCGACCGGTTCGTGTGGGAGATTGTGTCCACCTGGCCCGAGGCGGTCGAGGCCATCCGCGGCCGGCCGGTTGAGATGGCCGTGGTCGATCCGTTCCTGGGCGGGACCACGCCCAGGACCCACGGGATAGGCCAGCTCCGCCAGTTCTTCCCCTCGCTTCCGCTCCTGGTCTACACCGAGCTCGCGCCCGCCACGGCCGGGGTCCTGCTGGAGCTGGGGCGGGCGGGCATCCGGCGGGTGGTCGTCCATCGGTTCGAGGATGCCCCCGGCTCACTCCGGAATGCGCTGCTCGCCGAGCTGGAGCAGAGCGCCTCGCAACAGGTCATTCAAGGCATGGGGCCGATCCTGCGGGAGCTGCCGGGCGAGCTCAGGACCGCCCTCGAGGCGATGCTCCACGCGCCGGGTGAGGGGCCCACGGTCACGGCCTTGGCCGACCGGGCGCGGTTCACCCGGCGCACCTGCGAGCGCTGGTTCACCAAGGTGGGGCTGCCCTCGCCCCGGGTGGTGATGGTGCTGAGTCGTCTGCTGTACGCCCACCGGCTGCTGCTGGATCCGGGCTATACCGTCGAGGACGTGGCGCTCAAGCTGGGCTACAGTAAGACCAAGACCTTGCAGATGCATCTACGGGCGGTGTTCGGGCTCACCGCCGGGGAGCTCCGGGTGTCCCTGTCGGTCGAGGACGCGCTGGCCACGGTCACCAACCGGTATTTCACACCGGCCCGACGGGCGGCCGCGTCGTGAGTCCGCGCATCCTGATCGTCGATGACGAGGTGGCGCTCCGGCGGACGCTGGAGCGCGCCCTCCGGGCGATGGGCTGGGAAGTCGTCTCGGCGGGAGACGCGCACCTGGCCTACCAGGTGCTGGACGAGACTGACGTGGACCTGGTGCTGCTCGACCTCCACCTGCCGCTGATGGGGGGCGACACGTTCTTTCTGGCCCTGGCCCGGCGCTGGCCCCGCCTGGCAACCCGGATCGTGCTGATGACCGGCGACACCTTCGCCGAGCAGGACCACTGGCCGGCGGAACTGCGCCGGATCCCGCTGCTGCTCAAGCCGTTCACCCTGGAGCTGCTCCGCCGCACCGTCACGGCGGCCCTCGAAGGCCCCGCGTCCGAGGGTCGCGCCAGCAACGGTCCCGCATGACGGCCGGCGTGGTCTCCCCGCCGGGCGATCCGCTCTCCATCCTGCGCGAGTACCGCGGCCTGGCGCCCTGGGGGCTGCGGGACCTGACCGCGCTGGCGGGCGGGATTCTCGACGCCTCGAGCGTGGTGCCGGTCAACGCCGCGGCCCGGGCCCGTCCCAGCGAACGGACCATCCGGTTCTACGTCGCCCGCGGCCTGGTCAACCCGCCCGAGGGCCGCGGCACTGCCGCGGTCTACTCCTATCGCCACCTGCTGCAGGTGCTGGCCATCAAGCTCCGGCAGATGGAAGGCGCCACCCTCGAGACCATGACCCGCGAGTTCGCCGGGCTCACCGGCGACCTGATCGAGCGCCGGGTGGCCGGAGTGCTGGGCTCGGCCCTGCCCAGGCCGGACCGGCTGGCGCTGCTGCAGACGCCCGGCACGGGACGGGGTCGCGTCGGACGAGCCGTGCTCGGCTGGCTGGCGCCGGTGGAGGCCGCGCCCGGGGCCGGCACCGCCTGCCGGCGGATCGCCGTCGCGCCCGGCATCGAGGTGCTGGTGGACGAGCAGCATCCCATCATCCGACTCAACGGCGACGTGGCCGCCATCGCGGAGGCCTTGCGCCAGGCCCTCGCGGGCCTGCTGACGCCGTAATTCCCGCTCAAGGAGCCGCCCATGCTGGCCGGGATCATCCTGCTGGTGCTGGTCGTGGTCGTGGTGTTCTGGTTCATCGGCGCGTACAACGGGCTGATCGCCCTCAAGAACCGGGTGGCCAATGCCTGGAAGCAGATCGACGTCCAACTCAAGCGCCGGCACGACCTCATTCCCAACCTGGTCAACACGGTCAAGGGGGCGATGGACTTCGAGCGGAACACGCTCGAGGCGGTGATCTCTGCCCGCAACAAGGCCGTCAACGCCACCGGAGTGGCCCAGACCGCCAAGGCCGAAGGCGAGCTGACCCAGGCGCTCGGCCGGCTGTTCGCCCTGACCGAGGCCTATCCCGACCTCAAGGCGACCGGCAACGTGGCCCAGCTGCAGGAGGAGCTGACCAGCACCGAGAACAAGATCGGCTTCGCCCGGCAGCTCTACAACGACGTGGTCACCGAGTACAACACCCGCCAGGCGACGTTCCCCACCATGCTGGTGGCCGGGATGGCCCAGGCCACCCCGGCCGAGCTCTGGCAGATCACCGACGAGACCGAGCGGGCGGTACCCGCGGTCGACCTGTCGGGCACCAAACCGGCGCCGTGAGCGAGGACGCGAACCTCTTCGCCCAGCAGGAATCCAACCGCCGCCGCTCCACCTGGCTCGTCATCGGTTTCATCATCTTCTTCGGCTGGGTCGGCTTCGGCGGCGACCTCGCCTTCGGCCTGCTCACGGCCGACGCTCCGGCCGGGTCGTACCACCACGTCATCCCCTGGCTGGGCATCGTCACCAGCCTGAGCGCCGGGGGCATCTGCTGGTACTCGTGGCGGTTCGGTCCCCGGCAGGTGCTCTGGTCCACCGGCGCCCGCGAGCTCACCCTCCCGGCCACGCCGGAGGAGCGGCAGCTGGTCAATGTGGTCGAGGAGATGGCCATCGCCTCCGGCTTGCCGAAGCCGCGGATCTGGCTGGTGCCGGACGACGATCCCAACGCCTTCGCCACCGGCCGCGACGCGGCCACGGCCAGCCTCGCGGTGACCACCGGCCTGCTCCAGACCCTGTCGCGCGACGAGCTTCAGGGCGTGGTGGCGCACGAGATGGCCCACATCCAGAATCTCGATGTCCGGCTGATGACCCTGCTGGCCGCCATGGTGGGTGCCATCGCGCTCATGTCGGACGGGATGGGGCGGATGCTCCGCGGGTCGCGCGGGGCCCGCCTGGCGGGCGGGAGCGGGAGCAGCGGCGGCAGCCGGGGCAAGGGCGGCGGCAACCCGGTGGCGATCGTCGTCCTGGTGCTCTGGCTGGTGACGCTGATCGTGGCGCCGATCGTGTCGCGGATCCTGGCCATGGCCGTGAGCCGGAAGCGCGAGTACCTGGCCGACGCCAGCGGGGCGCAGTTCACCCGCAACCCGCTGGCGCTGGCCTCGGCGCTGGAGAAGCTCGAGGCCGCCTCGTCGCCCACCCGCGCCATCACCCGCGGGGCGGCCCACCTGTGCATCGTGGACCCCGCGCCCGGCCTGCTTGCGGCCCGCGAAGGCTTTCTGGCGGACACGCTGGCCTCGCACCCGCCGATCCGCCAGCGGATCATCCGCCTCCAGGGCATGGGCTACCAGCAGGCCAAGCGGCTGGGCGAGCCGGTGGGCACCGACGCTTCTCCGGCGGACGCCGGTCTTCCGGTGGACCTGCCGCGAGCCTGAGCCCGCCAAGCGGCGTTGGTTGACCCCCGTCAATGGGTGAGCTCGACCATGTCCGTCGTGAAGGTGCCCGGATCGAACGGCAGCCTGACCACCCGGTCGGCCCCGGCCGCCCTCGCCGCGGCGCCATCACCCGCGACCAGGGCCACCACCCGGAAGATGCGGTCCACCGGCGGGTCGAATCCGGCCAGCGGATGGGCCCCTGCCGCGTCGGTGCCGCCCACCACCAGCACCAGCGCCACGTCCGGCCTCCCCGCCGCCAGCCGCAGCTGCTCCAGCGTGCCGCAGCGCTGGACCGCGAAGCCGGCGTGCCGCAGCAGCAGCCCCACCACCCGGGCCAGGTCCTCGTCGGACACGAACAGCAGGGCGCCGCCCCGGGTGGCCGCCGGCGCGTTCGTGCCATCCGCCGCGGGAGCGTCGAGATCGACCATCCGCATGCCCGGCAGGTACGACTTGGACCGGACGTCGCGCAGCGCGCCGATCTGGCGGACGATGTCCCGGATCCGGTGCAGCGCGGCCTGGATGTCGCGCAGCGTCTGCTGGCGCTGGCTGACGGGCATCTCGCTGTCGGTCAGCAGCAGCTCGAGATCGGCCGAGGCGGCCATCAGCGGATTGTTGATGCTGTGGTGCAGGGTGACCGTCATCTCGCCGATCGCCGTCAGCCGCTCGGCCCGGACCAGGTCGCGCTCGGCCGCGGCGAGGGCCTTGCGGAGCTCGCGGTTCCGCCGGGCCCGTTCCAGCACCTGGGGCAGCAGCTCGAGCAGCGACTGGTCCTTGGCCAAATAGTCATCCGCCCCGAGCCGGAGCGCCGCGGCGGCTAGCGTCTCGTTGCCGTGGGCGGTGATCACGATGACCGTCGGCGGGTTGGCCCGGGCCCGGATGGTCTCCAGCAGGTCGAGCCCGTTGGCGTCGGGCAGCTGATGGTCGAGCAGCACGATGTCTACGCCGTCGAGCGCCTCCAGCGCCTCGCGCCCGGTGGTGACATGGCGGGCCGGGCCGAAGCCGCGCGCCCGCACCACGTGGAGCACCAGCCGGGTGATCGTGAGGTCGTCGTCCACTACCAGGACGCGGGGGGCTGCCGCGGAGGCATCAGTCACCGGGCCGCCGCGGCCGCAGGGTCGAGGTCAGATCGGAGGGGCACACCGGGGCTGAGCGGAACGGGTCATCGGGGGAGGTCGTCCAGGAAGACCAGGGCCTGGCGCCGGCTGACGACCGCTTCCAGCGCCTGGTAGACGGTGGGATCGATGGCGGTCCCCACCAGGTCCCCCATCCGCTCCACGGCGTCCTCGGGCGTCATCGGCTCCTGGTAGGCCCGCGCCGTGGTGAGGGCGTCGAAGATCTCGACGGCGCCGATGACCCGAGACCCGAGCGGGATGGCGGCGCCGGCCAGCCGGTCGGGGTAGCCGAAGCCGTCCCACCGCTCGTGATGGCTGCGCACCAGGCTGATGATCTCGCGCAGGTGCACCAGCGGGGCCAGGATCTGGCAGCCGACCAGGACGTGGCGCTTGACGTGGTCGTACTCCTCGTCGGTGAGCGGCCCCTGCTTGTTGAGGACCTCGTCACGGATCCCGATCTTGCCGATGTCGTGCAGCCGGCCGGCCGTGCGGATCGCCTCGATCTCCTCGTCCGGCCGGCGAAGATGGGCCGCCACGCTGGCCGACAGGTCGGCCACCCGGGCCGAGTGGCCGCGGAGGTAGGGGTCCTTGGCCTCGAGCGCGTTGACCAGGGCCTCCAGCGTCGCGACCGAGATCCGCTCCTGGTCGGCCCGCCCGGTCCGCCGCTCGGCGGCCCGAAAGGCCAGCTCTTCTTCGAGCCACTGGTTGATCTGGCGGCCCTCGAGCTGGCTGTGCCGCCGCTCCAGCGCCCGGGTGATGGCCCGGCCAAGGTGGACCAGGTCGACCGGCTTGAGCAGATAGTCGAGCGCGCCGCGCTGCAGGCACAGGGCGGCGGAGGTGGCGTCGTTGACGGCCGTGAGCATCAGGATGGCGGCGGCCGGCTCGCGCTCGAGGATCCGGGGCACCAGATCGATGCCGTTGGTGCCGGGGAGATTCACGTCCAGCAGGATGCCGGCCACCTTCTGCCGGTCGAGGACGCCCATCGCCTCTTCGCCGGAGGCCGCCAGCGCCACCTCGTATCCCTGATGGGTGAGATACTTCCGCAGGGAGTTCCGAATCGCGTCCTCGTCGTCCACGACGAGGAACGTGACAGGTCCGCCGCTCGACGTCACGCGGGGCTCCTTCGCTCGAAACCGGTTGGCGGGACAACCGGCTGGCAGCACGGGGGGGTCCCGGAAGGTAGGGACCGTCAGGAGGCGGGGCAAGCGGACGGCGCCGTCGGACCAACCTTCCGGCGCCGGGGTGGCGCCGGTCCTCAGCCGATGAATTCGACCGTGACGCGCTCGGGGATGATGCCGGCGGCATGGCCCCGATCGAGCAGGGTCTGGACCGCCTCCCGCCCCCGCGGCCCGTAATCTACCGTCCACTGGTTGACGTACATCCCGACGAAGGTATCCGTCCGCTCGTCCCCGATGCCCCGGTTGAACTGCTTGGCGTGCGCCAGGGCCGGGGCCCGGTGCTCCAGACCGTAGACGATGCTGGCCCGGAGGTCCCGGGCGATCTGGTCGATCACCTGGCGGCCGAGGTCGCGGCGGACCGCGTTTCCACCCAGCGGCAGCGGCAGCCCGGTCTCCTCCAGCCACCAGGCGCCGAGGTCGGCCCAGAGGTGGAGCCCGGCGTCGGCATAGGTGAGCTGCCCCTCGTGGATCAGCAACCCGACGTCGACCTCGCCGGCGTGGACGGCGTCCTCGATCCGGTCGAACGGCATGACCACCGCGGCGACCTGCGGCTGGAACAGCTGGAGCGCGAGGTAGGCGGTGGTGAGGGTGCCGGGCACGCCGACCCGGAGGCCCCGGAGCGCGGTCCGCGGGTCCGTCGGCCGGGGCCGGGTGGCCACCAGGCGCGGGCCATAGCCGTCGCCCATGGACGAGCCGGAGCCGAGCAGGGCGTAGTCGCGCCAGAGGTAGGCGTAGGCGTGGATCGAGACGGCCGTGACCTCGAGCTCCGCTCGCCGGGCCCGCTGATTGAGGCTCTCGATGTCGGACAGCTCGTGGACGTAGCGCAGGTCGCCGGTGTCGATCTTGCCCTCGGCCAGCGCGTAGAACATGAACGCGTCGTCGGAATCGGGACTGTGGGCCACGCGGATGGTTCGGGTCATGGCTTCTCGGCTGCCTGCTTGAAGTCGTCGATGGCCGGCTGGTGGTCCTGGTACTCCGCCCGGCCCGCGGCGCTCTCGGCCGCGAAGTGGGCCCGGAAGTCGCGCGCCGCCTGTCGCTGCCGGGTGGTGTCGTGCTGCATTCGGGCGACGGTGCCCCGGATGATGTAGCCGAACAGGTGGCCCGGGTTCCTGGCCAGCAGGGTGTCGGCCAGGGCCAGGGCGCCGGGGAAGTCGCCCACCTGCATCCGGAGCACGGCGGCGTGGTAGCGGGCGTCGGCGTCCACCGAGTCCAGCTGGCTGTAGGCGCCGAGGGCCATCGGGGTGAACCGGACCACCAGCGCGGTATCGGCCCGCTCGGCGCCCTGCATGACCCGGTTGAACAGCCGATCGAACCGCTCGCGAGGGGACATGTTGCTGATGTCGGGCGGAGTGCCGCCCCCGCTCGAGGCGGTGCCCGTCCCCTCGTCGGCGCTGGCGGCGCCGGCGTTGGCCATGTCGGGCGCCACCGGCGCCCTGGCCTCTCGGATGACCTTGAACACGATGAGGGCCAGCAGCACCAGGCACAGCGTCCCCGCCACCAGCCAGGCGGTCCGCTCCCGCGGCGGCACCGTCAGGGCCGGCCGGGCGGGCCCGTCCACCGGCCGGCCGCAGCGATGGCAGAACCGTGCCTGGGGCGACAGGTCGGCCCGGCAGGCGCCGCAGGCCCGGGGGACCAGGCTGGCGCCGCAGGCAGCGCAGAAGTTCCCGGCGGCCGGGCTGCCGCAGGCAGGACAGGTGGTGGAGGTCATGGGGGCAGAAGCGTAACCGGGTGCCGGAGGGCGGGAAAGGCGAGCCCCGGCGGCCGGTGAGCGGGGAGGCCTTACCCCGGCGGTCGGCCGGCGATTTCTTTCACCCCGACACCACCATCCGGAGACGCCTTCATGGCGCACGTCAGGCAGCGCGCGAGCGGCTCGACCGAGCGGCCGAGCCTCGAGAGTTTTCCCACCGACTTGAGCGGCGCGGGCAAGCAGGACCTGCTCGACGTGTCCAAGCGGTTCGGGGTGGACTTCATCCGGCTCCAGTTCACCGACATCACCGGCATCAACAAGAACGTCGAGGTGCCGCGGAGCCAGTTCGCCAAGGCGCTCGACGGCGAGATCATGTTCGACGGCAGCTCGATCGAGGGGTTCGTCCGGATCGAGGAATCGGACATGCTGCTCAAGCCCGACCTGGCCACCTTCCGGATCCTGCCGTACGACGACGAGGGCGGGCGGGTGGCCCGCCTGCTGTGCGACATCTACACCCCCGATGAGGAGCCGTTCGCCGGCTGTCCCCGGACCACGCTCAAGCGCCAGCTCGAGCGGGCCCGCAAGCTCGGGTTCACCATGATGGCCGGCTGCGAGGCGGAGTTCTTCCTGTTCGAGCGGGCGCCCGACGGCAGCCCCACCACGGCCACCCACGACTCGGCGTCGTACTTCGATCTGGGGCCGCTCGACAAGGGCGAGGAGATCCGGCGGGTCATCGTCGAGCAGCTGGTGGAGATGGGGTTCGAGGTCGAGGCGGCCCACCACGAGGTGGCGGCCGGCCAGCACGAGATCGACTTCCGCTACGCCGACGCCCTGGTCACCGCGGACAACCTGACCACCTTCAAGTTCATCGTGCGGAACGTGGCCAACCGGTACGGCTACCTCGCCTCGTTCATGCCCAAGCCGATCCAGGGCATCAACGGCAGCGGGATGCACACCCACCAGTCGCTCTTCCGGGGGAAGGACAACGCGTTCTACGATCCCAAGGGCGAGTACCAGCTCAGCAAGGTGGCGCTGAGCTACATCGAGGGGCTGCTGCAGCACGCCCGCGGCTTCTGCGCCATCACCAACCCGCTGATCAACAGCTACAAGCGGCTGGTCCCCGGGTACGAGGCGCCCAGCAACGTGGCCTGGTCCACCCGGAACCGCTCACCCCTGGTGCGGATCCCCGACCGACGAGGGCTGGGCACCCGGTGCGAGCTGCGGATGCCCGACCCGGCCTGCAATCCCTACCTGGCGCTCACCGTCCAGCTGGCGGCCGGGCTCGACGGGGTCGAGCACAAGCTCGAGGCCCGGGAGCCGGTCCACCGCAACATCTTCCGGATGAGCTTCCGGGACCGCCGGAAATACCGGATCGACGAGCTGCCCCGCGACCTGCACGAAGCGCTCGAGCTGTTCGAGAAGGATGCAGTGGTCAAGGCAGCCCTGGGCGAGCACCTGACCGAGCGGTTCCTCGAGGCCAAGCGCAACGAGGTGCTGCAGTACAACCTGCAGGTGAGCCGCTGGGAGATCGACGAGTACCTCGGCCGCTACTAGCCGGCCCGGGTCAGCGCCAGCGTGATCCGGCCGATCGGCAGGGGCAGATCGAGCTCCACCGGCAGCCGGCGGGCATCGTCGGTCAGGGCCACGCCCATGGTCATCCCCCGCGAGGTGACCTCGAGCGTGAGCACCTGGGCCGACCGTCCGTCGGGCAGCTGCCGGGCCTCGCGGCCCACCACCCGGACCTGGACCGGGTTGTATCCGGTCTTGAAGTACCGGGGGATGCTGTAGCTGCCGCCGGCCTTGAGCGGGATGGTGCGGAGATAGTAGAGGAAGGCCAACTCGTCGAGCGGGTCGCTGGGCGCCACCCAGTCCCGCGGGTCCCCGACCACCCGGTACCGGCTCGAGTCGGGCACGATCTGGAACTGGGCTTCCTCGACCGAGCCGCCCTGGAAGACCCGGCGGTTGAACCGGAGCGAGTTGAACCCCTGCTGGCCGACGTAGGACGTGAGCTGCGCCCCCATCCGGATCCCCAGCGGCCGGCCCTCCCCGCTGGCGGCGAAGACGAAGGCCTGCCGGCCGCGCTCCTGGGTGACCCCGTCCACCGAGATGGTCGCGGTCCCGACCGGGATGACGCCCAGGGTGGCCTCGTACTCGAGACGCTCGCCGACGGCGAAGGGATAGGGCGCCGCGGCGAGCTGCGCGGTCAGGGCGCCCTGGAGGAACCAGGTCAGGATGGGCATTGGACAGCCTCGGTGAACGGACGTGCACGATAATCCCTCCGGACCGGACGCCACAACCATGCCAGCCGCTCCGCCCACCGCCTACCTGCTCGATCTCGACGGGACCCTCTACGCGGCGGATGCCGCCGTCCCGGGAGCGCCGGCCGCCCTAGCCAGGCTCCGGGAGCGGGGCACCCCCTTCCGGCTGGTCACCAATACCACCAGCCGGTCCCGCCGGATGCTGGTGGAGCGGCTGGCCGGCTACGGGCTGGTGGCCGGGCCCGAGGAGATCGTGACGGCCACCCTGGCCGGGGCCACCCTGCTCCGGGCGCGAGGGCTCAGCCGGGTGGCGCCGTTCGTTCCCCCGGCCGCGCTCGAGGACCTGGCGGGAGTGAGCCTGCTCGGGGGCACCTCGGAGCGGCCCTGGGGGCCGGCCGACGCCGTGGTGCTGGGCGACCTGGGCGACCGCTGGACCTACGGCCTGCTGCAGGAGGCGTTCGACCAGCTGATGGCCGGCGCCGCCCTGGTGGCCCTGTCCCGCGACCGCTACTTCCGCCAGGGCGATCGGCTGGCCCTCGATGCCGGCCCGTTCGTGGCGGCGCTGGAGTACGCCGCCGGCACGCCGGCCGAGGTCGCGGGCAAGCCCAGCGCCGCCTTTTTCCAGGCCGCGGTCTCGACGCTCGGGCTCACCCCGGGCCCCGGGATCGTCATGGTGGGCGACGACCTGTGGTCCGACGTCCAGGGCGCCCAGCGGGCCGGACTGCAGGGCTGGCTGGTGCGGACCGGGAAGTTCCGCCTCGACGTCCTGCAGCGGGCCGACGTCACGCCCGACCGCGTGCTCGACAGCGTGGCCGAGCTCGGGCTGTGACCGGCGGGGTTGGGCCGGGGTGACGAGTGGTATCTTTCGCACCCCCGTGACTGGAGCCCGTTTGTCGTTCCGGCATCTGCCGCTGCTGGCGATGCTCGCCCTGCCATTGCCCCTCGCGGCCCAGGTGCCGGCGGACTCCGCCGCCCCGGGCCGCGCGGCTGCGGGCGACACCATCCGGCGCGTGGTGCTCGACCGGCGCGACATCTTCGATCCCGACGAGCGGGGCTGGATCGCCCGGGTGGGCAATGCCCTCCACATCCAGACCCGGGCGGCCACCATCCGTCGCGAGCTGCTGTTTCAGCCCGGCCAGCCCTACGACTCGGCCCGGGTGGCGGAATCGGAACGGAACCTCCGGGGGCTGGGCGTGTTCCGCCGGGTGGTCATCGATACCGTCCGGACCGATTCCGGGCTGGTGGCCCGGGTGCTCACCAAGGACGGCTGGAGCACCAAGGCCGACTGGCGGTTCCGCAGCACCGGCGGGGAAGTCGCCTACACCATCGGGCTGGTGGAGGACAACCTGCTGGGCACCGCGAGCTCGGCGGCGGTGCGATACCGCAAGACGCCGGACCGGACCAGCGTCACGCTCGGCTTCCGGCGGCCTCGGCTGTTCGCCGGC